>SXUJ01000028.1 GCA_005790565.1 Planctomycetia bacterium
ATTTCGAAAGGAGTGTTGCAATGACGGCTTCGACCGCGGCCGTCGGCGCAAGGGGGCAAGGCCTGCCACCGTTTTCAATCGGGCTGCAAACGGCGCGTGGGCTTGCGCGCAAACGCTGACCGCATCCGACGCACGCGCGTGGGGTTCTCTCACCGGCACTGACACGCTCCCGCCCGCCGCTTCGGCACGACTAGTCCTAGAATTGATTCGCTACCTCGTAGTGAGTGCTGAGCTTCCCGACGCCAGAGTTCGGGTGATCTAGCGTGCCCGTCTTACGATGCAGCGTGGTCCCCATGATTCCCGACAGAAATCCAACCTACTCATAGTTAGTTGTGTTAGATTGTCAGCACGGATCGTTGATCAAACACAGAGGAATTCATGAAGATCGCACTAACGAAAATCTGCCGCGGCTTCCTGCTCATCATCGCCCTTGCAAACTCCATTGCCGTCGCGCAAACGGTCACGCGCACGGAGAGGCAACTGCTCGGGCCTTTCGGAGCTGGGGGTGGATCCTACTTTGGTTGGAGTGTCGCGATGGCGGGCGATACGGCGATTGCTACCGCGCCGTGGGCCGACTTCGCCACGGTGTTCGTTCGAGATTCAACTGGCGTGTGGAACATCGAAGCAACCCTCGCGGGCTTCGATACCGCCGCCGGAGATTACTTCGGTTGGAGCGCGTCTGTGATCGGCCCAACGGGAGGGAATGCTGCCACGATTGTGATTGGTGCGCCAGACGCAGGCGGCAAGGGCGCGGCCTATGTCTTTCGCAAAGGGGGACAACTTTGGATTCAGATCGCGAAGCTAACTGCGAGTGACGGCGCAATAGATGATAGATTCGGACGAAGTGTCTCCATCCACGGCGACACCGTGATCGTGGGTGCGCCGTTCGCCACCATCGGCGGAAACTCGCATCAAGGCGCTGCCTACATCTTCCGTGAGACTCTGGGATCCGGTTTCGACGCCGGCGTGAAGATCACCTCCATCGGTGGAGGAGATTCCGAAGGTTACTTCGGGCTCAGCGTGTCCACTCATGGTGGCAACCGCGCCATCGTCGGAGCGCCATTTCAATCCGCGAATCAAGGCAGAGCGCACTTCTTCTCCAATACGAACGGAACGTGGAATGGGGTGTCAGTCATCAGCTCGGACGATCCACAAGATCTTGAGTACTTCGGACACGCGGTTGCGCTTTCTCACAGCGACGGATTCGATCTCGTCTGGGTTGGCGCGCCAGGCATGCTAGCTTCCGGGGTCGGCACCGGCTCAATGTATGTCTTCACGACATTCAAAGGAGTCCCCCCAGCACTGGGAGCTCAGATGAGCCCAGAAAACGGCGTCGCAAACGAAGGGTTCGGCTCCTCTCTGTGCGCCTCTGGGCTTCGATGCGCCGTCGGCTCTCCCAACGCCACCGTCGGAATCTCGACAACCAGTGCAGGCTGCGTTCGTGTCTGTAGATTCACACTCGGTTCCCCAGGCACACTGACTCAGTTCGGAGCGCGCTTCATCAGGAGTGCCTACTATTCAAGTGACAACCTCGGGTGCAGTGTCGCTATCGACGGAGATCGTTTGCTTGCCGGGATTTACGGGGCAGATATCACGAACACAAATCGAGGCGCCGTTGCATCGTTTAGTGTGAACACGACGCGCGGGGACATCAATGACAATGGCAAGGGTGATGTGGTGTGGTTTGACCCCGTCGGTGGAAACCTCTGCGGCTGGAAAATGAATGGACTCACACGCGAGACGGGCGCCATTCTGAGCACCGGACTCGGCTCAGGTGCAGAGTATTGCGGGCTCGGCGACTTCTATGGAGATGGGAAGCAGTGCGCGCTCGTTCGATTGAAATCCAACGGCGCATTCAAGATTTCGCGGCTGAACGGGCTCTACATCGCATCCTCGAGCAACATTAGTAACGGCATCGCTGCGGAATGGCACTTCCTCGCGTGTGCGGACTTCAACGGCGACGGCAAGGCGGATGTACTTCTGAGGAATGCCCTCACTGGGCAAGTCAATGGTTGGCTGATGAACGGCGCGACAAAGTTGAGCGGCGGGATGATTGGCGCTGCGCATGGCTTGGAGTTCCTCGGAACGGGCGATTGCGATGGTGATGGCGATGATGACATTCTCTGGCGCAACCAGTTCGATCAACCCATTTGTTGGCAAATGAGCGGTCTCAATGCGTCGGGCGAGCTTCTCATGGGGCCGGCAGGCACACTAGAGCGCGAGTGGGCTGTAACCGCTATCGGGGATCTCAATGCGGATGGTACCGATGATGTTGTCATTCGGCATGTCGGATCTGCTTCAATCACAGGCACGGGTAAAGTTCTGGCATGGCTCGTTGAAGATGGACAGGTCGTCGATGTGAGCGTGATGAACACGGGTATCCCACTCAGCTGGCGCACCGAAGCGTGCGCGGACTTGGACGGTGATGGCGACGATGACATCCTCTGGCGCAATCGGGATACGGGCGATGTGAATGCATGGCTCGTCCAAAATGCTCTCAAACAGTCCGGTGCGTTTGTGAAGAATGTCAGCCTCTCTTGGGCGATCCTGAACGCGGATGACTACAACGATGACCACGGATACGACGGCAATGGTTGTGATGACGACGGAGACGATCTCAACCGAGACGACTACGCTGACGATCACGGCGGAAGCAATGCCGACGACAGCAATGTCGACAGCGGGGCCGTCTTCGGCGGATACGAAACAGTCTCGGTGTCGGCATGCGTAAACTGCGTCAACGCAGCGGTTGCAGCCCTCGCCAAGCCCGTCGTGGAGGTTTCCTCGAAGATCGAGGGTGGTGTTGCGTATGTTGATGTCGTTCAGATCATTGACGGTTCAGGGCAATTCAAGTACGCGCGCTACCGTGCGAACAACGCAAGTGTTGTTGGTAGTATGACCTTCACTGACACCAGTGATCCGCTTATGGATTATGTTTGGATGTATCGGTCAATCGCTAGCGTGACCACCTCGCCCTCCGCCGCTATCACCGCGGCATCCGCGCTGCACCCAGGTAAGTCGCCGCACGGACTCAGGCTAAACTTCAACGGGTCGTTCAAGTGGAAAGTCGAATTGGTCGGTTCCAATGGGGTGATTCATGAAGCTGTGATCAACGCGGGCTGAGCAAGCTCGCAAAGCTCGAGCTCGAAATCAAACTCGCCGTGCACAACCGTCATGTGCGCGGCGAGTTTTTCATCGGCACCGGAGGCGGTGTGCAGGCGAGCGCGAACCATATCGGGCCCGCCGTCGCAAGTGATACGCCCTGTCCAATCGGGGGCGTTGTGCGTGACTCGAAGCGTCCGTGCGAACAAGGGTGAACCCCTCGACTTCACGCGCCGATGCGATGGTTGACCTCCATCGTCCCGGAGCGCCTCCATGAAGAAGTACACCGACTCCTTTGCTGCCATTGCAGCGACATCTCTCGCGTCCTTCGCCCTCTCCGACTTCTCTGGCTTCTCGAGCACGAGTTATGTCGTGGACACACCATCCGGTCGCTTTCACATGGTCGATGTGTATGCGCAATTCACACAGTCAACCGATCGCCTGCTGAACATCTACAACACGAACATCTCCCTCACGGGCAATGCTTCGGCAGAGTTTCACCACGCAGAGATCGCGGGCGCGATTCCGAAGTCCTTCCTTCCGCTTCCCTTTCTTCCACCTGGGGATGACTGGGATTACGACACCTACATCACCATCGGCGCTTTGCAGGGCGACCTCATGAACGGCACGGTGCCCGATCCCGACTTCGATGACTCCACCTACATCGCGGCCAACGCGATCGCCGGAACGGGTGGTTGGTACAACCTTCCACCAACCAATGGTTTCGGTGATGCGGGAAGTGACCTCAAGGTCTACCTCGGGCAGTTCGCCGTTGCGGCCGCGCACTACGCAAACGGGACGCGCCTCCAATTCAGCGGTGTGGTTGGATACTCCCGCTACGGCGTCGCGACCTTCGCTGCCGACGCTCGCTCGTTTGCGGTTCCCAGCGGATCGCTCACCCCCTACTACGCAGATCGACTCGATAGCGATGCGAACTCGGATGTGATCTTCTACAGCGCACAATCGCACAAGGTCGCCGCGTGGCTGATGCAGGGACTCACCCGAAAAGCTGGCGCCGTATTCGCGGACACCGTTCCCAGTGACTATGTGTGCCAAGGCATCGGTGATCTCAATGGAGACGGCTCGACCGATCTCATCTTCCGCAACGGAAGCGGGCAATTCTTCGGCTGGCTCACCAGCGGCCTCTCGATCATTGAGAAGGGCGCGATTTCTGGGGCACTGCCCTCCAGTTGGCAACTCGCTGGCATCGGCGACCTCAACGGCGATGCGCGAGCGGATCTCGTCCTCCACAACAACGCGACAGGTCAGACCAATGCGTGGTACATGGACGGGTTGATCAAGCTTTCCGGCGGGAGCATCGGATCCGCCCTCGGTGCCAATCTGCTCGGCGTAGGCGACCTCAATGGTGATGGCTACGAAGACTTGCTTTGGCGCAGCGCGCTCGGATTCGTGAGTGGGTGGCTCATGGATGAAGACGGCGTTGCCCAAGTCGCGAACATCAGTGGCGCACCCAACGCGGTCGCAAGCTCATGGAGTGCGAAATCACTACGCGACCTCAACGGCGACGGCAACGCGGATGTGCTCTGGTACAACCAACAGACCGGCGCGGTGAGCGGTTGGTTGATGAGCGGATTGACCAAAGTCTCCGGCGGACTGATTCACGCGGGCGTTGCAAGCGCGTGGCGCATCGATGCCGTGCGCGACATCGATGGCGACGGGAAGTTCGACATCCTCTGGCGCAATCAGCAGTCGGGCGACATCAACGGTTGGATCATGAACGGTCTCGCGAAGCAATCAGGCGGCTTCATCCGCACCGCGAGCGCCGAGTGGTCGACGGCGAATCCGTAATCGCGCCCGTCACTGCGTGCGACGAGATTGCCAGAAATGATGACGGCCGATGTGAATGCGCCAGTTCAGAAAGTACTGCAGCCGCGGTTCCAGGTTCGCGTTGCTCGCAGCGAGCGCCGCGATGCGATTCGTGAGTTCCGCGAACTGGGTGCTCAACGCCAATCCGCGCTCGCGTGAACTCGTCTCCTGCGACTGTGATCGCCGGAGCGCTGCGTGGTCGTGAAGTTGTTGTGATCGCGCAGACTCAATACTCCGCGCGGAGAGTCGATCGAGTGGAAGATGGCCGCGTGCGAGCGCACTCGCGTGCAGCGCACTCGACCTCCGAATCGCAACCATCGTGTTCATCAAAAACGAGGTGGCGCGCGGAAGCACGCATCCGTTTCCGAGCGCGTAGGTGAATGCCTCGAGAAAGGGCATCACGAGATCGAAGGTGTCGAATCCTTCCGCCGAGAGTTGCGCGACCCGCGCGGCGAGGGGTTGCGAACCCGCTCCAGCAGCGCCTTGTTCGCCCGCGGATGTCGAACCGAGGACGAGGGCGTCCATGCCCGCGCAAACTTCCCTCAACCGTTGCGCTGTCGCGAGGAATGGAAGATCGTCGAGACCTCCGAGGAAAACTCCACAACGCGGAGCGCCTTCCTTCGAACCTAGAGCCAGTGCGGTCGATTGAGAACATGAGTCGAGCGCATGCGCGTTGAGCGCGGGAAGGCTTGACGCGATAGATCGCGCGAGACACTCCGCGAAGCGGTCTGCACTCGCGCCAAAGCAGCGAGACATGCGTGTATCGAACGAATCCCCCGCACGCTCCACGCGCGAGAGGCGTGCGATACTCCGGTACAAGTCTTCGTACGGCGCATGCGAGAGCCCGTACGAGGGCTCGGTTTCCATGAACCGATGCAGCGCACGACGGACGCTCGAACCCCAATACCCAATCGCGTCATGGAGATAGATTGAGCCATTCGGCGTGATCGACCGCGCAGCCAAACGCACATCCGCCAGCACTGTCTCTTCGAAGTGCAACCCATCAATGAACGCTGCATCAAACGGCCCAACGGATGCGAGCAGTGCCTCTCCGATCGCATTGGCGTTCCGCGCGGTTCCCGCAAATGAAACGGCAGTCGAGAACCCGCCCTCATGAAGCACAAGCCGGTCGCGCACGCCCAAACGCTCGGCGGCGAGTGCTGCGACCTCTTGCGTCGATCTCGAAAGATCCGCGCCTCGATGCGCGCAGTGCATCGCGTCGAACTCAACCTCAAGCGCGAAGTTTGGATCGACGCTGTGCACCACCGCGCCGGGAATCGTGAGGAGCATGACGAGTGCGCTCGTGCCGACAAAGGTTCCCACTTCGAGGATGCGCGGAGCCTCGATCCCGCAAAGATCACGCCGCAATCCCGCGACCAGGTCAATCGCATCAGCCTGCGGAATCGACCATTGGGTGACCACCGGACTCGGAAAGCCTAGTGATGCAAACGCTTCGAGGACACGGTCAAGTGCGCGGGAAGCATCCGCCACATCATGTGCATCGACAGACTCCGATAGCATCCCGCGAAGTTTACTCGCCCGTTTCCCGCCATGCGCTGCTACTCCACTCGACTCGACGCTCTGCGAAACACTCCCATCGAGATTGGGGCGCCTCTCTCCGTTGAGCAACCGCCGCCACTCTCTGCGCTTCCCCTTCGTGTGACGAGGCGGGTCAAGCGTGATTGCGTGCGAGTGTGGAAGAGTCTCTCGGAGGAGACCACGCAACCCCTCGACCCTCCCCTCACGCACTCGACAGACATGGCACAAGTCAGGGCGAGCATTGTGCTCCAACCAGCGACGCACCTCGAAACCCCGCGAGAAAAGTTGCGCGTCGTGCATGTGATCGGCTCACTCGCGGCCGGTGGCGCTGAGCGGCAACTCGCCTATGTCGCACGAGAGACGCAGCGGAGAGGGAAGATCGAAGCGCGGATTCTCACGACGCACCCTACGGTGGGAGCCGCTGCGCACTATCTTCCGATTGCGCAAGAAGCCGCGGTGACCGTCGAGATGGCGGGCGCGAGCGCGAGCGAGGAGTCCCTCGCGGCGTTCGAGTCAGCCACAACGCTGCACGCCTTGCTCGCGCCACTGCCGGAGGTCTATCGCGCGTGGGTCGTTGAACTCGCAGGCGAGTTCATTCGCTTGAAACCGGATGTGGTCCACGCCTGGCTTGATCACACCAACATGTGGGCGGGCATCGCCGCACTCGCAGTCGGCGTCCCCCAAGTCATCCTGTCGACGCGCAATGTCAACCCCTCGCACTTCCCGACCATCGACTCTCCTGAGTTCCTGCCGTGGTATCGCGCCTTTGCGCAAAGCCCGCGTGTGCAATTCGTCGGGAACTCAACCGTGGGCGCGAGGGACTATGCCGCATGGATCGGTATCGAGCCTTCGCGATTCACAGTGATTGTGAACGGCTTCGATCCAAGTGTCTGCGTTGCGCCCGACAGTGCTTCACTTCGCGCGCTGCGTGAGGATCTTGGCCTCGTTGGAAAGCGAGTCATTCTTGGGGTCTTCCGACTCGCTGAAGAGAAACAGCCACTCACCTTCATCGATGCCGCCGAGCGCATCCTCCGCCTGCACCCTGACGCAATCGTCCTGCTCGCGGGCGAAGGACCGATGCGCGCAGAGTTAGAAGCACGCCTCGCGGGATGGAACGAGGGGCGCTTGCGCCTCCTTGGACGGCGGGAGGATGTTGGCGCCCTGCTTTCTCTCGCGGATCTCCTTCTTCACACTTCAAGGCAAGAGGGCTCGCCGAATGCGCTGATCGAGGCGCAGTCGCTCGGTTGCCCGGTCGTCGCGACGCGGGGAGGCGGCACCGTCGACGCGGTGGAGGATGGCGGAAGCGGGTACCTGTGCGCCGTCGGCGACGCTGCGTCTCTCGCGTCGCGGGCGAGCGCACTCCTGAAAGATGAAGGCCGCCGTCGCAAGATGTCCAGTCGTGCGCGAGAGTTTGCGCAAGAGAAGTTCGGTCTCACCCGAATGGTGGACGAAACGCTGGCGCTCTACGCGCGAAGAGCATCGCAGGCGTCCTGAGTGCCCGTCGGCGATAGGATCCTTCCTTGGAGCAATCTGATGTCGCCATGCAGCAACCTCACCGCACGCGCGTGCCATTGCTAATGCGGATGTCGTCTCGAATGCGACCGAGTCGCCTCCCACACCTCGCGCGGCGCGCCGCGTGGCTCGTTGCCACTCGTGTGGCCGGATGGTTCGGAGTTTCGCCGCAACGATTGCATTCGCTCCGCCAGCGTATCTGGAAACTCAAGCCCTTCAACGCGAAACTCGCAGCGCGAATCTTGGCGCTTCCGCCGGTGCCGCCACCCGAGCGAACGCGTCATCGCGTTGTTCATCTCATCGGGAGTTTGGGAGCTGGCGGGAGCGAGCGGCAGCTTGTGAATCTCGCACGAGAAACCGCGCGACGCGGCGAGATCGATGTCCGAATCCTCACAACAAGCGCACTGGTGGGAGGGAACGCACACTACCTCCCGCTCGCGCAGAATGGCGGAGTCACCGTCGAGGTCATGGGCATCTCGAATCCTCCCGAGATCGCACGGCGCATCCACGCCGATCGCTCCGTGAGGAGTTGCCTTGCCGCGCTGAGTCCTGTGTATCGCCAACAGGTCACGGAACTCACTCGCGACTTTGTTCGACTGCAACCGGATGTGGTCCACGCGTGGCTCGATCACGCAAACATCTGGGGCGGAATCGCCGCGTTTCTTGCGGGAGTACCCAGCATCGTGCTCTCGACTCGCGCGATGAGCCCACCGAATTTTCCGATGCTCGACGCGCTCTATTTTCTCCCTTGGTATCAGCGATTCGCGGCTTCATCGCGCGTGCGATTGCTCGCGAATTCTCGTGCGGGAGCCAATGATTACGCCGCTTGGATGGGCGTCGATCCAGGACGATTCACCGTCATTCCGAATGGGTTCGACCCTAATGCATTGCCCGTCTCGAGTGAAGGCATGCGCGCACAACTGCGCGACGAACTTGGTCTCGGGAGCGCGCGCGTCGTACTCGGAGTTTTTCGGATTTCGGAGGAGAAGGAACCGGGGATCTTTGCACAAGCAGCAGAGTTGATTCTGCGGGCGAATGAAGATGCATGCGTCTGCGTTGCTGGAGACGGCCCGTTGCGGCGCACGCTTGAGGCTCGTGCTGCAGCAATCGACGCGAAGCGTTTTCGGGTCCTCGGTCGCCGCGATGACATCGCCGCGCTCATCTCGATCGCTGATGTCGTTCTCCACGCGTCCCGAACCGAGGGAGCACCAAATGCATTGATCGAGGCGCAAGCACTCGGCTGCCCTGTCGTTGCAACCTCTGGCGGCGGAACCGCGGATGCAGTCGAGCACGAGGGAAGCGGATTTCTGTGTGCTGTGGGAGACGCCGACGATCTTGCGCGGCGCGCGCTGCAGATTCTCGATAATCCGGTGCTGCGCGCTCGGATGTCGAAGCGCGCGCAAGCGTTCGTGCGCAGTACATTCGCACTCGACAAGATGGTCGATCGGTCGGTCGCCTGTTATGCGTCGACCCTAAAGAGTCCACGCGAGTAACCAAAGGCAATCTCAGCGCTTCGTTCCAAGCATGTGCAGGCCGCAGGCGTGTGGCTCGTTCTGATTGAGCAGTACGACATCACCGAAGCCTGCGGCGCGGAACCACTCGGCGCAGACGGCGAGTGGAATCGTCCAGTTATAGAAGGTATTCAACATGTCAAGCAGATTGATCGCGTTTTCGGGTCGATCCGCAATGGAGTACGCAAAGGCGAGCCGCTCTTCGAATGTGCGGCATTCTCGGTGGTAGCGCGCCCGCCACTCGAGCACCTGCGGGGAAGTGTGATAGGTCGGGGCGTACACCATCAGGTACAACGAGCCCCCAGTCTTGACTGTGCTGGCAACTGCGTTGAACGCCGCTTGAGGATCGTGCGTACACATCACCACTCCCCAGCAGAGGGTGAAGTCAAACGCGCGATGCAAATCACCTCGGTTCGGAATGTCGAAGATGCTGCACTTCGAGACATCCTCGTTGAACCGCCGCGTCGATGCGAGGCCGTGCGTCGATACATCAATCGACTTCATGTTGGCGCCGAGCGACTGCAGCGTCTTCGTCCAACGACCCGCGCCGCAACCTGCGTCCAAACACCGTTTGCCTTGGAAGAAGTCGATCGCGAACTTCGGCTCAAGCCACAGTCGACCTCCGACTCCGCGTCGCTCTTGTCGATCACTTCGCCCACTCAGCCGCGACATCAAGGACGCAAACATGCCCCACTTTCGTCGATAGAGCACATTGGAAACTCCAGTGAGCTCGGCAATGCGATCATCGATGTACTCGTCGCTCGTTTCCACGCCCGTGTGATCGCAGAAGCCAGTCTTGCGCTCCAAAAACAACCGCCACTGATCGTCGAACTGCTCGTCATACGCAACGGGTGCATAGAGGCCCGCGTACTCGTCGCTCCAAACAACGCGAGCGTCATCAAAGTGGGGATTGCGAGGAAGCATCGGCGACAGTGCGTTTACCAAGGTCACGGCTAAAGGGTAGCGGCTCGACTGTCAGGCCCAAAGCCGGCGCTCGCGAGACCTTGGAGCGTCCGGTTTTCTGGCGCGAGAGCGAGCACGCGCGACCTCCGGTCCCTTTGTTTGGATCGTCTGAACGCCAAGCGCGAGGAGATCGCCAGACGCGTGGGAGGTCTCGCAGATGCCCGCACGCGGGCGAGCAACGCGATCCGAATGCAGACAATCAGGGTGATGAACAGTTTGGCCAGAGTTTGCGAGCATCGAAGTTGTGGCGCGCGCCAAGTCGTGCATTTCCAGCTGCAAAGCGCTCGCAAAGCTCAGACACGATCTCTTCGTTGAGCGCGCGGTCGGCGGGCGAACCCGCTGCGAGGAATCGGCGGAATGCACTGCGTCCTCGGAACTCAAGGAACTCCATGCTGATGCCGAGTCGCGCGAGCAGTCTCGCAAGAGATACCTCCCTCCTACTGAGACCGTGATTCTCCCGAGCATGCCCAAGCAGCTCCGAGCACTCGGCGCCGGAAACACCGAGCGCGGATCCAAGTCGTGCGCAGTAATCCACACGATCGGCGGAAAGAAGCTCGAGCGGCAACACCGTCACTCGTCGGGCGAACTTCGCCTCATATGCGGCGCAAACGACATCGAAGTCGAGCATCGCGAGCAGTCCCGCGCGCGACTCACGCACAACGAATCTCCACCACGCGTGTTGTTCAAGCAGCGCAGGCACGCGCTCCGACTCGCCCTTATGCAGGAAGAGGTACTGCGCGAAACGCCCATGCGAGCGAAACCAGCTCAGCGCTAACGAATCCTGAGCGCGGAGCGTGATGAGAATGCGTGCGTCGGGAACGGCGAGCGCGAGACGGGATGCAACGAGCCCGATGTCGCGCGCGCACGGATGCGCGAGCGCTTCCGTCGAGATGAGGAGCGTCGAAGCACTCGCCGTCTCACGCAGCGCGGCGATGGCCCGCCCAAGCCGCGGCGCGACCTCGCCGAGGATCGTGTCGCTGGAGACGACCGCGGCCATCGCGGCGCCTAGCTCCGGTGTGACGAATCTGTGTGAAGAAGCGTCCTTCCCCGCGTACACCACGCTCGCGAGACGCGGAAACACCGCCCTCTGAAGAGTTGTCGTCCCAGTCTTGGGCAATCCAATGTGCAACACAACTTCACCCATGCTCACATCGCCTCGCCCATCGCCGGCTTCAGCTTCGTGAACACAAGCGCACCCGCGATGAGGGCGCTAGCGGCAAACAAGGGAAACGCGAACCACGACCACGGATGCACGAACGCGTGAGAGACAGTCGCGTCATGAAAACACCAGACCATATGACTGAAAGGATTTGCCGCGATGATGATGCGTGCGAAGTTCGGGAGGCCCGCAATGATCTGTGGAAGCAGAATGATGGGCGCGACATACAAGCCGATGTTTGCAAGAAATGCCACGATTTCACGAAGGTCCCGCAGCCAAACCCCAAGCGTCGAGAAGACGAGCATCACTCCGAACATGAGCAGAACTTGTGTGACCCACAGTAACGGAAGGAGCAACTGCATCCATGACGGACCAGCGGTGGCAAAGGCGATCGACAATCCCACAATCGTTCCGACGAGTTGTGGAACGAGGCAGGCCGCCACCGTCTTCGCTGGTAGGACCTCGATCGGAAACACGACTTGTCGCACGAGCGCGCGATGACCAAGGAGCACATTCGGCGCGCGAGTCGCGCAATCGGCGACGGTGATCCATGGAACGATGCCTGAAAGAATGAGCGCCGCACCGAACCACGGCGAACCACCCTCACCGAGTCGAACCGGAAAAACAAACGCGAACAGACCCACATAAATCGCCATCGTCAAGAGCGGCGTGACGACCGCCCAGACCGACCCTAGTGCCGTCCCCGCGTATCGCTCTGTGACCTCACGGCGCGCGAGCTCAAACACAAGCTCACGGTTGCGACCAAGGATTGATCGAAGGATCGTTAGTAAATCGCGCATGTCAATTCGACCAAGGACGCAGCCCAACGAATGAAGCGGATCTTACCGATGTCTCCCGCGCGAGTCCGTAAGTTTACAGGCCGCGTCCATAACTTTCTCATCGTGAAAAGACTTCCTTTCAACACGCCTCCTCGTTACGATGCCCGCTTCGGCGTCATGCGAGTACTTCACCTCATCACTTCACTCTCCGTGGGCGGCGCGGAACAGATGCTTGTCAAGTTGCTTCGCGCCCTCGACCGGCGTGCGTTTGAGCCAACCGTCGTCACGCTCGTCGACGACGGCGCGCTCATCGAAGTCGTGCGCGACATGGGAATTCGAGTTGAAACGACGGGGCTGCGCCGGGGTGAAGTGAGCCTTCGCGGTCTGCGACGACTCACGAAAGTCATCCAACGGCATGATCCGGATCTCATCCAATCGTGGATGTATCACGCCAATACTGCGGCAAGCCTTGCCCGACCGTGGATTCCGCGCAAGACCCCCATCGTGTGGAACATTCGGCAATCGCTTTACGACCTCTCACGCGAGCGATTCCTGACGCGCGCCGTCATTCGCTGCGGCCGTTTCCTCGCGCCGCACGCAGACGCAATTGTGAATAACGCGCATATCAGTCAGGAGCAGCACGCTCGAATCGGCTACGAAAACGATCGCAGTGTTGTCATCCCCAACGGATTCGAGGTCGATCGATTCCGGCCTGATCCCGTGGCTCGCGCAAGCGTGCGAACTGAGCTTGGGATTCCTATTGACGCGACGGTGATCGGCATGGCCGCGCGGGTGCATCCCCAGAAGGATCACGCAGGATTCTTGGAGTCCGCGCGAATCGCGTCTGCTGTCAATCCCCGCCTTCACTTCCTCCTTGTTGGACGAGGGACGGACGAAGGTCATCTCTGGGGCGGCGCTTCAGCCCAAGAACTTCAACATCGCGTGCGTCGACTCGGCGAGCGCGCGGACGTCGCCCGCCTCATGTGCGCCATGGACATCCTCGTTTCGCCAAGTCGATGGGGAGAAGGCTGCCCGAATGTTGTGGGCGAGGCGATGGCCTGCGGCATCCATGTCATCGGTACCAACATTGGCGATACCGCTCATGTCATTGGCGATTGCGGAGTCGTTGTCGAGTCTGGTCAACCCTCAGCGCTCGCGGAAGCAATGCTGCACGCGGCGGCGCTCGCGCCCTCCGCTCGATTCGCGATTGGCGATGCGGCCCGAGCGCGCATTCGCGCCCACTACTCGATTCACTCCGTCGCAGAAAAGTATGCGCAACTGTGGGAGGAGACCATCGCAAAGCGCCGCGGGGTTCGCCCCTCAGAACGCTCGGTGGAACGCTCGGTGGTCAAGCCAAAGCGCGAACCAGTCCACTCCGCATGATTGTCGATGCACGGTTCCCCTTACAGTGTGCTGCATGGCGCACATTTGCATCGTCAACGGCATCGGCGACACGGTCGTCCGATTCCGTGGCGCGCTCATCGCGTCGCTCGTGCGGGAAGGCCACACCGTTGTGCTCTCGACCCCGCACGGCGAAGAAGTGAGCGACGCTTCGATCCAAGCAGAAGTCGAAGCACTAGGCGCTGCCTGCTCTTTTTCCCCGCTCGAGCGGACCTCACTCAATCCACGACGAGATCGTCTTGCGATCGAGCATTGGCGCAAACTGTTTGCGACCCATCGGTTCGATGCGGTGCTCGTGACGAACCCCAAGCCGGTCTTTCACGCGGTCCGGGTTGCTCGCGCGGCGGGAGTCCCGCGTGTTGTCGCGATGATCACGGGACTCGGCTATGCATTCACCGCGCGAGGATTCAAGCCACGAATTCTGCGAGAGATTGCCGGATGGCTCTATGCTCGCGCCCTCCGAGACGCCGATCTTGTGCTCTTTCAGAATCAGGATGATCGATGCATGCTCGCCACACGCGGAGCGGACCTACCGGATGCAAGGTGTGGCGAGATCGGTGGTTCGGGTGTCGACCTTGCTGCCTTTCCGGCGATGCCGATTCCACTTGGCGCGCCGACGATTCTCATGGTCGCGCGACTCCTTGTCGACAAGGGCGTGCGAGAGTTTGTTGAGGCAGCTCGAATCGTGAAGCGCGCGCGTGCCGACGCCCATTTTCGCCTCGTGGGTTGGATCGACTCCAACCCCAGCGCGATTTCCCGCGCGGAGCTTGACGCATGGGTCGCCGAAGGCATCATTGAGTTTGTTGGTCGACTCGATGATGTGCGACCGGAACTTGCGAAGTGCACGATGTTCACACTCCCCTCCTACCGAGAGGGAACGCCGATGAGCGTGCTCGAAGCACTCGCGACGGGCAGACCGATCATCACCACCGACGCACCTGGTTGCCGAGAGACAGTGCAGCTCAAGCCAAGCCCGAACGGCATCCTTGTGCCCGCGCGCAATGCGCAAGCCCTTGCGGACGCCATCCTGTTGCTACTCGGCAGGTCGGCTCCTGATCTCGCCTGGATGGGAGCCGCGAGCCGCGCACTCGCACAGGAGAGATTCGACGTCCGAAAGGTAAATGCGACAATTCACCGCGCACTGCTGTATCCCCTCCCCGCCGCAAGTGGGGATGAGCACACATGATTCATCGCTTCCCCTTTCCCTCCTAATGCTCGTCGATCGATCCGCAACCCAACCTCGCGCGTGGCCGCCCGCATCCGCACCTGCGCTTGTTCTCGAACAACTGCGCTGCGCGATGCTCCGAGATCGATTTGGGCACTGGTGTCAAACTCTCCTCGCGTGCCTCTTTGCCTTCGCGAGTGCGATCAATCATGCGCCGCTCAACATCGCCTCGGCGATGCTCATCACCTGCGCGCTGATCCGACTCCACGCTTCGTGGCGCGCGATGCCAACACTCTTGCGTTGTGATGCACTAGCCCCGTGCGCGTTGCTGACGGGCTGGCTGCTTCTCTCGCTCCTGTGGACTTCCGCGCAACACGGAGCGATCAGTGACCTCTCGATCCTGCGGTGGGTCATCATCTTGCCCGCGCTTTGGCCTGTGCTGGATCACGCACGAGCGATCGCGGTTGCGTTCATTCTGGGAACCGCCGTGCAGAACGGCGCGCAACTGCTCCAGCTCGCTGATCTCCTCGAACGACCGTCGGCGAATCCGTGGCGACACGCGGGCATCGTCGATCACCCAGGGGACTCTGCGCTTCGAAGTGCCATGACCGTTGTGCTCGCGACAGGTCTCGCTTTCGCGACATCGGGACGCGCTCGCATCGTCCTTAGCATCGCCGGGATAACCGCGCTCTGCGGCGTCTTGATCGCTGCGGGACGAGGGCAAATCCTTGCCCTCGCCATCGCACTCCCGTTCCTCTTCGCGTTGCTGTGGCGCGGCGAGTTCATTTCGAAGCGCACACTCATCCTCACGGCGGTCATCGGCACGCTGATTTGCGCGAGTCTGCTGATGACGGTCGGCAAGAGTAGCCTTCGATACCTGAACGAAGTCCCTGAGCAACTCAGTGCTGCGACCGATGGAATGGATGCGACCTCACCCGTTGCTTCACGACTGCAGTGGTGGAGCGACGCCCAGAAACTCTGGGCAGCCCATCCGGTTTGCGGCAATGGCCTCGGAAGTTTTGCTTCGCGCGCGTCCGACCCAAAGGACGCGCAAGCTTGGACGAAGCATCCACACAACAGCTACCTCGGCGTTCTCTGCGAGGGCGGATTGATCGGATTCGCACTGCTTGCGTGGATGCTCTGGGTGCTCCTCCGCGCAAGTTGGCAAAATGCGCGGCGCGATGCACTTGCGTGTGGCGCTTGCGCGGCGCTTGTCGTGGTCCTCGTTTCCGCGCTGACAAGCGATCCACAGTACCGAGAGATGAGCGTGGCGAGCACGATGGTCGTCGTCGCGCTCGGATGTCTGCCAATCGTACGAGGCTTTCGGAACTGACATGTGTGGACTTGCTGGATTCATCGACCCCGAAGCGCGGCTGCGAGAGCCTCGAGAGATTCTCGGTGCGATGGCGCGTTGCCTGATCCATCGAGGGCCGGACGATGAAGGGACACTCTTCGATGAATCGACGCGCGTCGGCTTCGCTTTTCGCCGCCTCGCGATCATCGATCGCACGAGCAACGGACATCAGCCCATGCGGTCCGAGAGTGGTCGATTCGAGATCGTCTTCAACGGCGAGTGCTACGGGCATCACGCCTTGCGGACGGAACTCAGCCGAGAAGGGGCCGTCTTTCGCGGAACATCGGACACCGAGACCTTGCTCGCTGCGTTCGAGGCGTGGGGCATCGAAGCAACCCTGCCCAAGCTCGAGGGGATGTTCGCATTCGCGGTGCTCGATCGCACCACGCGCCAACTCGTGTTGGTCCGCGACCGATTCGGAGTGAAGCCGATCTACTACGCCTTCCTCGGTGGACGACAACTTCCGCAGGGCGACTTCACGAATCCCGTCGGCGCCACGATCGCGTTTGCTTCGGAAATCAAAGCGCTCCGAGCGGTGCCTGGCATGTCGCTCTCGATCGATCGCGATGCGCTCGCACTCTTCCTCCGACATGGATATGTGCCCGGACCGCTCACGATCCACCCAGAAGTGCGCAAGTTGTTGCCCGGCCACATCCTTCGATTCAACCTCGACGCGCGGCGAGCAGAGATGAGCTGCTGGTTCAGTTCACGAACGCTCGCTGAGTATGGCGCCGCCAATCCATTTCAAGGAAGCGACGCCGAAGCGATTGACGCGGTTGACGCGGCATTGCTCAATAGTGTGCGACTTCGGATGGAGAGCGACGTGCCACTGGGCGCATTCCTCTCAGGAGGAACTGACTCGACGGCCGTGGTGGCCGCAATGCAATCCCTTTCCGCCAAGCCGATTCAGACCTACACCATCGGCTTTGAAGATCACAACTACGACGAATCTCGATTCGCACGAAAAGTCGCGCATCACCTTGGCACGAATCACTGTGAGCGCATCGTCACCGCAAACGAAGCACTCGCGTGTATTCCACGCATTCCTGAGATCTGGGATGAACCCTTCGCCGACTCCTCGCAGATTCCCACGCTCCTTGTGAGCGAAACCGCACGGCGAGGCGTGACCGTTTCGCTCTCCGGTGATGGAGGCGACGAGTTGTTCGGCGGTTACTACCGCTACGCGTGGGCCGAGCGCGTCGCGCAGTGGAACGGACGAGTTCCGCTCTTTGCTCGACGGGCTGCATCGATGCTCTTGCGCACCCTGCCTCGTCCGCTGGGCAACGCCATCGGCCGCGCGCTCTCGCTCGCGCTCCCCAACTATCTCCTAATGGATCGGGCCGGTGATCGCGCACACAAGCTTGCATCACTTCTCGCGCACAAGGATGCGTGGAGCTTGTATCTCGACCTTGTCGCGACGGATCGCGAGAGCCTCCGACTCGTCCCGGGCGCAGTCCTCCCCCAATCTCCACTCACCAACGCTGATTCTCTGGTGCGCCCAGCCCACGACATGCCGTTCGTCACGCGCATGATGCAGGCGGATCTCGTGAGTTACCTCGTGGACGACATCTTGGTAAAGGTCGATCGCGCAAGCATGTCTGTTTCACTGGAAGCGCGCGAACCGCTACTCGACCACCGACTCGCCAAGCTCGCATTCTCGCTGCCACAGTCGATGCGAATCCGCAACGGATCACGCAAGTGGATCCTCCAAGAAGTCGTCGCTCGACGAGTCCCTCGGGCGTTGATGGACAGACCGAAGATGGGGTTCGGCATACCGCTCGGGGGGTGGCTGCGCGGACCGCTGCGACCGTGGGCGGAATCCCTCCTGCTGTCCTCCACGATTCGAAGCGAAGGGGTTCTCGACGCCGACCTCGTCGAACGCCGTTGGCGGCGATTCCTGCGCTCTCGCGAGGAGGGGTACGCGATCTGGAACATTCTGATGTTCCAAGCGTGGCATGAATCGTTCAAATGCCGATAGAGCTTGTCTCCGTGCTGCTTTCCTAGGCGAGAACCTTTCCCCACGCCATTCGCATCCGATGTGTCCTCAAGCATCCACTTCGCCCAGTAGCGACTCGCCAATCCTGCTCTCCCCTCCACACATGACGGGCGATGAACGCTTGTTCATCGACGAGGCATTCGCGACCAACTGGATCGCCCCACTCGGCCCCAATGTGGATGCGTTTGAACGAGAATTCGGGGAGGCGCTGGGCGCGCTGCCGTGTTGCGCGACGGCATCAGGAACAGCTGCAATTCACCTCGGTCTGTCGCTCCTCGGTGTTGGACCTGGCGATCTGGTGCTCTGCTCGAGCTTTACCTTTGTCGCGAGCGCGAATCCAATTCGGCTGCTCGGCGCGGAGCCTGTCTTCGTTGACAGCGAACCTGAATCCTGGAACATGTCACCGAGCGCACTCCGACGCGCGCTTGAAGTGCTCTCAAGTGCTGGCCAAAAGCCGAAGGCGGTCCTCGTCGTCAATCTGTACGGGCAAAGCGCTGACTTCGGATCCATCCGCCCAATCTGCGAAGAGTGGGATGTTCCGATTCTCGAAGATGCTGCAGAGAGTTTGGGCGCCACTTGCCTCGGTCATCCCAGCGGGACCTTCGGCGACATCTCGGCTTTCAGTTTCAACGGGAACAAGATCATCACGACCTCCGGTGGAGGCATGCTCGCAGCGCTCTCGACCGAGCGGATCGCGCGCGCGCGATTTCTCGCCACTCAAGCCCGTGAAGTCGCGCCGCATTACGAGCACCGCGAAGCCGGATTCAACTATCGCATGTCGAATGTCCTCGCGGGCATCGGACGCGCCCAACTTCGTGTATTGGGAAATCGCGTCGCCACTCGTCGCGAAATCTTCGCGCGATATTCACAAGCGCTCAGTTCGATCCCTGGCGTCCACTTCATGCCGGAACCAGCCTGGAGCCACTCCACGCGTTGGCTGACCGCGCTCACCGTCGACCCGAAAAAGGCAGGGACAACGCGAGATGCACTGCTCGAAGCACTCGCGAGGCAGAAGATTGAGGCGAGACCAACCTGGAAACCCATGCACTTGCAACCACTCTTCGCAGGGTGCAAGTACTTCGCGCATGAGTGCGGCGGATTCACGCGTGATGTCTCGGCTCGACTCTTTGCGGATGGCATTTGCCTTCCGAGTGGCAGCAGCATGAGCCTCCCGCAGCAGCAGCGCGTCATCGAGTCCATCGTCGGCGTGATGAGTCGCGCCCCATCCTCTCGCTGCACCGCCTGAACTCGCCCGCCGAGACCTGGCGCTGGGAGAACCTTGTAAACTTCGCGCCCTATGGCGATCCTTGTGACCGGCGCAGCGGGTTTCATCGGCTCTCACGTTGCGCAACGACTGCTCGACCGAGGCGAAGTGGTCGTCGGCCTTGACAATCTCAACGACTACTACGACCCGCGCATCAAAGACGCTCGGCTCGCACGCCTCATGCGCAATCAAGGCTTCTCGTTCGTGAGAATGGACATCGCGCAGCGCGCCGACATGGAGGCGCTCTTCGCGACGCATCGTTTCCCTCGGGTCGTGCACCTCGCGGCTCAGGCAGGGGTGCGATACTCGATTGAGAATCCGCACGCCTATGTGCATTCCAACATCGTCGGCTTCCAAAACATTCTCGAGGGATGCCGACACAGTGGTTGCGAGCACTTGGTGTATGCGAGTTCGAGCTCGGTCTACGGAGGCAACGCCAAGCTACCCTTCTCGGTGGAAGACAGCGTGGACCATCCGCTCTCGCTCTACGCCGCGAGCAAGAAGGCCAACGAACTCTTCGCGCACGCCTACAGCAACCTGTTTCGACTGCCCACGACTGGCCTTCGGTTCTTTACGGTGTATGGACCGTGGGGAAGACCGGACATGGCGCTCTTCCTCTTCACAAAGAACATCCTTGAAGGCAAGCCCATCGATGTCTTCAATCACGGCAAACACCGTCGAGACTTCACCTACATCGATGACATCGCGGAGGGCATCGTGCGCACGCTTGACACGACCGCGAGCCCTGACTCGCATTTCGATGCCGCGCACCCGAATCCAGGGACTTCGAGCGCCCCGTGGCGCGTCTACAACATCGGCAATTCTCGCCCAGTCGAGCTGCTTGACTACATCGGCGCAATCGAGAAGTGCGTGGGACGCAAAGCGATCATGAATCTGTTGCCGCTGCAGCCTGGTGATGTGCCCGACACCATGGCGGATGTCGAAGCGCTCGAGCGCGACATGGGCTATCGACCCGCAACCAGTGTCGTGGTAGGCGTTGAACGATTCGTGCGTTGGTATCGCGAGTACTACGGCGTCTAACCCATTGGGGGAGCGTGCCGCTACGCTGCAACCCCATGGCAAGCGTCTGTTTCTACTTTGAATTGCATCAACCGTGGCGGTTGCGCCGCTACTCCGTTTTCGCGAACGACCCGTTCTACTTCGACGACGCCGCGAATGAGCAAGTGCTTCGCAAGGTCGCTCAGAAGTGCTATCGCCCTGCCACACTCAAGATGCTTGATCTCGTCAAGCGGCACGATCGTCGATTTCGTTGCGCGTACTCCATCACTTGCACTGCGCTCGAGCAATTGCAACGGTGGGCGCCGGATGTGGTCGACACACTCAAGGCGCTCGTGGACACCGGCGCTTGTGAACTCATCGGCGAGACGAGCCATCACTCGCCCTCCTTTCTTTTCTCGAAATCGGAGTTCGACGCGCAGGTCACTGCACATCAGCGCAAGATGCAAGAGGTCTTTGGGGTCGTACCTAAGATTTTCCGCAACACGGAGTTGATCTACTCCAACGAACTCGCACACCACATCGCCGCACGCGGGCAGCACAACGCGATCATTTGCGAGGGCGTGGATCGCCTGCTCGGGTTCCGGTCTCCCAACTACATCTATGTGCCACCACCATGCGCGGCTGACTCCGGGCCACCCGAAGAGCGCAGGGTCAAACTCCTTCTGAAGAACTACCGATTGAGTGATGACATCGCGTTTCGTTTCTCGAATCGCGGATGGAAGGAATGGCCCCTGAGCGCGGAACGATTCGCGGAGTGGGTGAACCAAATCAATGGTGATGGATTCACCTGCAACCTCTTCATGGACTACGAGACTTTCGGCGAGCATCAGTGGGCAGACACGGGAATCTTCGAGTTCCTCGACGCACTTCCGAAGTGCGTGTACGACATGAATCCTGGACACAATCAGTTTCTCACTCCCTCCCAAGTACTCGAGTGCTCCGAGCCCGTTGGGGAATACGATGTACCGAGTTGGACCTCGTGGGCGGATACGGAACGAGATCTCTCCGCATGGCTCGGCAATCCGCTGCAGGACAATGCTGCGGCCGAACTCTATCGACTCGAGGGCGCGGTCAAGGAGCGCCATGCCGCTGGTGATCCATACATTCTCGAGGACTGGCGCAAGCTCACGACAAGTGATCACCTCTACTACATGTGTACGAAGTATTGGGCCGACGGAGATGTGCACAAATATTTCTCGCCCTACAACTCGCCCTACGACGCGTACATCAACTTCATGAATGTCTTGGACAACCTGAAGATTCGCGTGTAAAGCGAGGCGCGTTTTTTCGGGTTGCTTGCGCCCCTTGAGCGCTCGTGCCAGAATCGCGCGAAAGCGCGGAGTTCGTTGCGCGAGAGCGCGGAGTTCTGCCGCGCCAGAGCGCGAGGACAGATTCCATCACTCCCTTCTGACTCCAAGTGGGAAGTGGGCCGTTCAGGTCCGCCGTTTGACCTGGGCCTCGATCCTGCCGGCCGAGGGCGGCGGTGCTTGCCCGTCCTCGAGTCGCTTCGCGTACTTCAGAAATGTCTGCAAGAAGTACGCGCCGGCGATCAAGAAGCCCGCGCGACCATCGAGTACTCCACCCTTCAGAATGAGGTGCTTGAAAAACTGCAAGCCTCCGTGCGAGACTCCTCGCACGATCCCCTTCCGCTGGCCGACCTTCGCGGTTCCAAGTGACGAGTATCGGTTCGCCTTGTGCACCATCTGCGCGATGTTCGCGAAGGGGAACTGCCAGATATCTGCGGGTAGTACGCCCACTCGCGCGCCCGCCGCCGCAATCCATCCTTCGTGCACGGGTAGGTTGTCGTAGGTCATCGATCCGCGCCTGAAAAACTGCGGCTGTCGAAAATTCGGATACCAGCCGCTATGGCGGATCCACTTTCCGAGGAACCAGTTGCGACGGGGCACATTCCAGATTGAAAGACTGGTTGGATCCGAGGCGACGCGCAACATGGCGTCGCGCGCCTCAACCGTGCAGCGTTCGTCCGCATCGAGCGAAAAGACCCAATCGCCCGTCAGGTGGGTGAGTGCCGAGTTGCGGAGCTTTCCAAACCCCTCAAAGGGGACTTGGACAACTCGTGCTCCAAGGGCAATCGCCGCCTCCGCCGTTCCATCCGTGGACCCAGAGTCCACCACGATGACTTCATCACACCACAGCACGGTAGAAACCGCATCGACACTCTTGTCGCGCTCGTTGTAAGCAAGAATGAAGCAACTAATCGTGGGCATAGGTGGCACGCGCGGGAATCAGGGAGCCACACCGAGGTCGCGCACGGCAGACATGCCGTTCCATCGGAGGCCCGCTCCCTCGATGGTTTTCCGCGTGCCACCCATCCGATCGATGGCCGCAACGCTGGGTAGCGCGGAGTTTCGATCGAGCGTCGTGGAAGTCGACATGCGCCCCGATCATACGGCTTCGGTCACATTCGTATAGGCACGGGCGGAACCCTTGTGCTTCGCAAGCAAGAACGCGCCCGCGGCGCCGCAGGGAATGACCACCATGAGTTCCGCAGTGCGATTCACAAGTTCCGCGACGATGCCCGCCTCCATTGATGCACCCGCGAGGAGCGGTGTGAGCAATCCAACCACCCATTCCCGCAGGCCGAGGCCGTTGGAGATGAACGGCACAAGCGTCGCAAGGCAGCTCGCCGTCGCAAGCACAAGCGCGCTCTCATAGGAAACGGGCGAACCGATCAACTGGAACGCGCACCAGTATCGGAGCGCCCACAAAAAGACCTCGGCGCTCCGAATCACAAATCCGAGCGCGAGCGTGCGCCCCACCGGAAACAGACGCGCGACGAGCGCGAGCAGAGGTGAGAAAAACACCAAGCCGACGGGAAGTTCCAAGGTCTGACACAGCCAAAGCAAACTCACCGCGGTCATCGCCGCTGCAAAGGTCAACCCAACCGCTTCGAGGATGGTCCGCGCCGACTGCACCGGCGAAACACCGTGGCGAACTTTGTGATACGCGACGCGACCGATGAGTCCAGGCTTGAGTGGAAGGTAGTTGGCCAGCGTTGTCGATGCGACAAGCGCTTGCATCTCCCACCACGGGACGCGCGCGAATCTCGCGATGAGCACATGAAAGAGCAATCCGGTGAGCGCGATGCCAGCGAGCACGCAACCGAGCATGAGTGCGAGCGTCTGAGGAGGCGGATCGCGCAACTTCGCAAGCGCTTCCGCAAGTTGCGCTCGCTCAAGGACCGCGAACACAACTGCACACGCCATCAACAGAATGCCAACCGTAACCCCGATGGGTCGCGCCAGTCGCCGCACCTTCGGATTGCTCAAGAAGTGTTCGATGGCAGTCATGGCAGCAGTGTCGCATCCGTTGGAGCGCTCGTGCAAGATTCTTACCGCGAAGCGCAGCAATTCCTCGCGCAAGATCCTTGCGGCGGAGCGCGTCCCTTCGCTGCGAAGCCACAGCGCGCGATGCGCCGCCGCTTCCCTGAAACTCGCGATGAAAGCTCCACGCGGGGGAAACGGCGAGCGCACATGTTCTGCCATCACTTCGAGATGTCGAGATTCTCGCGCCGCTCGAGGAGTATGCCCTCGCGGTGATCATGCAGCGCGCGAGCGAGTGACTGCACCTCCAAGGGTCCGTCGCGAAGCGTGAGTTCAATCAGCACATCATCAGGAAAGTCCGGCTGCGCGGTCATCCTCGCCGTGCGGATAAGTGCGTCGGGAATCGCGTCGACGGCGGCGTAAAAAGTGGTCAGACTCTTGCGAGCAGGCGGAACCTGTGCAGCAACCCACGCGACTTCCACCGGAGTCAAGCGAGAAATCGCGGAAAGCAGCGCGGTCTCCGCACCCGCGAGTGCATCAATCGTCGCCGCCGCGAGCGAGGCACTCCGCGCCTCTGCACGCGCGACGGCGCACGCAAGAAATGCGACGGTGACTGGCGACGGAGGCTTCGACGAATCGGAGATCTCCGCGATCGCTCGCGTGACCCATGCGCTATCCACGCGAACCCCTTCGACGCGAACCGTGTCCGATTCAACTTCGATCCCAAGCGGACCAGGCTCCATGCCCGTCGCAGTCGTGCGCCAATTCAGAATCCCATGGACGCTCGCGAAGCCTCCAACCGTCGGGTCATACTTGAACGTGCGCGTGCCGTCACCGATCGTCGCGTCATAGGTGGCGACAACGGACTCCCCCGGCGCAAGACCAAGGCGCGTACTCAGTGAGACCGCCTCATACGGCGGAATTCGCGTCGAGAGTTGGCCTGACATGCTCACCGTACATGCAGCGGTTGCCGTGTCACGCAGTGGTCCGTTTGGCGCGATTGCGATCGGCCAATCGCCGCGATTGGTAATCACAAAGTCGAACTGCAACGGCATGAACATCTCCACCTCGCGCGCGCGCGGCTGGATCGTCAGCAGCAACGCTCCGCCTGGGTCTTCGACGATTTTACGGAATCCGCTCGGCAACGAAGCGATCGCATCGAGCTCCGCTGCGTCGGGAAGGAGGGGAACCTTGTTGCCGAGCAATCTCCACAGCGACTCGCGCGCGAAAAGGCCGATCGCGGTCGCCGGAAATGTCTTCGCAAGTCCAAGAAACTGCGTCGCCGCGTCACGCACTCTTCCCAGTGATTCCAATGCCATCGCAAGTCCGATGTTTGCTGAAGGGTCACTCTCCGCAAGCGGCGCGAAGAGTGCCTCCGCCCTCGCAAAGTCGCCCGCGCGATACGCAAACCAGCCGTCAAAGCGCGCCTGTGCCATTGGTGAAACGGGCTGCAACGCGACAGCGGACGCGATGGATGTTGTCGCGTCCTCGACACTTCCACCGAGCCACAAGGCGACAAACGCGCGTTCGAGCCAGAGCGAGGCGATTTGATCTGTGGGGACTTTCGCTTCTTCCGATGCTTGGATCGCAAGTTTGAACGCCGAGTCCGTGTTCGCCGTGACAATCTCGGCACCGTCCATCTTGCGTGCCACAAGCATCGCTGCCGTATTGGTGATGATTGAGGGAGTCGGAGGCAGTTGCATTTCCTTCCGTCTCGCGAGACTCACGAGTGCGCCCTTTCGATCAATCTCCTCTCGCAACACGAAGTCGAGCGCTTGCTGCCGCCGCGCGTACACCGATTCCGCTGCCTCAATCTGCCCACTTCCCCAGAAGGCAAGTATCAGATCGGCGAGCAATGTGTCGTACGGAAGGCTTGGCCGCCGAGTCTGCAGAACCACGCTTTCAATCTCTAGTATCCCCGCAGCGCCGCCATACGCGCCATGCTCTAAGCAGAGTTGCGCGAGTGCAACCGCAGCTAATCCATCACCTGGATTTGCGAGCGCTGCTGCACGAAGCAGTCCTGCCTCCTCAATCGTCGACACGCGCAATCGCAGGTAGCCGGCAGCCTCATTCGCCGCGTCGGGAAACCACGGATCAAATCGCGTCGCTTGAAGGAGCCAATGCTCATACTCCTTCATGTCTCCGGTGCGCTTGTACAGCGATGCCAACTCGTACGCGATGCGCGCTGCGACCCGCGGACCAATCTGCGGGATCGAGTCGGGCGCGAGTATCTGAAGCGCGACCGCGATGCGCGCCTCCGCCGTCTGTCGTTCCTCCATTACCCCGAGCAATCGGCGAAGTCGCACGCCCTCATCCTCGGGGTCGAGGCGACTAATCGCCACCAGGGCGTCCGCTCCAAGTTTCGCACCGATCGGGTCGCCTTCCTCGAGCACGGAGCCGAGGTCGAGCGCCATCCGCCAAATCTCTTCATCGTCGGGCGCAAGCGCGACCGCCCTCGTGAGCAGTTCGCGTGCCGTTTCGAGCGAGCCAATGAACACGCGGCCGCGCTGCAGAAACTGTCGCGCGGACTGCGCGAAACTCCGGGCAAGGCTTGTCCGCAGCTGGGGCTCCGTGAGAACCGGGTCGGCTTCGACTGACGCGGAAATCGCAGATTGGTCTATAACCTGTCTTGTCGCGCTTCGCGCTCCGCTACCAGCCTCCTGCTGCGCCTCTTGAGAAGGGGCAGCAGCAATCGCGAGAGAGGCGCAGGCAACCAATGGAGTTCCCAGCCGCAACCGCGCGAAAGCAATTTTTTTAGCGCACGACGAAGTCGCTGACGCATGCACTCCTGCATGTGCAAGAGTCAAACAGCCCATCACTCGGTGTTCCTTCGGAGAACGCATCATCTGAGGTACAAGATCGGCACAATCTCGCTGCGTGGTGCATCGAACTCAAAGCGTCATAAGCTGCCTGACAAGCGACCACGCGGGGCTTTGGTTCCTGTCGCGATGATTGACAGTCTGAGCGGGGCGAAGTAGCGTTCCACGCTCGATCCTGCGTCTCGCGCTCGATCCTAGGACAGACCCTCCACCTATGCGCTGCTTCCGACCGCTCGCCGCCTTCGCCTTCGTCACCATTTCCATTCTCGGAGCGAGGCAAGCGAACGCCCAGTCGACGAATGCGTCGGCATCACTCGATCGGGCCATCGTCGCGAGTAGCACGACTTTGACAGAGGCTCAGAAGGCGGCCATTCAGACCTTCGCCGCCGGCGAGGTCGAAACGATCGCGACTTCCACCGACCAAGCGGCCCTCGACGCGGCTCGGCGGACGCTCACTGATCCACCACGCGATCCTGCCGCGACGGCCGTTTTTCGCCGCGGGTACTCGATCGTACTGACACCATTGTTGAGCCCGATTGCGGCAGGAAGTGACCTTCGGCGCGCGATTCTCGCCATGCAGGTCCTCCGCTTCCTTCGCTCGAATGAGGCGCTCGATGTGCTTCTCAACCGAGCCTCATCCGCGATGGAAAAGGATGGAACTCGCCGCATCGTCGCAGCGGGCCTGGCGGCAGACCTCGCGGTGGATGCAGATCTCTCCACGATTCAAGTCGAGGCGCTCGCGAAGCGCCTCGCAGCGTGCGCGCTCGCTGAAACCGATCCATTCGCGCTGCAACAGCAGCTGGAAGGATTCAACTCGTTCCTCAAGCGGCCGCAATTGACGCCGGATACTGCTCGAAATGTGCGGAAGGCCGAGTTTGACTCAATCGTTGCACTCGCAAGTTCCATCGCGAAAAACAGCTCGGCGGATGGTCGCGTCGCGTCGGTCTATCGCGCGCTCATCAGCGTCCGAAATCAGTGGGTAGAAATGCCCGTCGCGGAGAAGAGCGCCGCCGCTCCTCAACTCGCCCGCGGGTTGATCGATTTGCTCAAGGCGTCTGAACGACAGTGGACGACCGGACACGCAAGCGCGCACACTTCGACGGCGTATGCGGGCATGTGCAACAGCGCGGAAGTTCTGCTGCGACTCGTCGACCGATCCATTCGTCCCAATGCTCCACGCACTTCGGATGATGGGGTCTTGCCCAAGACTTGGGACGCCTCCGACAAGCCCGCGTTCACCGCGGAAGTGAAACGATGGTCGGATGCCGTCGCGACCTACAAGCGCGAATCTTGAGAGCGTCCTTTGAGCGCTCGCGACTTGCGATGCGATTCGTCGAATTCGCAAGCTGCCAAGTTCGCGCATCGCCTCGCTCGCTTTGGCGTCCACCGGCCTCAGTGCAATCTTTGAGCGCTCGCGACTTGCGATGCGATTCGTCGAGTTCGCAAGCTGCCAAGTTCGCTTTGGCGTCCACCGGCGCCATTCTGTCATGTGGGTTCGCTCTCCGTCGGTCGCGAATTCCTCGGCGGCGGCAGTTACGCTTCCGTTGTGAAGGTCCTTGCACCGTTTCTTCTCCTGCTCATTGCGCTCATCGCAACGACCTATCTCGATCCGCCACTTCCCCGTGCAGACCTCGTCATTGTTGAACGATCCGATTGCTTCACGCTCGATCCGCAGCGGATGAGCTACCAACATGAAATCCGACGAGGAGAGACGATCTACGAAGGACTCGTCGCGCTCAATCCCAAGGATTGTTCAATCAAACCAGGTGTCGCGCAGCGATGGAGCACCAGTTCTGACGGACTTGTGTGGACCTTCAACCTTCGACGGGACGCGAAGTGGTCTAACGGCGACCTTGTGACCACGAAGGACTTCGTCTACGCATGGCGGCGCGCACTGCTTCCCGACACCGCGGCGGATTACTCTGGCTTTTTCTTCGAGATTGAGGGCGCCGAAGCATTTTTCCACTGGCGCGCAAAGGCGCTCGCGGAGTTCAATGCGCGCAACAGCGTCGCACCGACCACCGCCGAAGATGCGCGAGCGCTCTGGGAGACCACCGAGTCGCGCTTCCGAGACTTCGTGGGCATCCGCGCGCTTGACGAGTTCACCCTTGAAGTCCGTCTTCGCCGACCACTCCCCTACTTTCTCGATCTGTGCGCCTTCGCACCATTTTCTCCCGTCCACCGCGCATCCGTCGAACAGTGGACGCACCTCGATGCGCGCACTGGACGGATGGAACAGTCGCATGGCTGGACCAAGCCGCCGCACCTCATCTCCAACGGTCCTTATGTGCCGACCGTGTGGCGCTACAAGCGCGACATGCGTCTCGAAAAGAATGCGTACTACTGGGACGCCGCGCGTGTCCCCTCGCAGAGCGTTGAAGTGCGTGTGATCGAGAACCCGAACACCCAAGTGCTTGCGTTTGGCGCGGGTGGCGTGGATTGGTTGCCCGATGTGGGCCCGGAGTACAAGACGGAAATGCTCGCGCAACGGCGCCTCTTTGAAACACGCCATGCCGAGACAATCCACGCCGACCAAGCTCGCGGCATGGAACTCGATGAGTGCATCCGAACGCTTCCGAGTCCGATGTTCGGCGAGCGGCGCGACATTCGCGCCCTGAATGCCTACGGCACGGACTTCTTCAGTTTCAACTGCCGACCAACGACGCCCAACGGGGCACCGAATCCCTTCCATCAGGTCGGTGTGCGCCGAGCGTTCGCGATGGCCGCCGACAAGCAAGCACTCATCGATCGAGTCACTCGTCTCGGAGAACGCGTAGCCACGACACTCGTTCCGCCTGGATCCATCCAGGGGTATCCGTTGGTGGAAGGGCTTCCGTTTGACGCAACACGCGCTCGCGCAGAACTCGCGAACGCCGGATGGGTCGACCGCGACAACGATGGCTTCGTCGATGACCGCGATGGGAAGCGATTTCCCACCGTGGACTTGCTCTACTCCACCGCGAGTCCGCGATACCAAAACCTCGCGCTCGCGTTACGCGACATGTGGCGACGCGAGCTCGGCGTGCCGGTCGAAGTGCGAGGAAAAGACGCCAAGCTTTACAAGGAAGACGTCAAGAAGGGGAACTTCAGTATCGCGCGCGGAGGTTGGTACGGCGACTACGGAGATCCTTCGACATTCCTTGAACTGCAACGATCCACGGATGGCAACAACGACCGCGGCTACAAGAATCCAGCCTTCGACGCAATGCTCGACGACGCCCAGCGGGAAACCGACCCAGATCGGAGACTCGAACGCCTCGCGGAGTGCGAACGATTCCTCTTCGCCCAAGAAGTCCCGCTGCTTCCGATCTGCTCGTATGTCACGGTCTACATGTACGACCCCTCGAGGCTCCACGGCATTCGAGAACATCCGCGACTTGAACAACACTTCGACGAGTTCGAGCGCATCGATGCGGCAGAAGCGGAGGCCTCGCCGTGACGCGCATGCTTCTCTTCCGGCTCTTGCAATTGCCTCTCATCGTGCTTGCGGTGTACACGGTCACCTTCACGCTGGCGTGGATGGTGCCCGGCAACCCACTAGAAAATCCTGAAGGACGCAGGCCTCCACCGGAAATCGTGGCCGCGATGCAGGCGCAATACCATCTTGATGATCCCCTCGCGTTCTACGGCGAGTATCTCGCCAAGGCCAGTGGCGTCGCCTGGGTCATGGGCACAAGCCCACATCCTTTCGATCTTGGCCCAAGCCTTCGACAACCGGATTGGAGCGTCAACGAGATCATCGAAACGGGCGCGCCGGTCTCGATGCGTTTAGGCATCAGCGCGATGATGATCGCGCTGACGGTCGGAATCTTTGCCGGAGTCGTCGGCGGCATGCGACCAGGTGGCCTCGCGGATGTTGCAACGCAATTGCTCTCCATCGTCGGAATCAGCCTGCCGAGCTTTGTCATCGGCAGCGCGCTGCTTGTGCTTTTCGCGGTGAAGTTCAGGCTCTTTCCAATCGGAGGTGTGAGCGGCGTCGAGTCGCTCTTTCTTCCCGCGCTCACGCTCTCGCTCCCGTTTGCCGCGTACATCTCACGCCTTGTGCGCTTCGGGATGATCGAGCAGATGCGCAGCGATCACGCGCGCACGGCCCGTGCGAAGGGACTTTCTCAGCGACAAGTTGCGCTCCATCACGCGTTGAAAAATGCGTTCCTTCCGGTGCTCTCTTACCTCGGCCCTGCGACCGCGGTCGCGATGACCGGATCGTTCGTGGTCGAAAAGGTCTTCGCAGTTCCAGGAATCGGGCAGCACTTTGTCGAAGCGGTCCTCGCGAAGGACATCACGCTCGTGATGGGCGTCGTGCTCGTCTATTCAACGCTCCTCGTGCTCTTCAATCTCGCGGTCGATGTGATGTATCGCTGGGTCGATCCGCGCATCGCTTGACGGACGCTGCGTGAATCAGCGCGCGCTCGCGGACGCAAGTTGCGCTTCGACCGCGCGCAGGAGTTGCGATTCCAAGCGCTCGTCCCGTTCGAACGCGGTCCATCGGGAAGCATCACGCGCCGAAAGGCCGTCGTCCTTCACCGTGACATCCGTCATCGTGCCGGTGATGGAGCGCGTCCACGCGTTGCGTTGTGCGCCGGGCTGAAATCGTCGCTCCACACTCGCAACCACGCGCAACTCCAACGCATCCTGCGTGCGTGCGAGGTCTGCGGACTTCACCCGAGAGGATCCCGCAATCGCTGGGCCCGCGATTGGAGCGTCAGGACTCGACGCGGTTTCTTGAAAACCCGCCGGGAGAAACTCGAACCGCAATCGCCTGCGCTCAAAGTTGATGGAAGCTTCACCGACCTGCGAGAGCGTCATGTCGTCCCATTCCCACGGTTCCACGAAGGAACCCATGAACGCGGGAGCGGTTTCGATCACGCCCGTTTGGCGATCCGCGGTCACCACGCGAAATCCTGCCTCCTTCGCAACCGCGCAAGCGGCGTCGAAAGCGTTTGTGTACGACCTCGGGGCGATCTGCGCGACGCTCGAACCCTGCGGCGGAGACGCGCAGGCGGAAACGAGCGCGAGGATGCCGCCGAGCGCAATGGTTGTCGGAGCGCAGTGAATCTGCATGCACGAAGTTTACGATGTCTGTTGGTCGTCGACCGTGAGGGGCCTCGGCACCATCGACTAGGACTTCTTCAGGAAACAGGTCTTGAGCACCCACACGCTCTTGCCTTGGCGAACCTCGACCTCATCCTCGCTTCCGGTGAGTTTGATGTTCTTGAAGGTCTCCCCGCGCTTGATGGTTGCGCCTGCACCTTTCACCTTGAGGTCCTTGATGACGACCACCGAGTCGCCATCCTTCAGAAGGTTCCCGTTGCTGTCCTTTGTGACCACGGCCCATTCGTCAATTTCATCGCTCATCCACCTCCTTTCGTCTATCCCGCGAAACCGCGTTGAGGATCGCTCATTCACGATTACCGCGTCCGATACCCATGCCGCGAACCACTCCGCGATACCTCAGACTCGGCGCGCATCCCAAATCAAATTTTCGAACTTCATCCCATCGAGAATCGTCTGTCATCCTTGACCGCCCCGCGTCCGAAAGTACCTTTGCAGCGGCTGAGGAACTGGTGCATGGCGCATGCACAGGCCGACTCTGGTCCCAAATGAAGAGCAGTCGAAACCGAGCATGAAATCAATGAGCCCGATACGCCACGAATCCGATCACAGCCGACGAGCACCGCTCCTCCGCCGGAGTCTGCTCCTCCTCGGCGGCGGCGTCCTCGCGCTTTCCTCCGTCGGAACCATGTTCGCGATGCGGACCGGAGGCCAAGTGACGATTCCCACAACCTCCGCAGACTTTTTCGAAAAGGGAACACAGCCTCAACCTGATCCCGAACTGTTCGACCAGATCCTCACTTCGCAAAACTGCACTTTCTGTCATAGCGACTACGGCATTGATGTCGCGCCGTATGACTCGTGGGTCACCTCGATGATGGGACAGAGTGCGAACGATCCGGTCTTCCTCGCCGCCCTCACAATCGCCAATCAAGACGCGAATCTCGCTGGCATGCTCTGCCTTCGCTGCCACGCGCCGGGCGCGTTCATCGGCGGCCGCACCGCGAGTGGAACCACGGCAGACTTTACGACCGAAGATTTCGACGGCATTAACTGCAACTTCTGTCACCGCGTCGTGAACCCCGTCCTCGGCGCCGGCAGCGCAATCGCATACCCAACCGGTCCCGCCAATCCAGACAACGCGATCATCGCGAGTCTGGTGAGTCAGAATCTTCTGCCGAGCGGCGCTGGAAACGCGCGGTATGTGCTCGATCCACAGGACAATCGCCGAGGTCCCTTCAGCGATGTCCCGCAGAATCTCCACGGGTTCTCGTCGTCGAACAATCAAGTCGAACTCATCACTTCGCCCTTCCATGAGAAGAGCGAGTTCTGTGGCACTTGCCACGATGTCAGCAATCCTGCCTTCTCCAAGAACGCAAAGGGTCAGTTCGTCCTCAACGCGCTCGGGAAACCGCACCCCACTGACAACCCCGCGGACATGATGCCTGAGCAACGCACCTTCAGTGAGTGGTCGATCAGTGACTTCGTGAACGGCGTGGGTTACGCCGACCACCGCTTCGGCGGGAACGACCCTGACGGCGTGGTATCGAGTTGCCAAGACTGCCACATGCCCAAGGTGATCGCGGGCGGTTGCGTCTTCTATCAATACGGTGAACCGTGGTTCGAACGCCCTGACATGCCGCAGCACTCCTTTGCGGGTTCAAACTCATGGGTCATTCGCGCGCTCCGCGAGCAATACGGCCCAGAAGAGGCCGATGCGCGCGGACTCACGCAAGAACGGGTCGACGCCGCAAGCGCGCGGAACGAAACGATGATCGCGAATGGGTCGGACATGACACTGAGCCAAGCGGGCGAGAATCTGATAGTTCGTGTGACGAATCAGACGGGGCACAAGCTCCCGACCGGATACCCCGAAGGTCGTCGTGTGTGGGTGCATGTCCGATTCCTCAATGAAAAAGGTGTGGTTGTGGGAGAGCATGGTGCGTACGACGCGCTCACCGCGACCCTGGATGCAGAATCCACAAAGGTCTACGAGTGCCGCTTCGGGATGTCAAGCGCGGTTGCGAAGGCAGCGAAGTTGCCCGCGGGCGAGAGCTTCCACCTCGTGCTCAACAACATCCTTCTGAAAGACAATCGCATTCCACCACGCGGCGTGACGAACGCTGAACTCGCGTCGATCGGTGCCCCGGTTGTGGGCGCGAGTTATGCCGATGGTCAGTACTGGGATGACTCACTCTTCGCAATTCCCGATGGCGCGACGAGCGCGGTGGTCGAGACCTACCTCCAAACTTCCTCGCGCGAGTACATGGAGTTCTTGCGCGACGCGAATGTGACCGACACTCGCGGCCAAGTGGTTCATGACCTTTACACCGCAACCGGCGAGAGCGCTCCTGTCATCATGGACACTGCGACGATCTCGCTCGTGCCAACGCTCTTGGGCGACCTCAACGGAGATGGGGCAGTGAACGCGCAGGACATCGCACTACTGCTGAACAACTGGCTCGGCTCGGGCACGGGCGACCTCAACAATGATGGAGTCGTGGACGCAAGCGACCTCACAATCATGCTCAACGCGTGGACCGGCTAAGTTCGACTCCGCACATGCTCGGGTCTGCCTCAACGATTGAAGCCTAGCCAGCCCGTCGAAAGACGCTCGATTTGCGCCGATCGCGATTCATTCGCGGCGGCGCAGTCGAAAGCGAGCGAGGGAATCTGCTGCTCGGAGCAGATTCCAAGTCGCGAGCGCTCAAGTACTTGAGCGCCCGTTTTGCGCCGGTGGCCGTTCATTCGCCTCGACTCAGCCTGTCGAAACACGCCCGATTTGCGCCGATCGCGATTCATTC
>SXUJ01000029.1 GCA_005790565.1 Planctomycetia bacterium
TCGAAATGGTCGGTCGTCTCTAGTACAGGAGGCTGTAGGAGTTGCCGCTCGGTGCGGGTAAAGGCTTGGCGACGCCGATGGAACTTGCACAAGCGGGGGGGGCAAAATCGCGATCAATCAGAGGGACGGGCGTAGAGACATAGCGAATTCCTTGAGAAGATGTTTTGGGCTTTCGGTGAGGCAAACTGAGAGAAGGGTGGATCAACTCGACCGCAAGAACCGCTCGAGGAAGAGTTTCTTTGAAGTAGAATTGGAGCGGCAAGGAGACAGCGCCCGCGTGCAAACGAAAAACCCGCCACGCATCTGCGGAGGGTTTCTCGTTTCTGTGGGATGGAGTCGGGATCTACTGCGCGTTGATGGCGACTTCAGTCCAGATCCCGTCGCTGCCAAACATCACTACTTTCCACTTGAGCACTCCTGCCACAAGGTCGATGTACACGCGATGTGGTAGCTTTCCTGGTTGCAGCGCCGCCGCATTCGTCAGCGCAGTAGAGGGACTTACGACCGCGCCGCCGAGCGCAGTGAACTCGAGTCCGTACGTGGCCCACAGTGGGCTCGGATCGAAAAAGAGTTGAGAGGTCAGCGACATGCTGCTTGCACCGCGGCGGCTGAAGACGGCGGTTTGGCTCCCCGCCGGATTGACTTGCAATACATCGATGTATGCGAAGCCATTCTCGACCTTTGCCTCTGCCTCAATGACGGCGAGGTTTTGCGCGGACATCGCCGCATTGATGCAACCGACGAAAGCGGCGACCGAGACGGTTTCATTTCCTCCGTTGTTTGCGCCACCGCCACCACCCGCACTACTGTCGTCGGCATCGCTACCGCCGTGATCGTCGGCGTAGTCATCGCGGTTGAGATCATCGCCGTCATCGTCGCACCCGTTGCCGTCGTAGCCGTGGTCGTCGTTGTAGTCATCGCCGTTGAGGATCGCCCACGACAAGGACACGTTCTTCACAAAGGCGCCTGACTCCTTTACGGCTCCATTCATGAGCCATGCATTCACATCACCATTGAGACGATTGCGCCAGATGAGATCGTCGTCACCATCCCCGTCGAGATCTGCACACGCTTCAGAGCGCCACTCCAATGGGAGTCCGGGGTGGAGCATGGCTCCAGTCGGTCCGGATTCGGCGCCCATGAGCCAAGCGACAACCATACCGTTGCCTGGGACGCCAGCGGTTCCGACATGGCGGAGGATGAGATCATCTATGCCATCAGCATTCAAATCACCAACCGCGGTCACTTTGCTCGACAGAGACAGCCCGCTTGTGCTCTCTGCAGATGCGGTGAGACCTGCGAGAGTCCAGATTGTGACTTGACCGGACGCATCGCGCCACAAAATGTCATCAGTTCCGCTCCCGTCAAAGTCGCCGGTGCCGAGGAACTCGCGACCGGCCGCACAGCCGATCATGCCACCGTTGAATTTGGTCGCGCCGTTCATGAGCCAGCCATTGACCTGCCCAGTGAGTCCGTTCATCAAGAGCACATCCGACTTACCGTCCCCGTTGATATCGGCACACGCGAGGAAGCGCCAAGTAGATGAGATACCGTTCGAGATTGTGCTTGAGAAAGCGATCGTGAGGTGACTGAGGCGAAAGATCCTGAATGCACCAGTTGATTTTTCCCGAACGAGCGCGCACTGCCGCCCATCGCCGTAGAAATCACCGAGTCCGCAGTATTCGGCTCCGGTACCGAGGCCTGTAGGAAGAATGCCTCCGATCTCTCGAGTCAGTCCATTCATGATCCAGCCGCACAGTTTTCCTCCGATTGGATCGAACCACACGACATCGCCCTTTCCGTTGTCGTCGAGGTCGCCTCGGGTTGTATCGACGCAAAACGCAGCAGCTGCTCCACAATTTTGAGTCGCGCTGTCGGCTCCGACAATCCCTGCTATCAGGCGTTCGCCGTAAAGCGCAACTGAGTTCCCAAGCCAATCGGATGCGGCGGCTCCCGTCCGCGCAAACTTGGCTCCCAAGAGTTTCGGTGTTTGCCCATCCAGCCGATAGACGCGAGCGCAGCCAGCATCGATCGCAGAGCCCATGCTGCTTCCTGGTGAGCCGACCGCGCAGGAAGTGTTGTGCGCTGACAGCGCAGCTCCAAACTCCTCGCCAGCTACAGCGTCGGTTGGGGTGACAGCGACCCCTCCAAAAAAACCGCTGGTCCCTTCGTTGTAGAAAAACTGCACCGAGCCAGTGCCGACGCCGCTAGTGATGGTGCTTGGAGCGCCTACCCAAAGGAGATCCGTTTCCCCGACCGCAGAGATATCGACATCCCAGCCGAAAAACTCGTAGTCGTGAGGGGCGAGAGATGATTGGATGTCGATCAAAGACCAAGCCCCGACAGTTTCATAGAGGTAGACAAATCCGCGGCTCGTGTTCTTGTAAGGGGCGCTGACGAGTACTCGATCGTCGCCATGCGTCGCGACCGAGTGCCCGAACCCATCGCCGGCAGTACCAAAGAACCCCGTGATTTTGGAACCGCCGTCGAAGCCGCTGCCGGGCGTGTGGCGGAAGATGTACGCAGCGCCCTGATCAAGATTGGGTCCGATGTCCGCACGGGGTGCGCCGACGATGAGCGTGGTTCCGTCCATCGAGACGGAGCTTCCAAAACCATCTCCAACGGCGCCGTCGATCGCCGTGAGTTTGGCGGTTTGCACCCAGACTCCGAGGCCCGGGATCTGCTCGAATACATACACCGCACCTTTGCCATTCGCCGACGGTGCGCCGACCACGATTGTAGTTTCATGAACCGAAACGGCGACGCCGAACTCATCTCCGAGTTGCGAGTCAGCGCCCGTCAGTGTGCCATCAAAGCTCCACGTGCCGTTGGACAGGAGATTGAACACTATTGCCTCAGAGTTTCCGTATGCGCCAACCACGGCAGTTCCAGCAGACATCGCGGCGGCAACGCCGAAGCTGGGGTTCAGCCCTTGCCCTGAGGGGGTGAGTAGTTGTCGCTCCAAACGAACGGCCGTTTGCGCCGACGCGGCGGGAATCGGAACGCACATGGTGAAGCATGCGAGCATGAGAGTCTTTCCTGCCGTCAACATTTTGGATTCCTTTCGTAGTGGTGCTTCCGCGGATCGTAGTGGTGCTTCCGCGGATCGTAGTGGTGCTTCCGCGGAGGGGCAGTGTACCGAATGCACGTTGAGATCGATTTGGTCGAGATTCGCACGATCTGCGCCGATGCGTACTACCCACTGCGACGCCTAGGCTTACGTGAAATCACTCTCTCACGGGAAAGCACGCTCGCCGGACGAGGTTAGTCCGGCGAGTCAACAGTTTGATTGCATCAAATCGCGCATTCTCGCGAAAGCCCAGAGCGTTGAACAAGGCCTCGTGTATCCCGCCTCAGCCCGCGTTGATCACAGCTTCATACACGGTTCCGTTGGCGCTCACCATCTCGATCTTCCACTTCAGACCAGAGGCTTCAAGCTCAAGTTCCACTTCGTGTGGAAGTGTGCCCGGATAGGCAGCTGACGCGAGGGTGAGTGCGACCGAGGGAGTCACGATCGCACCGCCGAGGTAGTTGAGTTGGTCGAGGTAATCATCAAGCAGCGCGGCACTCGGCATGAAGGTGATCGTCGACACGACGCTCGCGTTGCTCGCGCGATAGCGAGTGAAAATGAATTGCCCAGTGTTGTGAATCGCTTGCAGCACTTCGACATACGCAACGCCGCTTTCGATTTCTGCTTCCACTTCAAGCACCGTGCGGTAGTTGGAGGCCATCGCCGCATTCACGCAGTTGATGCATGCGGCGAGCGAGACGGTTTCGTTTCCTCCGCCGCTACTTCCGCCACCACCGCCACTACTGTTGTCATCGGAGTCGCTGCCGCCGTGATCGTCGGAGTAATCATCGCCGTTGAGATCGTCGCCGTCATCATCGCAACCATTGCCGTCGTATCCGTGATCGTCGTTGTAATCATCGCCATTGAGCACGGCCCACCCGAAGCCAACATTCTTCACAAAGGCTCCTGCCTTCACGAGCCCCGTCATGAGCCATGCATTCACATCGCCCGTTTGACGATTACGCAAGAGAATGTCGTCGTCGCCATCGCCATCCAAGTCTGCGCAGGACTCCGTGCGCCAAGCCAGCGCGATGCCAGCGTGAATCACGCCAGCCGTCGGTGCGTTCGCGCCGTGCATGAGCCATCCCACAACCTGCCCAGTTCCCGTGATGGACGCCGTCCCAATATGTCGTAGCACCAAGTCATCGGTGCGATCGCCGTCGAAATCACCGACCGCCGTCACGCACCATGCGCGGGAGAGCGTGTCGGCGGGAACTGGAACAAACGCTTCGGACGCACTCAGTCCTTCGAGGTACCAGATGGAGAGTCGATCCGAGTTGTCGCGCCAGAGGATGTCATCGGCGCCATCGCCGTCGAAGTCGCCGGTTGCGAGGAACTCGCGGCCGGCAGCCACGCCAACCATGCCGCCGCTGAGTTTCGTCGCGCCATCCATGAGCCAGCCATTGACCTGTCCGGTGAGGCCGTTCATGAGAAGGACATCGACTTTGCCGTCGCCGTTGATGTCGGCGGATGCGAGGAAGCGCCACTCCGCCGCGATGCCGTTACTAATGTTGCTCGACGACGCAATGGAAAGTCCGTTCAACCTCGAAATCTTGAACGCGCCGTTGGATTTCAATCGGGTCAGTGCGCACTGCTTGCCATCGCCATAGAAGTCGCCGAGTGAGCAGTACTCTGCACCCGAACCAAGTCCGGTCGACATGATGCCGCCCGTTTCGCGGGTCAGGCCATTCATGATCCATCCCGCGAGGTTGCCGCCAACCGCATCGAACCAGACGACATCACCGCGTCCGTTGTCATCGATGTCGCCGCGAGGCGTGTTGACCTTGAACGACGCGACTGCGCCGCGTTCCGGGGCGGTGATGTCCGCATAGGGAATGCCCGCGAGCAATCGCTCGCCGTGCAAGGCGACGCTGCTTCCGAGGAAGTCGCTCGGCGATGGGGTACTTCGCACAAATCGAGCGCCAACTTGTGATGCGGTTGCGTTGAGTCCGAGTCGGTAGACGCGTGCGCAACCTGCGTTCGCGATCGCGCCAACCGTCGCGCCACTCGATCCCACCGCACACCACCCCTCATACGCACTGATCGACCCTCCGAAGGACTCCCCGTTCGCCGCGCCAGTGGGAGTCACCCGTGATCCGGTCGTTAGAACGCCGCTACTTGAGTAGTAGTAGAACTGCAGCGAACCAGAGGCGATGCCGCCAGCGACGGTGCCAGTCGCGCCGATCCAAATGACATCCGTTGTCCCCAAACTTGATAGGGCGACGGAGGCTCCAAAGAACTCGGAAGCATGCGGAGCAGTGGCGTTGAGCTCGCGCAGGAGAGACCAAGTTCCGCCAGAGTTACCAAAGAGATACACCGAGCCGCGAGCAGTGGATCGGAATGGCGCGCCCATCACTGCGCGGTCGCCGCCGTGCGTCGCGACGCTGTAGCCAAACTTGTCGTTGGCGGCGCCTCCGGGGCCGGTGATCTTGCTTCCGGCGTTGAAGGTATTGCCTGAAGTATTGCGGAAAATATAGGCGGCACCTTGATTGTTGTTTCCCCCAATGTCTGCGTGGGGCGCACCCACAATCACCGTGTCGCCCTCGATGGCGACCGAAGTGCCGAAGAGATCTCCCGCTGCACCATCACTCGCCGTGAGCTTTGCGATTTGTGACCACACCGCGCCACTCTTTCGGAAGACATACGCCGCGCCCTTGCCGTTGTTCCATGGGGAGCCGACGACGATCGTTGTTCCGCTGATCGACACGCTCTGACCGAAATCGTCGACCTCGACCGTATCTGAACCAGCGAGGGTTGTGGTGAAGGCCCACACTCCGCTTGATCCGCGATCGAAGACGGTCGCGGTGTACTGCCCCGATGCACCGACGACTGCGGTCCCGCTCGTCATCGCGGTGCTCGCACCAAACGACGACAATGGAGACTCGAGCGCGGGGCCGAGGAGTTGCCGCTCGGCGCGCGTGATGGTCTGTGCGAATGCGCTCGCATGAGCGAGGAGAGTGACGAAGAGAGCAGCCGCTGGAGTTCTTGCGAATGAAAACACGGGTAGGTCCTGTGAGAGGCGGTCTGAGGAACGGAAAGGCATTCTAAGAGAGCGCGGGACAAGTTCGCGAAGTACCCAAGCGAGTGGGAGAAAACAAAAATGCCCTTGGCGCATGCCGTGGGCTTGAGAAGGGGCGTTCGGACGGCCTGTGAATCCTCGGCGTCGCGTTTGTCGGGCGCGTGCCTTGCGGCGACGGTGCGCCTGCTCCCGAACCATCGCGATCCTCGCCTGAAAGGGACCAAATCAGCCCCACGGCCACCGCAGTGCCAGGCAGGGGGCTTCGTTGCGAGGGTTCGAAGCCGCCATCGTTTCGTCAGCTTGCCGGGACAAGCTGTTGGAAACGATTACCGATCGAGTCGTATCTCTGAATGACCCACGTGAGTACCCCAGAGTAAACATCGAGTTGGACTTCGTGCGGCAGGAATCCTGCGGGCGCTCCCGGAACGGCGAGCGCGCTTGATGGAGACTTGATCGCGCTGCCGAGGACTGAAATCAGGTAGGCGTAGTGCTCAAGCGAACCTGCCCCTGCAGCATAGGTGGTCGTTGCGACGACGCTCGCGTCGCTTGCGCGGAATCGCGTGTAAATGAACTGCGAGGATGAGTGGATGAACTGGAGCACACCAAGATATGTGATGCCGTTCTCGATCTCTGCGTCAGCGCGCAACACTGTGCGAGAATGCAATGCCATTGTGGCATTGATGCAGTTGGTGAATGCGGTGAGTGAAAGTGTTGTGTTTCCGCCGCCGCTTGTGCCACCGCCCCCGCCGCTCGTGCTGTCATCCGCATCCGATCCGCCGTGATCGTCAGCGTAGTCATCAGGATTGAGATCATCGCCATCATCATCGCAACCATTGCCGTCGTATCCGTGGTCGTCGTGGTAGTCATCGCCGTTGAGTGGCGCCCACGCCAGGGACGCATTCCGCACGAACCCCCCAGACTCTTTAGTGAAATCGGCAATGATCCAAGCGTTTACTGCGCCAGTGAGTCGATTTCGCCACAGGACATCATCGTCACCATCGCCGTCGAGATCGCCGCAGGCCTCAACTCGCCAGTTGAGAGCGATTCCTCCGTGTAAGTCAACGGAGCCGACCAGCTCGCTGTAATCCATGCGGCAGCCTTCGACTTCGCCAGTGCCAAGTTCCGTCGCTGTGCCGACGTGGCGAAAAATCAAGTCGTCGGTGGAGTCGCCATCCAAGTCGCCGACTCCGGTACAAGCCCATCCGACCGCGGGGAATTCAACGCCTGAAAAGTTAGGCCATTTCTCTGTTGCGACAAGGCCTTCCATCTGCCAGATGTAGTGTTCATCGTTGGCACGCCACAGGATGTCATCCATGCCGTCGCCATTGAAATCGCCGGTGGCAAGCAACTCTCGATTCGCGGCATTGCCGATCATGCCCCCGCTCGTCTTGGTGGGTCCATTCATGAGCCACCCGTTGACTTGACCTGTAAGAGCGTTTCGCAATAGCACATCTGCCTTGCCGTCTCCGTTGATATCAGCACACGCCAGGAAACGCCACTCCGCTGCGATGCCATTGCTGATGTTGCTAGAGGATGAGATGGAGAGTCCGTCCAATCGTGCGATGCGGAACGCGCCACTCGATTTCAATCGCATGAGCGCGCACTGCTTACCATCGCCATAGAAGTCGCCGAGTGAGCAGTACTCTGCACCCGAACCCATACCCGTCGACAGGATCGCGCCTGCGTCACGGACCAATCCGCGCATGAGCCAACCCGCGAGATTACCCCCGACGGCGTCGAACCAAGTGACATCACTTCGACCGTCGTCATTGAGATCGCCACGCGTCGTATTGGTGCGGAACGCCGCGACCGCTCCTTGATCAATAACTGGGATGTCGGCGTAAGGAATCCCCACGAGCAAGCGTTTCCCTTGTAGTGAGACAGACCGCCCAAACCCTGAGTTTGCTTGTGGTGAACTGCTCACGAACCGTACGCCGACCTGAGTAGCGGTCGCACCAGCTCCGAGCCGGTAGACGCGTACGCAGCCGGCGTTCGAAACCCCGCCGACGGTCGCCTGGGGAGATCCGATTGCGCAATAGCCCGCCGACACAGAGAGCGTTGCGCCAAATGCTTCGTTGTTGCTTGCGTACTCTGGAACAATGGTCGTGCCGACGATCAGGAGGCCGCCCGTAGAGTAGGTATAGAGTTGCACGGAACCCGTCGTGAATCCCGCAACGGTGGTTCCGGGTGCGCCCACCCACAGACTGTCGCCGCTCCAACCTGACAGCGCAACGGCGCTGCCGAATCGCTCATTCGTGTGTGGCGCAGTTGAGCCCAATGACAAAGTTGGCACCCAGGTGACAGGAGACTCGGAAAAAAGGTACGCGGCGCCTCGGTTGCCTGATCTGCCCGGCGCACCGATGAGCGCTCGGTTGCTGTTCTGCGTTGAGACACTCCAGCCAAACGTATCATTCGCTGCGCCACTAGGCGCCGTGATCTTGCTCGCCGAGCTGAACGCAATGCCTGTCGTGTTTCGGAAGATGTACGCCGCGCCCTGATTCAAGTTTCCGCCGACGCTCGCGAATGGGGCGCCAACGATCACCGTATCCCTGCTCCATGAGACAGATTGACCGAAGCGGTCGCTTGCCACCGTATCCTCCGCGGTGAGTTTCGCGACTTGCCACCAGACTGATCCGATCTTTCTAAACACGTACACCGCACCCGTGCCGGAACCGGGGGCACCAATGACGAGCGTGTATCCATCCATTGCGACGGAGATTCCAAAGTCATCCCCGGCCACTGTGTCGTGTCCCACGAGCGTTGCGCTCAGCACCCACTCGCCAGTCAATCCGCGATTGAAAACTGCAGCCATATCCTGTCCCTGCACCCCGACAACCGCAGTGGATTCGTTCGAGGCAACGCTAAACCCGAAGTGCGCTCCTGCGGCACCGCTTGTCGCGGGAATCAACTGTCGCGCCGAGCGAGTCGTGGTTTGCGCGACGGCGATTTGATTCGCCATCACGAAGAAAATCAAGGTGTGAAAGATGACTGCGCGAAGGGGTTGCATCAGCGCTCCTTTGGAGATTGCCCTCGATTCCGAGCCTCAATCTACTGAGTTTCCGTTGCATTGGCACCATTTTTCGCAGAGCTATCAAAAAAAGCCCTCGGCACGAGCCAAGGGCTTCGGACAATCAGTTAGACGCGAGAGCGAGTCTGAAACTCAGACCTCGCCGTTGGCGGGGGGCTGTCCGCCCTGGCCGCGGTTGCGGCCACCCTGTCCACCCTGTCCACCGCGACCCGCACCAAACTGTTGACGCATGATGTCGCGCGCGGCGGTTGCTTCGTCGTCATCGATCTTGCCGTTCTTGTTCGTATCCAAGCGCTCCATGATCTCCTTTCGCTGTGCTTCCGGCAGAGGCTCGAGGAGGCGAGAAATGCCCTCGGGGCTCGCGGGGTTGAATCCGCCCCGCCCGCCTTGACCGCCTCGTCCACCACGAGCTTGCTGCGGCATCAGCGCGAGTTGATCGGGTGTGAGCAGTGCCTTGAGCTTCTCCTGATAGTTCTCGCCGACTTTGCGCTTCTGGTCATTCACTTCCCGGGTGGTGTCATTCTGCTGACCACCCATGCCGCGACCCATGTCGCGACCCATGCCGCTCATCATCCCGCTGATGCCTGAAGAGAGCATGGTCACGGCGCGCTCGCTTGCGGTAACAAGTTCGTCGGGTTCAGTCTGTTTCGTGAGCGTGTAGAGCCGGTCGTTCAGAGGGCGCACTTCATTCGTGTAGCCGATTTCGAGTTCGACGATCGAGGCGAGGATCGCGGCGTCGAGTCCATCGAGTTGCTTTGCCGCTTCAAACATGCGCGTGGTTTGCGTCGGCCCATAGACGCGCTCGAATGCGCTCGCGAGGATGCTCTGGTTCAACTGTTGTGCGACGGGAGTCTCGCCGAGCGCACCAACCATCTGTGCGCGAAAGGATTCATTGACATCGCGCACGGCGGTTCGGAGTTGCACCTGTTGCTTGATGAGGCGCATTGCCGCATCAGACTCTCCGCTCACCATCGCCTTGAAGAGTCGGCCGCTCGATTCCGTGATGAAGTCGTTGCGCGCGCGAAGTGCCGTGTCGAGTTGCGACTCGTACGAGTCGAAGAGTGGCTCAACTTTCGCGAACTCTTCAACTGGAAGTCGTGCGTCATCGACGACAAGGAAGAGGTTGGTGGATTCGCCAGAGATTCGGCCGCGGGGGAGGGTCTTCTCGCGAGTCAGGAATCGCTCGAATGGGTCCCAGTTCACCATTTGTGCGTCGTCGAGCGTCGCCTTCACGCCATCGATGAACGCCTTCTTGAGTTCGAGTTTTTTGGCTTGCAGTGTCTCTAGATCGCCCAGAATCGTCGAAAACGCCGCCTTGATCTCCGCATCGAGTCCCATCACAGTGCCATCGTTCTGCACCTCGGCAGCGGCCTGCTCCATGCGAGTGCGGAAGAACTCCCGTCGCTGATCGTCGGTCATCTCGCCGTTCTCTTCGGCCGTGCGAAGTTCTTCGCGCATCTTCTCCATGCGCGAGTTCATTTGTTCTTGTCGCTCAGGAGACATGAAGGACTCCATCAGTCGGCGACCGACATCCATCATCGAACTCTGCACGCGCTCCATCTCTGGTTCGTAGGCGGTTTCGTAGTCTTCGAAAAGTTGCTCGACGACATCGCCTTGCACTTCATCGAGCGTCAACTGGCGGACGAAGAGTTGCAGATCGCGCCGTGCAAAGTCGGGCTCGAGTGCATCGCGCACATCGCGCATGCCTGCACCTCCGCCTCCACCGCCGCCGCCAAACATGCGGCCCATCTGTCCACCCATGCCACCGCGACTTTGGCCCTGCCCGCGCCCACCCGCATTCCCGCCACGGTTTCCGTCACGGTTTCCGTTTGCGCCGTCCTGCTGATTCGCGGGCGGAGTGCCGGGAGTTGGCGGTGCTTGGGCGAGAAGGGGCGTGGCGAGGAGGACGGCAGTGGTTGCGGCGAGCGTGCGTGGGAAAGTGCGAAAGGCGTTCACAGAGAGGCTCCTGAGAGGAAGAAACTGATTGGCAAGGGACCGGTCAACCCATCACCAAGAGGTGATCGAGAGTGGTTGCCATTGATCAGATGGGCTAAACGAACACGCTCGAAGAAACTCGAGAGTGGTCTTTGGACAACGAACTTAGGGCTCGTATATCGCACTTCAGTGCAGATTTCCAAAATTCGTTCGAGAGACTCTCGTTGTGCGGTTGATAGAGAGGATGCGGATATCCCGTAGTCCGGAAACCGATTCGTCGCTGGCGGAAGTTGTGGTTTTCATGCACTTCGGGTGGTTTGTGATGGTTATGAGGGGGTGCGCGCCTGCGAATCGAACAAGTATCTCGTCGGACTCGTCACCCGAATTGCGCGTCGGCAAAGTCGAGGCAGACTATGTTCACGCACCAATCTCATGGGAGGGGGCGCATAGAAGTGGTTACATTGCGCGAGCAATGGCGACCAGGGAGGGTTGCGCGACTGGGTTGCGCAATCGCTATTGAGGGTTCGCCGGAAGCGTCTTGCGGATAAAGGGAGCACAAATGAAAATCAGACTTCTGAGCACTGTTGTGTTGTTGGTTGCGTCATCGTCAGCACTCGCGGGAGATTCCGCTCAGTGGTTGACCGTTCCGAACTACCGCTCGACCGCGGATAGCCCGTTCTATGCAGGAACAGGTGGCGACCTCATGGTTCTCAACGACTTTGAGATCAGCGCGTTTACTCCGCCTGGATCCGCTGTCCTTGGTGGAGCGGGTACTGCGGGGAACTCGGTGGACGGAGATGACGGCATGATCGACGGCATCGCCGGTCCGGACGCGAGCGCGATGTTCGTGATCGGATCATTCTCGGTTGAGTTCGACGCGTCCGTCCTTGGTGGATTACCCACTCGCGTGGGGATCGTTTGCACGGACATTGTCCAAGTCGGCGGCGGAAATCCAGACCTGCGAGTCAACGCGGTCGACGCTTTCGGTAATCTTTTCGTTCAAGAGTTCGTCATCGATAACGTCGGTGGTCCTGGAGACGACATCTTTGTTGGGTTCCTGCTTCCGGCTGGTGTCACGAACTTCCAAGTCATTCCGCTCTCTGGGATCGGGACCTTCGATCACCTGCAGTACGAGCAGCAGCCTGCACTTATCCCTGCATTCGTCATGGATGATTTCAACTTTGACGGCCTCAGCGATGTCTGCTGGTACTCGCCTGGTTCATCGCAATCTGCCGTGTGGTTCATGGACGGACTCGTTCGCGATGGCGGGGGACTCACCGCGATCAATCCTGCTGTGACCGTCGATGCCGTTGGCCGCGCCGATCTCAACGGGGACGGCATTGCGGACATGGTTTTCCAAGATCCATCGAACGGTCAACTCTCCGGTTGGATCATGAATGGGAATGCGATTTTGGAAGCAGGTCCGATCTTTGGCTCGCCTACTGCTCAGGACACGGTCCTTGGGCTTGCAGATCTCAGCGGCGATCGTCGCGCGGATATCGTCTGGCTCAATGAAGACACACGCGTCGTTAGCGTTTGGTACATGAATGGACTCGCGCGCACCGGCGGGGGCACCATCATGAGTCTCGCCGGCTCCGAGTTCCTTGGACTCGGTGACCTCAATGGTGACGGACGCGCGGATATGGCGTATCGCAACACCACCACCGGTGTGGTTTCGGGCGCCTTGCTGGTCGGCAAGACGATCATCGCGCAGGGCCCGATTGCAAACGCAGCGGCGGTCGGTCCAGCGTGGGATAGCCCCGGACTCGCTGACACCTATGGCAGCGGCAAGTCTCAGATTCTCTGGCGCAACTCAACCACTGGCGAAGTTCGCTCATGGGTGATGGACGGCCTCGCGCGTGTCTCGGGTGCCCAACTCGCGTGGTACTCCCCTGGATACTGGTGGGAGATCGCTGCAACCCCGGACCTCAATGGCGACGGGAAGGACGACATCCTTTGGCGTTCGCCGTACAGCATCAGCGTCTACGCGTGGATCATGGACGGCGCGACCAAGGTTTCTGGCTCTTTCATCCGAAATGTCTCCTACCCGTGGCAGATCGTGAACTGAGTCGTCCATTTCTTTGAAGTGAACCTCAACCGCCGCTCGTTCGACGAGCGGCGGTTGTCTTTTTGAGGGAGCTTCACTCGCTCTGTGCGTGTTGAGCCGACTGTGCCGAGCAGAACCCACCCTCCGGCCATCGCGTTTCATTCGCACGGTCGGAGTCAGAGGGGATTGCAGGCGGTTGCGGCGCTGCGCTCAAGGAGATCTGACGCGCGCACGCAAGAGACGCGCCTTTTTGACTCGAAGACGAACATTTGCCATGCCGCAAGCGTTCTTTGACTCGAATCTACTTCCGTCACGGCCGATTCTCCGTCGGTGGGTTTTTTCGCACGCGCATGTGCTCCACTCGTTTTAGCGCGCGCCTTCGGGATTTGTCGATGACGAATGCCATGCAGACTCCTCTATGGGAGTGCTATCCGTTGGTGACCACAATGATGTTGAACACTTATTCGAGTTCCGTCGCGCTTGTCTCAATCTTCGCAACGGGCAGCGCGATCGCAGGAACCGTTCCTCCCTCGAGTTCCTTCGCGTGCTGGGGTCGCGATGACGGTTCGCAGTGCGCGACTCCGTCGATACCCAATGCGCTCCGCGTCCTCTCGGTGGATGCAGGAATCGGGTTTGGACTGATCGTGCTCGACGACGGATCGCTCGTGCACTGGGGCGACTCAGCCTTCGGGCAAGATCTCATCCCAACGCTCCCTGTTGGGGAGTCATACATTTCGGCAAGCGCGGGCGGCGCACACGGCCTTGCGATTTCTTCGACCGGCGCGCTCTATGGGTGGGGCTTCGATACTTTCGGTCAAGCGACCGTGCCAACCCTTGGTCCAGGCGTTACTGCGGCGCAGATCGCCGCGGGCGAAAGTCATTCGCTCGCACTGCTCTCTGATGGTTCCGTCCTTGGCTGGGGCTTGAATTCCGCGGGAAAGACCGCGCCATACACGCCACCTGTTGGACTTTCGGTTGCGCAGGTGCGCGCGGGGCTTGATCACAATGCGGTGTTGCTTTCCGACGGAAGCGTCGCCTGCTGGGGCGACAACACAGAGGGTGAATGTAATGTGCCAGCACTCCAACCTCAGGAAGTGTTCCTCGAGGTGGCCTGTGGCCGGAATTTCACGATCGGACTCACAAGCGCAGGTAATGTCCTCGTCTGGGGGGATGCGGCCTTCACGACGGTCCCCGTTTCGACTGGACACATCGATCATATCTACGGGAAGTTTGTGAATGCGGGCTTCATGTCGGCGGACGGATCGCTGGCCGTTTGGGGAAATGATGGCTTCTCGCAGACGAGCGTGCCTGCGATGGCGGGCGTGCTTCGATCGGTCGCCATTGGCGAGCAGTTCCTTGTCGCGCTGCTTGAGAGTGACTGTGACGGGGATGGGTTCTCCGACAAGTCGCAAATCCTCGCCGATCCAACCCTCGATTGCGATGGAGATCAGCGACTCGACACCTGTCAGATCGATGCGGATCCAGCGCTCGATTGCGATCTCGATAGTGCCCTCGACTCCTGCCAGATCAGCGCGAACGCACTCCTTGATTGCGACGGCGATGGAAACCTCGACTCATGCCAAGTGATCACCGATCCCGCACTCGACTGCAATGACGACGGCGAACTTGACTCCTGCCAGGCGATCTCCGATCCGACGCTCGACTGCGATGGCGACGGGATCCTCGATGTTTGCGCCGAACAAGCCACGGGCGTTTCGAGCGAGATTGTCGCGCCGTTTGGTGCTGGCGATGTCGTGACGGCCTCGGGAACAAACCTCGCGTTGCCCGTGCTTGATGTGCGTGTCGAAGCGACGGTGCGCGCGGACATTGGAAGCTTCGGGGAATGGCTCGAACTCTCGCTCAACGACACGATCATCGATTACATGTTCGTGGGATCGGGAAGTAACTGCGCAACGGCGGTGGAGACCGAAGTCATCCTCCTCGACAAGGATCTGTTCACCGCGCTCGCCCCGGATGGAGATGTCACGCTCTCGCTGCGGCCGAGCGTGTTTGTGTCAAGGGCAGAGTGCGCGACGAGCCAAGCGAAGATCGTCGCGACTTGGATTAGTGAAGGTTCAGATTGCAACGGCAACGGAACGCCCGACCTGTGCGAACTTGACAGTGGTGCCGTTCCCGATCGCAATGAAGATGGTCTTCCCGACACTTGCACCTACATGCCGGATGAGGATTTTAACGGTGATTCGAAAGCCGACATCCTTTGGAAGAATGCGAACGGCAATCAAATGAGTCTCTGGTTCATGGACGGCGTCACGCGTACGAGTGGTGCGACGGTTGCTGTGAGTCCTCCGATTGGCATGACCTTCAATCAACTCGGCGATCTTGACGGCGATCACCGCACCGACTTGATGTATCGCAATACAGCGCTCGGGACTTTCTTCGCGTTCCTGCTCGAAGGACAAGTCACGGAAGAGGCCGGAGCCGTCGACGCATCGACTGTTCCGTCGTCGACGAAATTCCTCGGGATGCCCGACATCAATGGTGACGGTCGTTGCGACATGCTCTTCAAGAGCACGATCAGTGGCGAAGTGAATGCGTGGTTGATGGAGGGCCGCGCGAAGTCCACCGGAGGCGTGGTCGCTTCGGCGAACGGACTCGCATACCTTGGCGCTGGCGATCTCGACGGTGACGGCGATGATGATGTCTTGTGGCGCGACTCGGCGGGCACGGTGAGTGGATGGCTTATGTCAGGGCTGGTCGCAACCGAGACAGGCCCGATTGCGGGCGCATCGCAACTCGGTCAAGAGTGGCAAGCGGCGTCCGTCGGAGATCTCGATGGCGACGGGCGCGCGGATCTCGTCTGGCGCAATTCCTCCAATGGGCAAGTGAATGCATGGTTCCTCGCCGGACTCACCAAAGTCGGCGGTGGATTGGTGAACTCGACGCTCGGTGTCCACTATCGCGTCGAATGTCTCGCAGACTTTGACGGTGACATGAAGGAGGACATCGTCTGGCGCAATTCGCAGAACGGCGACACCTATGTCTGGCTCATGGACGGGCTGACGAAGCGATCAGGCGCGTTTGTGAAGCGCGTCACGCTGGATTGGGATGTTCAGAACCAGTGATGGACCGCCGAAAACTCAAGCCCCGAGTCGATCGGGGTTGAGATCGAGCAGATCGCTTGGGACGAAGAGCCCATCTTTGCGGATGATCGTTCCGTCGAAGGAAATCGTGCCGCCACCGAACTCGGGGCGTTGAATGCACACAAGGTCCCAGTGCACATCGCTCTTGTTGCCATTGTTGGCATCCTCGTAGCAGCGCCCAGGCGTGAAGTGGAAGGACCCTGCGATCTTCTCATCAAAGAGGATGTCTTTCATCGCGTGCGTAATGTGGGGGTTGAAGCCGATGGCGAACTCGCCGATGTATCGCGCGCCAGCGTCGCGATCGAGAATCTGTGCTAGACGCGAAGCATCTCCCACGCATGACGATTCAACGACTCTTCCCCTTTCAAAGACGAGCCGCACATTGTCGAAGCTTTGCCCCTCATAAACCGTGGGGGTGTTGTAGTGGAGTACGCCGTTGACTGACTCGCGCACGGGCGCTGTGAAACATTCGCCATCCGGAATGTTCATGTTGCCGCAACAGGGGATCACGCCGATTCCCTTGATAGAGAAGGTGAGGTCGGTATCGCTCGGACCCTTGATATGCACAACATCGGTTGCGCGCATTCGCGCGGCGAGCGGCTCGCACGCCCGCGCCATCTTGGCGTAGTCCACGAGGCAGACGCGGAAGTAAAAGTCCTCGAACTCTTCGGTGGACTTCCCCGCGAGTTGTGCCATGGACGGGCTCGGCCAGCGGAGGACGACCCATTTCGTGTGGTTCACGCGGCGCTCAGAATGCACCGGTGTTCCATAGAGCTTTGAGTACGCACGCATTCGGTCAGGCGCAACTGCTGAAGCCTCACTTACATTGTTCGCGCCCCGTATTCCACAGTACGCCTGCATCTTCTCCATGCGGAAAAGATCGCTCGCGCACCATGTGGCGAGGCCGTCGTCGCCCGACTCGCCCTGCAGCGCGGCCATGACTCGGGTGGATCGTTCCGCGACATGCGGATGCGCTCCGGCCTTTCGAGCGGCGCGAACCATGGCGATGGCCATTTCACTCGGCACATCGAAAGTCTCAATGAGCACATGCTCGCCCGCCTTGAGAGTCATGGAGTGCTTGACGAGGAGTTGCGCGAGTTGGTCGAATCGTGGGTCGGACATCGGATGGTGCTCACTTCGTGCGGGTGCACAGACGGGAACCGCTCAAGATACCGAGCGGGAGGCGACGGCGAGGATCAAGTCCGCGAGGACTCGCGGCGTCCACGCATCGAGTCGATCGACGATGAGGTCCGCTTGCGACTGGCGTTCGCGACTGTGGCCCTTGCTCGTGATGGCCGCGCATGCCATGCCAGCGGATTTCGCTGCGGCGATGCCTGCGGGCGCGTCCTCAAGGACGACGCACTGGCGGGGCGAGACGCCAAGTCGCTGCGCGGCGAGCAGGAAACACTCCGGATCGGGTTTGGATCGCGAAACATCATTTCCCGTCACAAGCGCATCAAAGCAATCTTCAAGCCCGAGTCCATCGAGGGCGAGTTGCACATTCAGTGGCGGACCAGAACTTCCAACGGCAAGGCGCCAACCGGCGGCGCGGAGCGAACGCACGAGTTCGCGCGCCCCCGTCATCACGGGGAACCTCGACCCGACAAGTGCGCGATAGGCCGCTTCCTTCTCATGATCAAGTTCGCGCAATTGATCTGCACTCAGGTTGCCCTTTCCAGCCCGCAGCCAAACCTCTCGGAGGAGATCCTCATTGCGCCGACCGAAGTGTCGGTAGTAGTCGTCGACGGATATCTCGACCGCATGCAATGCGCTCACACCTCGCCATGCCTCGAAGTGCGCGTCGTAGCTATCCACAAGCGTTCCGTCAAGATCAAAGATTGCGGCGTTCAATGGGATCCTTTGCAGGAAGTCGCGACGGTCGCGAGGGCAACGCTTGCGCTCTCAATGTCGCGTGCGCTGACATCGAGGTGTGTCACCATGCGCACTCGATCCGGACCAAGTCCGAGCGCCAGGACGCCGGTTTCTCGAAGGTGGTCGCAGAAGGATTGCGCGTTCCCCAATGCTGCAGCAACACGGAAAAAGACCATGTTTGTCGGGATTTTCTCAGGGGGGCCTTCCAAACTGAGGCCAGGGATTTGCGCGATGGCTGCCGCAAGCGCGCGGGCGTTTTTGTGATCGTCCGCAAGCCGCGCCACATGATGATCGAGGGCATAGATTGCTGCGGCGGCAAGCAGCCCAGACTGCCGCATCGCGCCGCCGAACATTTTTCGGAAGCGGCGTGCGCGCGCAATGAAAGCGTGCGGCCCCACCAACGCGCTTCCAACCGGAGCGCCGAGCCCCTTCGAGAAACAGAGCGAGACGCTGTCCGCGTGCGCGGTGAAGTCGCGAGGTCCCACGCCAAGCGCGACGCACGCGTTCATCAATCGAGCGCCGTCGATGTGGAGGTGGAGTCCGCCAATACGCGCCGCCGTCGCGACCGCGGCGAACTGTTCGACGCTCCAGACAGTTCCGCCGCCACGATTGGCGGTGTTCTCCACGACCAGCATTCGCGAGAGGGGTGCGTGCTGATCGCGATGGCGAATGGCTGCGCGTACCGCGTCGGCGTCGAAGACACCTCCCGCGCCATCAAGCGGGGAGATCATGCATCCACTCAGCGCAGCCGGCGAGCCCGTCTCATAGTGAATGATGTGACTCTCTCGGTGCGCAAGGATTTCGTCGCCGCCTTCGCACACCGTTCGAATGGCGAGTTGATTTGCCATCGTTCCACTCGGGACATAGAGCGCTGCATCTTGTCCAAGGAGCGCCGCGACCTTTGCTTCAAGTTCTCGCACGGTCGGTTCGTCGCCAAGCACATCGTCCCCAAGCGGAGCGGCGCGCATCGCCTCCCACATGGCGGAGGTCGGGCGAGTCACTGTGTCGCTTCTCAGATCAATCATGATGCGAGGGTAGCGGCGATTCGCGTGATCGGATCGACCCGCGAACACGGGATCAAGTAGTACGCTAAATATCTGTCAATACTTAAGTTATGACCAATGACGGCTCGGCAGGAGGATCCCTGAAACGAGTGCCTCCGCCGCGTGCTTTTCCTCACGCACCGTCAGTCGCCGTTGGCGCGTCTGCGAGGGTTCGAAGGAAGGCGTCTGAGGCGGAGTCCGAAATCAGTCACTCGCACCCGAACTGCCGATAGATCCAACCGTTGCAACGCTCATCTTTGTCGCCATCCTCTGCCTCGACTTTCTTCGCTTCGTCATTCCTCGCATGCATCGCGTGGGGCGATTTGGTCATGGCGTCGCCGCAACTCGCCGCACCGTCATCCGAGCAGGGGAGTGCTGCTGGGCGTCGACTCCTCAAGCGTTTCGATTTCGAGGGTGCCGAGGAGTTTCCGACAGAAATGCCGCCTGGTTTTTATCGCGTCTTGACGAGTGAGTCAGGTCAGCCAGGCTATCCACCGTTTGGCAGAGTTGGACTCGTGCGTCGTGATGCGGGATGGAGCGAAGACGGAGCGGGCGCACCGGTGCCAAAGGGGCACTGGGCACTTTCGTTCCAACTCGATGGTTCGGCGATTGCCGTCGCGTCGTCACCATCGTTGATCCCTTTGACTGCGCGCGCGCGTCCACAAGTGAGTGCGGTTGTCCACACGCGCGGCCTTGCGTCTGCGGGCGTTCGGGTCACCGCGCGATTTGTCGATGCAGGCGGAACGGCTCTCGAGGGAGTGTGGGCGACCGCGCCGGTGCGAAGTGAGCACGGTTGGCGCAAAGTTGAAATGGAATTGCCCGAGGCTCCCGAGGGGGCAACCGCGATGACGGTGGAAGTCGCCGTCATCCAACCCGATGGCGCGTCTGGAGTCGATGGACTTCCAGCGCGCCGCGATGTCACCGGTTCCGTATGGGTTGATGACTTGGTCGTGTGGCAGCTTCCGACTGCGGATTTCACCGCGACGGAAGATGGGATTTTCGACGCGAACATCGAGCCGACCTTGACTGTCGCTTGCCGTGATCCCATCGCGACCAACCTATCCGTGCGCGTCGTGGTTCGCGATGTCTCGGGCGCGGTCGTTGTGCGCAAGGCGAACGCGCTTCAGAATGCGCAGGAGTGGAGCCTTGCGTTGGGCACTCTCGCGCCTGGTTGGTACTCCGCTGACGCGTTGTTCTTCGACGAAGGGCAGCGCATCGCAACCCGCCGCGCGCAGTTCTGTGTGGTTGGACAGGATTCGTTGGAGGTGAATCAGCCGCCGCGATTTGGCGTGGTCTTCGCACCTCGCGCGCTTGAGGATCGATCGCGTGCCCTTGCGCAAGCGTCGCTTGCTCGCGCAGCGTTTGCGGTGCTGCCAATCTGGAACGCGGAAACGGATCTGGGCGGTTCTGATCTACTCGTGCACGAGTTACGCGCCTTGACGGATGGGATGTTCGAACAAAACATTCGCCCGATGTTTCGCATTGAAGGGATTCCCTCCTCGCTCGCAACGGCTGAGAAACTCGACACGACGCAGGTCATCGATTTGTTCGCGGGCGATGACAGGCGTTGGAAGGGTGCGCTCGAGCCGTGGCTGATCGTGTTCGGGCAGCATGTGACGCACTGGTTCCTCGGCGGGGAAGCGCCAGACCCATCCACGCCAGAACTCGCGCCAAAGTTGCTCCGCGCGTCGAATGCGCTGCGCAACTTCATCGCCGGTCCTGCAATCGTGACGCCCTGGATGCCGGAGGAACCAATGCCCGTCACGATGGCGGACGAGCTTCGCGCCGCGCGCTCTTGGGTGGAACTGCCACTCGCCCCCGGTTGGTCGTTGAGTGCGGGCGAGGCGCCGCTTTCGTCGCTTCCACCAAGCGACAGGCTCTTTGCCACCATCGAGCCACTGTCCGCAACGGTGGGTGAAAGCCAACTCGGAATTGCACCGAGAGATGAAGCGATCGACATTGCGCTGCGTGCAATCGACGCGTGGAAGTGCGGCATTTCGTCGATCGCGGTGGACGCAGAAGTCAACACGAGCGTTCCGGGCCCCTCGATTGGAGTTGCCGCATGGCGACAACTCTCGACCCATCTCGGTGGTCGCACCTTCGTGACGGATGTCCCTCTTGGTGAAGGTCTGCGCGGTGTTCTTGCGGATGGCCCGCGCGGCGCGTGCCTCATCGCGTGGAATGAATCGCGCAGAGAGGGCGTGTCGTGCAACATCGCGCTCGGTCGATCGGTCGTGACGGCGACGGACTTGTGGGGTCGGATGCAGCAAATCGCTCCTTCTGAGCATGGGCACACGATTGCCCTTGTGCGAGAGCCGGTGTTCCTGGAGGGAATTGAGCGCGAAGTGCTGCAGTTCCGAGCATCGGTACGAGTGGAGCCCGCATCGATTGATGCACGGCGCGCACCACAACCGATCAGCATCGTGCTGCGGAACCCGTGGAAACACCAGATCAGCGGAACGCTTTTGCTGCCGCAGGTCGACGATGCCGATCTTGCACCTCGCGCCGTGCCGTTCTCCATTCAGCCCTCGATGGAAGCAAGAGTCGAAGTCGCACTCGGAGTGCCAAGAAGTCGACCATCAGGCGAGATCGATCTGCATCCCGTCGCGCGGGTGTCGGGAGCAGAGGAGTACTCGATCCCACTATGCGCGGTCGTCGAAACGGGATTCGAAAAAGTTTCCCTCGAGTCCTCGTGGCGGCTCGCGAAGAGTGTGGAGAGCGATCGAATCGACCTCGTGGTCACAACGAGAGTCACGAATGTCAGCGCGGGACCGCTCGATGTGGAAGCGTTCGCCGTGGCTGATGGATATACCCAGAATTGCAAACCCATTGAGGACCTCCAGCCGGGGCAGACCGCGATTCGCGTCTTTCACTTTCCTGGTGGCGCACGAAAGCTCTCCGGTCGGGATGTTCGCGTTGGCGTGCAAGACAGCAATCTGGATGCGCGGTTACTCAAACTGCTTCCGATTCCGCCGTTCATCCCGCCGAGTGCAGTCGTGGGTGCGGGAGATTGACGATGTCGAACACACCGACTCCCGTTGCCCCTTCTGACGCATTCCCCAGCGTACACATTGACTTGCAGCCGCCTTCTCTGCTCGGGCGAAATCTCGCCTCACTGGCCATTCGAAATCCGGAACTGGCGGCGCGTCTTGCGACCGTGACCGCGGGGGATGTGTCGTGGGTGACTGCGACAGACGGCACATTGACGGGGTTGTATGCCACGCAAACACTCGCATCTCGCCATGCGCCGCGGGAGGAGGCCGAGCAGATCGCTTCGCGCGTCGACTTGCGCGAGAAGGCGACCACGATCATTCTTGGATTCGGACTCGGCCACCATGTTGCGGCGCTTGCCACGCGCGTGCAACGCAGCGGACTCATCGTGGTCCTCGAGCCTGATTACGCGCTCTTGCGCGCCGTGCTTGAGCGCATCGATCACTCGGCTTGGTTGGCGAGCGCGAATGTTTTCCTCTTTGATGGAAGCGAAGAGACGAGCGTGTTTGTCGATCGCCTCGGCGGCTCCGATGCGGTGCTGACCATGGGGGTGCAGATTCTGGAGCATCCGCCGAGTCGTCAACGGCTCGGGCATTCGCCGAAGAAGTTCCTCGAGTGTGTGACCGAGCTTGTACGCGGCGCGCGTATGACGGTGTCGACGGCGCTTGTTCGCTCGACACAAACCATTCAATCCGTGTTCCGCAATGCGCGGCCGTATGTCGGGGGCGAGGGACTCGCTCCGCTCAAGGGCATCGCGCAAGGTCGGCTCGGAGTCGTCGTGAGCGCCGGTCCAAGCCTTCGGCGCAATCTCCACTTGCTCGCGCAACCTGGTGTGCGTGATCGCTGCGTCATTATCGCGGTGCAGACCGTTCTCAAGCCGCTGCTCCAAGAAGGTATCCGCCCGCACTTCGTCGCGAGCCTCGATTGGCATCGCATCTCCAAGCGATTCTTCGAGGGCCTCGAGTTCGAGGATGTTCGGGACACAACACTCATCCTCGATCCGCAAGCGAATCCCGTGGTTGCGCACAGTTACGCTGGGCCGGTGCGTTGCATTGCCGCCGCGCACTTCGACAAACTCCTCGGTCCACTCGCGAAGTCGAAGGGCGAGCTTCCCGCAGGCGCGACGGTTGCACATCTCTGCTATCAGATCGCGCGGTATCTCGGTTGTGATCCCGTCGCGCTCATCGGTCAGGATCTCGGTTTTACCGACGGACTCTACTACGCACGCGGCACCGCAATTGATGAGGTGTGGGCGCCGGAATTGAATCCGTTCAACACGATAGAAAATCTTGAGTGGACGCGCATCGTGCGTCATCGGCAGCACCTTCGCAAACACGAGGATGTGCATGGTCGACCGATCTATACCGACGCGCAGATGGAGTCGTACCTCCAGCGCTTCGAGGGGTTCTTTCTGCAGGACAAGCGGCGAGGTCTCACCACGATTGACGCGACGGAGGGTGGCGTGCGCAAGGCGGGGACGGACATCGCGACGCTGGCCCACACGCTTGCACAATTCGCGACGCGCACGAATCCGGAGTTTCCCGCACCGGACATGAAGCTTGATCAGGAGCGCCTCGCGGCCGCCGCGATGCGACTGCGTACGGTGCGCGCGGATGTGAAGACCATTCAGCGCGCCGCGCAGCGCACGGCGGAGTTGCTTCCGCAGATCTCGGGCGATGCGCCGAAAGAGGCGCCGATCGATCGTTTGTGGAAACTGCTTGACGCGGAGCGGGCGAAAGTCGCTGAGCGCATGGAGGCATTTGCGCTCCTTGATGAGTACAGTCAGGTGGGGGTGTTCCGCCGAGCTCGCGCCGACCGACGCATTCACTTCTCCCAAGCGCTCACGCCGGAAGCGACGCAGCAGTTGCAGTTTGACCGCGATTTGGTGAATGTCCGTTGGCTCGCTGAGACCGGCGTTGACTACATCGAGCGACTCGACGAGACCATCAGCGCGCTCGAGTCACCTGAGGTCGCCACCGCCGACACGGACGATGAGGCAGCCACGACCGTGCGAGCCGAGCGACAGTTGGAGGCGAGCTTCAGTGGGACCCAAGCGACGATGGCCGAGGTTCGTGCGGCGTTCATCGTGCCGGTGGATCTATCTCGCAGCGGCCTCATGATGCAACGGTCGCTCGCGGAGCCAATTGCAGAGCGTCCAATCTTGCAGCGCACGCTTGAGCGCCTTGGCGCGTCCAAAGAGTGCGTGTCGATCATCCTGTTGATCGCCGACGACGACCGCGTGCAGGCGGAAGTGGACGCGCTGATTGATCGTGCGCAGATCGGTTTGCCTGTGCTTCTTCATCGCTCTGGGACAACACCATATGACCCTGGTCGGGAAGCGATTGCGGCAGCACGCGCGTTTTCGGATTCGAGTTGGCGGGGCGGTGTCGCTGGCATGACGGTCTATGACGAAGTGCGATGCTCGCGCGTTGCGGCGGAGGCGATGGATCGCTTTCAACTCACTGCGGCGGTGCTTGTGGCTCCCGATTGGCCCTTGGTGGTGGTCGATGGGGCGGCGGGGTGTGATGATCTCGTCCGACGGCATCGTGTCCGCCCCGATCTCATGCACCTCGTTTTTTCACAGGCGCCTCCCGGTCTTTGCGGCGTGCTCTTCGATCGCTCGACGATGGAGTCCATGCGTGCGGGTGGTCGTCATGCGACGCTCGGATGGATGCTCGGTTACGAACCCACGCGTCCGCAGCAAGACCCGATTTCAAAGGATCTTTGCGTGCAGATTCCGCAAGAGGTTCGCAAGAGCATGGTGCGCGTGAGCGCGGACTCACTGCGCGGAACACAGCAGATTCGTCGGGCGATTGAGCCATTTCTAACGCAGAGCGGTCGTTCGTTCCGCGGGCTCGACGCGCAGACGATCGTGAAACTTCTCGAAGCCTCGGCAGAGCAGGGAGGGGTGTCACTCCCACCACAGCACCTCATCATTGAACTTTGCACGGGTCGTCAGCACTCGGGTCCTTCGAGCCCGCATCGCCTCGGAAGCGTGCAGCGGCCGATCATGACACGAAGGCGATTCGATCGGCTCCTCGAGCAGTCGGATGCCGCGAATGATGTGGTCATCACCTTCGCGGGCGCAGGCGATCCACTGCAACACCCTGACCTTGCAGACTTCATTCGCGCAGCCAAGGCCAAGGGGATTCGCGCTGTTCATGTCCGAACCGAACTGCTCGCGCCGAGAGAGAAGATCGCCGCGATGGTTGATGCTGGTGTCGACATTGTGAGCGTCGATTTGCACGCGGACACGGCGGCGTGCTATCAACGCATGACGGGCGTGCAGCGCTTCGGTGATGCGATAGGCAATCTTGAGTATCTCATGTCGCTTCGCACGCTTGTCTCGGGTGCGCCGGGTGCCACGGCGATTTACACGCCTTGGATTGTTCCTCGCTTGCAGCGCCGCGTTGAGAGTTTGGTGGATGTTGAGAGCTTCTTTGATCGTTGGCAATACCTGCTTGGAACCCCAGTGCTCGAAGGGCCACCACCGATCGATGCGACCGCCGAAGCACCGGCGGACCCGCTTGCGAGCGCACGCGCGCCAGCAGGGGCGATGTATCGCGAAGTGATGCGTCGCATGGTGATCCACTCCGATGGCACGGTTTCGGCCGGCGAGCTCGACATTCGCGGCGACCAGATTGCCGGCAATCTCGATCGCACCTCGCTCACGGATCTTTGGCGGGAGCTCGTTTCACGCCGACGCGCGGCGAAACGGGATGGGCAAGTCAACGCGCTTGAGTTGAGGACATGGGCGCCATGACTGGTTCGGACCCTCAAGCTGAAGTGATCGCGATCATCATTGGCCGCGCTGGAAGCAAGGGACTTCCACGGAAGAACGCATTGCTCATCGCTGGTGTTCCCATGATCGCGCACACTGTTCGCGCGGCGCGCGCGGCGAAGCATGTGGGACGAATTGTGGTGAGCACCGACGGCGAAGAGATCGCGGACATTGCGCGGGAGGCAGGCGCCGAGGTGTGCATGCGTCCCCTGGAGTTCGCGCATGACACCGCGACGGTCGACAGCGCGGTGCGACACGCCGTGGAGGCGTGCGGATCGACCGCCTCGGTGGTTGTGATGCTCTATGGAAATGTGCCGGTGCGACCGGAAGGTCTGATTGACCGGGCGATCTTGATGCTTCGTTCGACGGGCGCCGACAGCGTGCAGAGTTACTACCGAGTTGGAAAGACGCATCCCTACTGGATGTCGAAGTTGGATGCGGACGGTCGAGTGAGTGCCTTCGTGGAAAATCAGATCTATCGCCGACAGGAACTTCCGCCGCTGTACATGCCGGATGGTGGTGTGATTGCGGTTACGCGATCATCGCTCTTCACGACGCGGGAAGGCGAGCCGCATGCATTCTTCGGGAAGGATCGTCGTGGAATCGAAAATGCCGAGGGCGCGGTGATCGATGTCGATACTGCCCTCGACCTCGAGATGGCTGAGGCGATCTTGCGGGCCGATCAGGAGAGGACGGTATGACCACGACGGCGTTTCGTATCGGCGGTCGCACGTTGTCGCTCGGCGGCGCGCCCTTCATCATTGCTGAAATCGGCGTGAATCATGATGGAAGTGTGGAGCGCGCACGATCGCTCATCCATGCCGCCAAGTCTGCGGGCGCGAGTGCCGCGAAGTTTCAGATGTTCGACGCATCGATGCTCATGAGCCTCGACGCGGTGCTTGCGGTCTATCAACGGGAGCAAGGTGCGCGAGATCCGCGCGAACTCCTGCAGCAGTTGCAACTCTCGCCGTCCGTCCTCGGATCACTCGCCGAGGAGTGCCTTGGGGTCGGGATCTATCCGATCGTGACGGTCTTCTCCATGCCACTCGTTTCGCAGGCCGCCGCGCAGCCGTGGCATGCATTCAAGATGGCATCGCCCGATCTCGTCAATCGACCACTCTTGCGGGCGATGGCGCAACTCGAACGACCGCTCATCGTTTCGACCGGAGCGTCGACGCGTGAAGAGGTCGCGCAGGGCGCGAATTGGCTTCGTGATATCGAGCAAGTCGCCTTCCTGCAGTGCACGAGTTCGTATCCCACGACCGATGCGTGTGCCGCAATCGGAGGCATGCAGGAAATCGCAGCGATCACTCGGCGCGTTGTCGGGTACAGCGATCACACTCGAGCGATTGACACCGGCGCACTTGCCGTGGCGGCGGGCGCGCATATTCTCGAGAAGCACCTCACCTATGACTGTGCTGCACAGGGGCCGGATCACGCGGCGAGTTTGAATCCCACGCAATTCAAGGAGTATGTGCACCTTGCGAATCGCGCGGCAATCATGCTCTCCTCTCCGCACAAACTGCTGCAGGATGTCGAACGGGATGTGCGAAGCGTCAGTCGGCAGTCGTTGGTTGCGAGCCGAGATCTCGCAGTGGGGCAGGTGCTGACGGCACATGACCTCGTGTGCAAGCGCCCGGGTACGGGCATACCTGCGGCCGATTGGGATGCGACGATCGGTCGCGTGCTCTCTCGCGCGGTTGCATCCGATCGGCTCTTGCACGACGAGGATCTTGCATGAGACGCATCGCGGTCGTCACGGGAACTCGCGCGGATTGGGGCCTGCTCCGCTGCGTCTGCGATGCGATTCGAGATCGAACAGATCTCTCGCTCACGGTCCTTGCGGGTGGTGCGCATCTGCTTCCTCCTGCCAACACCATCGAAGAGGTTCGCGCGGCGTACCCAGCGTTGATGCAATTCGAAATGCAGCGCGCTGGTGAAACTGGCCGCCTTGCGGACGCAGCCGCGCTTGGGCGCGGAGTGCAGCACCTTTCGGCACTCTTTCATGCTCTGGCGCCGGACATTGTGGTCGTCCTTGGCGATCGCATCGAGGCGTTCGCGGGTGCGGCAGCGGCGAGCGTGGGCGGCATCCGTGTTGCGCACGTTCATGGCGGAGATCGTGCGGAAGGCGTGGCGGATGAGGCGATGCGTCACGCGATCACAAAACTCTCGCACATGCATCTCGCTGCGACGGCGGCGAGTGCGGAGCGGATTCGCCAGATGGGTGAGCAAGCCGCGCGCGTCCATGTGATTGGCTCACCGGCCATCGACGCACTGCCAACGAGCCGCATGTTGAACGACGCGGGCTATGCAGCACTCGGCAAGCCGGAGTTTGTGTTCCTCCTCCATCCCATCGGTCGAAGCGGCACCGACGAATCCGCCGCTGCGGAGCGGTTGCTCGAAGTGCTTTCCTCCCGAGGTCGATCGCTGCTGCTCTCACCCAACTCCGATCCAGGAAGCGATGGAATCGCGGAGGCGATCAGCCGCGCACAAACGAGCCGCCCGCAGTGCTTTCGCGCGGTGCCTCATCTTGAACGATCGCAGTTCATTGGGCTGTTGAAGCGACCGGAAGTTCGCGCGCTGGTGGGCAATTCCAGCGCGGGGCTCATCGAGTGCGCAGCGCTCCGCATGCGCGTGCTGAATGTGGGGACACGGCAGTCCGGCCGAGAGCGCGCGGATAATGTGCAGAGCGTGAGGGGTGATTCCCACGATGAAATCGCAGAGGCGCTCGATGCGCTGCTCAATTCGACACCGTCGGGGGCGCATCCGTATGGCGATGGCGATGCCGGAACTCGAGCGGCGACAGTCCTCGCGCTGGCTGACTTCGCTGTGCATGCGCTCGCTAAACACAATACATATTGAGTTGGTGTTCAACTCACGCCGCGACGCGCGCCGGCATCGTGTGGAAGAGGCTCAGCCCATACTTCAACATCTGGCTCGTAGACCGCGCGGGCGATGAGCTTCATGAAAGTGGTACGCAGGTTCGTGGTCGGGTCGGTGAGGCGCGGGTGGCGGTCTTTGGGCGACGCACCGTCATCAGGCTGCGCTCCGAGTTGATGTCGCCCATCGGAGCTCGACGATCTCGAAGGGGCAGCGCAGACCTGCGAAGCGACTCAGGGCGATGATCGCCTTCCGCTGTGGGCACGAGCATTGGTTGATGATCCGCGGGGCCAGCTCGGTGCGCACGTCGAAGGCGCGTTCAGGGCGGACTTCACTTCGCAAGCCATGACTGTCCGCAGTTACTCTCGTCCGCGATCGAGTTCCCATATCTCCTCGCAGTCTGCCGTCCTCGACATTTTCGCGCGATCTGCCGTTCGCGTAGTCCCCGTGCAGACCCGCGCCGCAAGTATGGCGGCGAGTGTCGTCACACTTGCGGGTCTCGTCATGCAGAGGAGTTCATTCGATGTTGCAATCTCACACCCGGAGTGTCCTGTCTCACTTTGTCATCGTCACCGCCGCCGCCGCGGCGATTACCGCAGTCGCACAGAGTGATCTCATTTGGGAGGCAGCTGTTCCACCAGGCCAGGTCACACCGTCGAATCTTCGATTCACCGTGACGACTCCGCGGGGAATCAGTGACACCGAGCAGGATCAGTTCTCGCCGCCGTTGAGTGGTTCGATGAGCGCACGCCTCGAACCATCGATGGCACCGTTTCACTCGATTGACATCAGCGCAATGGAGATCACGACCACGCACGGTTTCTACTCGTTCGATTTCTTCTGCCCACTCATGGGCTGCCAACATCTTGATGTGCACGCCGAACTCACCAGCCACACGCTCATGGCGCCAGTCCACATCGACCTGACGAGCCTGTCCTTTACTTTCACGGCTGAGTTTTTGGTCCGCTTTGTGAACACGAACACTGGAGTGGTCGCTGGTACCCAAGACCTCACCGGCACGATTCCGATCACCGTGTCGGGATCGATCGTGCCCGGCCCCAATGGCGCACAGTTGCGCAACATCACCATGTCGGAGTACGTGTTTCCCGCACCGCCTGCGCTGCTGCCACCAGGAGTGACCGCTATCTCGTACGTTCGAGTGCTGCCGAACAAGGCGAACTTCATGGCCGGCGGTTGGACCGTCGTTTCGCCTGCGGACATCAACGGAGATGGCAGCGTGAACGGCAAGGACTTGGCGGTGCTTCTGAGTGACTGGGGACCGAATCCAACTTCGCTCGCTGACATCAACGATGACGGTGTGGTGGGCGGCGAGGATCTCGCGCAAATGTTGTCGAGCTGGAGTTAAGACGCACGGGGCGTGACGGTGACCTCGGCCGGGGCCCCGAACAGGCTGAGCCTTCGGGACCGCAGTGCCGGAGTGCCGGAGTGGGGGAGTGCGGGAGTGCCGGAATGAGGGTCGTCGTTGGGGAAGCGGTGGGTCGATCGTGGTCTGCCACGGTGTTGCTCGCCATCAACCAGGCCCGACCGAGCGGAGCCCCGGGGCGAGCAGGCGCCAGAACCCCAGCTCGGCCGTTCCCTCGGAAGCGTCCA
>SXUJ01000030.1 GCA_005790565.1 Planctomycetia bacterium
CGACTGGGAAGTGCTCGTCCTCCCCGGCGGGTCGATGCAGCACTTCTCCCTCATCGCCCTCAACTTCATTCCGAAGGACGGCTTCGCGGCGTTCGCCGACACGGGACTTTGGGCACACAAGGGACAGATTGAAACGAACGCCGTCCGCAAGACACGCACAGTGTTTGACGGTGCGAGTTGTCGCTTCGATCATGTGCCGAGTGACAGAGAGATTGCGGACTGCACTGGCGCGGCGTACTTCTGCTACTGCTCCAACAACACCGTCGAAGGAACGCAGTTCGCGCGACCGCCCAAAGTCAACGCGCCACTCGTCTGCGACGCGACAAGCGATCTCTTCAGCCGCGAGTACCCACTCGATGCACACGAACTCATCTTCGCGAGCGGCCAGAAAAATTTGGGCGCGAGCGGCATCTGCCTCGTCCTTGTCAAAAAGAGTTTCCTGGCGAAGGCGGACACTTCACTGCCCGGGCTCTTGAGTTACGCGAACTTCGCAAAATCTGAGTCGCGACCGAACACGCCGCCGACCTTCGGCGTGCGCGTCATCGGATTGATGGCGAAGTGGCTCGCTGACCACGGCGGACCGAAAGCGTTTGCCGCGCTCAACGCGAAGAAGGCCGCTGCCATCTACGCCGCGATTGACCGCAGTGGCGGTTTCTACCGTCCGTCTATGCGAAGTGACTGCCGCAGCCAGATGTCCATTTCGTTTCAGCTTCCAACCGATGCGCTCGTCGACGCATTCGTTTCCGATGCGGAACAGGTTGGCCTCTACGGGTTACGCGGCCACCGCGATTGGGGCGGGATTCGCGCCTGCGTCTACAACGCCTTCCCTGCGCATGGCAGCGAACTCCTCGCGCAATTCATGGACGACTTCAAGAAGGCTCGCGGGTAACGCTCGGCCGATCCAGCGCAAATCGATCGCGCGTGGTGCAGTAGATATCTGCACCCATGCGGCCGACAGCGTCAAGGCGCGCCGGATCGATGTGCATCCGACTGTCGGCGAGTCCTTCGGGGTAGTGCACAGCGACGACCCGACCGATCACGATGTTCGCTCCGCCTGGCTTTCCCTCCGCAAATCGATGCACGGCGTGCGTGACGCATTCGAAGGCGATAGGCGCCTCGCGCACGCGCGGCGCAATAACCCGCGTGCCCGTGATTGGTGTCAAGCCGACGGCCGCAAACTCACTCATTCCAAAGTCGAGTTCATCCGCGCTCGCCACGACTTGCGGCAGGATGCGATGGCCCGCGATGTTCACGGTGAAGCAACCAGTGCCGCCTTCCTCCGGCGGTAAGGCGTTTCGAAGCGTGTCCTTTGGCAATCCATCCACGCGATTGGCTGGGCAAAACGAAAGGAGCATAGGCTCGCTCCCGACGCCGTTGAAAAACGAGAACGGCGCGAGATTGTGAAATCCTGTTGGCGAGATGGTGCCGACGACGGCGATGGGGCGCGGCACGATGGCGCCGATCATCAGGTTGTAACGAATTCGTTGCGAGAGCGTCTCGACGTCGATGCACTGCGAGGCACTCAATCTTGCCCCACTCCCTGTAGCAGCTTCGACAGCAATGCAGCGCATGCAGGCTCGATGACATCCATCATGCCGTCGAACTTTTCGGGGTAGCCCCATGGATCTCCGACTTCATCATGTTGGGCCGCGGGATCATGCGATCGAAGGAGGGAGACGCGCGATGCGGGGAAACCGCGCGCGAGCAGCGCCGATTGATTCTGCCGATCCATACACACGATGAAATCAAAGTGACTCGCATCTGCCTTCGTCACCGGTCGACTTCGCCCAAAGACTTCGTATCCACGGCGGCGGAGTACCGCTTGCGTGTCGGGATACGGCGACTCCCCGCCGTGTTCACTGCTCACGCCCGCGCTATCAATCTCGACCGCGGCCTGCACTCCCCGTCGTTGCACGAGCGCAGCAAAGACACACTCCGCTGCCGGGCTTCGACAGATGTTTCCGTGGCAGACGAACAAGATCTTGATTCGAGGGCGCTGGGGCATGGTCGATTGCGTTGTTCGCGCAGCATCGTAGCGCCGTGGGTAGACTCGCCCGCTACTTCCCCAAACATTGAATGATCTGCACATGGCATACGAATTCGACCTCATCGTGATCGGCAGCGGACCCGCAGGACAGCGAGCCGCCGTGCAAGCCGCGAAACTCGGCAAGCGCGTTGCCATCTGCGAACGACGCAAGATGATCGGCGGTGTCTGTCTGCACACCGGCACCATGCCGTCGAAGACCTTTCGTGAAGCAGTGCTCTCGATCACTCGGCCGCCGCACGCATATGCGGAGCCGAGTGAGGTGCCTCGGCCGACGATGGAGACGCTGACCCACCGCGTTGCCGCTGTGGTGGAGCGAGAGGTGGCGGTGGTTGCCCGCCAACTCGCGCGCAATGGGGTGCAAGTGCTCGATGGCGACTCAAGTTTCTCGGATCCCCACACGATTGCAATCGCCGATGGAGGAACGGCTCGTCGCGTGAGCGCCGATCACATCCTCATCGCTTGCGGCAGTCGTCCTGCAGAACCGCAAGAGGTCAAGCCCGACGGACACACGATTCTGACGAGTGATCACATCCTCAATCGTAAGACGATGCCAAAGTCCATGGTCGTGGTTGGTGGCGGTGTCATCGGCATTGAGTATGCCTCGATGTTTGCAGAACTTGGTGTGGAAGTCACACTCCTCGATCGACATGAGCATCCGCTAGAGTTCGTCGATCGCGAGATCGTCGATGAACTCATGCATCAGATGCGGCAGAAGCGCGTCATCTTCCGACTCGGCGATGGCGTCGAGAAGATTGCACTGGTCAATGCGTCGACACCGCACGCTGATCTCGTCCTCACGAGCGGCAAATGCATTGGCGCAGAGTGCGTGCTGTATTCCGTCGGCCGCGTGGGCGCGACCGATGGACTTGCTCTCGAAAAGGCAGGACTCCAGGCTGACCCGCGCGGCAAGCTCTCGGTCGACGAGCACTACAAGACTGCAGTCGATCACATCTATGCCGCAGGAGATGTGGTCGGATTTCCCGCGCTCGCTTCCACAAGTAGCGAGCAAGGACGACTCGCCGCGCGCTCCATGTTCGGTGTTGAAGGCAAACCCATGGGCGCAGGTTTCCCGTACGGCATCTATGCAATCCCTGAAATCTCGATGGTCGGTGCGACCGAAGAAGAACTCTCGAAGGCGAAGGTCCCCTACGAGATCGGCGTTGCTCGTTTCAGCGAGATTGCACGCGGACAGATTCTCGGCGACGACAGCGGCGTGTTCAAGATGCTCTTTCACCGAGAGACGCGAAAACTGCTTGGCGTGCATTGCATCGGTACGCAAGCCACCGAACTCGTCCACATCGGGCAGGCTGCGCTCATTCTCGGTGGCGGCCTCGAGTACTTCCTCGAAACCGTCTTCAACTATCCGACGCTCGCGGAGTGCTATAAGGTCGCCGCCTACAACGCAGCCAATCGACTCGGCGTGACGACCGAGAAGTGATCAGATAAGGGCAGAGTCCGAAAGCCGTTCTGTTTACTCCCACTGCCGGCGGGACTTTCGAATCAGCCACGCACAGCGATCAAACAGCGTGAGCACATACAGTTTTCCTCGCTCGCTTTCGATTCTTGAGCGCTCGCGACTTGGAATCTGCGCCAAGCCGCAGATTCCTCGCTCGCTTTCGACTGCGCCGCCGCGAATGAATCGCGATCGGCGCAAATCGGACGCGTTGCATTTGGTGACGCACTCCGACGCACTGAGCCAGCCATGCGCTGGTGCCGATTCACTCGGCCCAGCGGAGTCCAAAGCGAGTGCAACGATTTGACCCGTTGCGGGTCAGAATCTTGCACGAGCGCTCAAGTACTTGAGCTCAAGCGAATGCCGGCAATCTCTATCAGCGCGATGCGCTGATAGAGATTGCGAGATGGAGCCGGGGGGATTCGAACCCCCGTGCCGTTACAGCCACCCGGTCGTATCTACGCGCGTATCTGCAGTTCCAATCTCAGACTTCACATTCGCCTGCAGCGGGCGCAATGAAATCCCAGGTAGACACGTGTCTCGCTCCTCGGTGGGTCTGCCAGCCCTCCGGAGCCAGCCCGATGTTTTCGATCACTCACCCCATCGGGCGTCTGGTGGTGATCGTCACGGCGAATTAGGCCGCGAGGGAGTACTGCGTGTTCGCAGGTATTGTTTTGCATACTTTTAGCGTGGCCAGCATGCTCCACGGCGCGCAACGGCCGGACGGTAATGTCCGGTCGATTCCAGTCGGCCCCTAGATGGGAAAGAAGTAGCAGTCTAGCGCGGTCGCGGCGCATGGGAAAGAAGATTCGGCAAATGCATCTGCGCGAATCAGAGCAAACTCGGCGCCGCCGGAACTGGTTCTGCACTTGGAACAGGCTCCTGCGTTGGCTCCGCAACTGGCTCGGGTGCAGCTCTGGGCTCCGCCACGGGGATCTGCACAAATCCGCCCCGATCTCGGGCGGCTGCACTTGGCGTGTCGCTCAGTCGCTCCATCTGATCGAGTTCCTCCGCGCGAAACGCTTCCCAACGAATCTTCGCTGAGCCGAGGACCGTGCCGGTTGCAAACGCTGCGTCCACCAGCGCAATCTCATACGCAGCAAGCGCGCGCACTTCCCGACTCTGCGCATCGGCGAGGGCCGCAACGGCGTCGAGGACATCCGTACTCGTCCGCAGTCCGACATCAAACTGACGTTCTTCCGCCTGCAAGGTTCGCGCAGCCAGCACCGTCTCTAAGCGCGCCGCCAAAATCGCCTGCCAACTCTGCTCGATCGTGTCCACGGCGTCGTAGATTTCTTGTTCGATGCCCTGCCGCCTCGCGTCCTTCGTCGCAAGCCGCTGCACGCGCGTGAGAATCGCCTGGCTCACTGCTGCCTTCGCCGCATCATTGCCGAGCGAAATCTCGGCGGAGAGTCCCACATTGAATTGGTCGGCGTTGCCAAGCTGCGCGTACGCATCGCCGAACGAGTCCCCCTGCCCTTGCAAGGAGTAGCCGTAGTCAAGCATGAACAAGGGAAGTTCTTGATTGCGCGCAAGGTCGATGTTTGTCAGATCCACCGCGAGTTGAAGTTCAAGCTCGAGCATCTCCATCCGACCCGCGACCGCCTTCTGGGCAAGCATCGACGCATCGAGCTTGAGCCCGACCGGATTGGGTTCGCTCGATGGCTTCATGGGTGTTGACGACGCAACCGGAAGATCAGCGCGCGCCATCAAGCGCTTGAGGTCCCGCTGGCGAATCCGAAGCGTCGCATCCGCGACAATGATGCTCTGCAGCGTCGAACCAACGCCGCTTTCCGCACGGATGATTTCAATCTCCGCCGCATCGCCACCACGCACGCGCCGCTTGGCGCGTTCGAGTTGCTCGATCGCGACTTCGTACTGCTTGCGCCGCACATCGAGCTCACGGTAAGCGGAGTAGAAGTTCCAGTACGCGCGGTCGCTTGCCGCGAGGATTCGGACGGCTTCAAGCTTCGTGCGGGCATCAGCGATCTGTCCCTGCCATCGCGCGACGCGAATCGATGCGGTGTTGACATCGACGCCTGCGTTTCGCAAGAGCGGTTGACTCATCGAGGCGCTCAGTCCGCCCTGCCAGTTCGCTTCCGGATCTCCAAGGATGCCACCGAGGTCGGAGGATGCTTGCGAGAACGGCGCGGAGAATGTCACGGTTCCACCGGACGCAAGCGGAATGTTCACGCCCGCATTGAACGAGTCTTGATCGACGCTGTTCCCTCCGACCAGGTCACTGAAGACATTTCCGTCGTTGCGCTGCCAGTCCGCGAAAAACACACTTTGGAATTTCGCCTCCTCCTGCGCGAGTTGCGCGGCGGCGATCGAGGGCGAGATGATCTGGGTGCGAAGTTCAAGGTTGTTGGCGAGAACAGCCGCGCGCACATCACTCAGCGTCAATTGCACCTCATCCAGCCGTTCGACTTTCGGCAGTGCGTCCTCAACCGCGCGCTTGGTCGCGTCCTCAAGTGATTCACTCGGAGCGCGCAACGCCGCGTCGACATCCAATCGCTCGATCTGCTGCAACTCCGCTTCGGGGACTCTCCACTTGGAATCGTCGTTATCGAAGATCCCCTGCTGGCAACCGCTCGCGGCACAGAGTATGGCCAGGCACAGGGTCAGTGCTTGTCGTGTTGATTGAAACTCACTCATGACGCAATGCCTCAATCGGATCGAGTCGGGCAGCCTTGATGGCGGGGAACATACCGAAGATCAGTCCGGTTCCGGCGCTGAATGCAAACGAGAGCACAACGGCCCAGAGCGGAATGTTCGCCTCGTCAAGTTGCGCGTCTGGAATCTTCGTCAAACCAAATGCGATCAATCGTCCGCATGCGAGTCCGACGAACCCACCAACCACACACAGCGTCACGGCTTCAAGCAAGAACTGGAGCAGGATTGCATTGGGCGTCGCACCCACCGCCTTGCGAAGGCCGATTTCACGGGTGCGTTCTGATACACCCACCAGCATGATGTTCATGATACCGATACCACCAACGATCAGTGAAATGCTGGCAATGACCGCCATGACGACACTGACGAACCTGAACAGTTCGCTCGTCGGCTTGGCGATTTCTTGGCCGGTAAACACGTCGGTATCCTTCTGATCGTCGTGATTCTTCTCGAGCGTCGATTCGATGGAAGTACCGAACGCGTTCATGTCGGTACCAGGCTGTGCTTTGACGTTGATCTGTTGAATCTGCGCAACACCGCCGTTGAACAGTTTGCCGCTTTCAAGCGAAATAATAGCGGCGTGATCGAAATCGATATTATTATAGTTGATCGGATCGTTCATGCGTTCCAGCACGCCGATGATGGTGAAACTTTGACCGCGGACGGTAAAGTTCTGCCCGATCGATTGCTCGGTGCCGAACAGATCGATCGATAGCTGCG
>SXUJ01000031.1 GCA_005790565.1 Planctomycetia bacterium
GACCGGCGCGAGTACTGCCGAACTCGCCGTCATTCTGATCGACGCGCGAACGGGCGTGGTCAAGCAAACGCGTCGGCATGCGGTCATCACGCATCTACTAGGCATTCGCCAGGTGGTCGTGGCGGTGAACAAGATGGATCTCGTCGCGTTTGACGAGGCGCGATTCACCGAGATTTGCGGCCAATTCGAGGAGTTCTTCTCCAGACTGCATGCGCGGTTTGGCCATGCGCGCGAGATCACCACGGTCCACTTTGTCCCCATGGTGGCCACCGATGGAGACTCAGTCGTAGACCGATCCTCACGCATGCCGTGGTATCAGGGGAAGCCACTGCTCGAGATTCTCGAGTCCGCACCACTTCGCGCGCGACTGGAGGACGCACCACTGCGATTGAGCGTGCAGTGGGTCAATCGTCCTAATCTTGATTTCCGCGGTTACGCCGGCAGGGTCGCGAGCGGCGTGGTCGCGGTTGGCGACTCGCTGCTTGCGCTTCCCTCTCGGCGTACGACGAGCGTCGCGCGCATCGTCACGATGGACGGCGATCTTTCCGTCGCACAATCGCCGCTGGCCATCACGATCACCCTCTCCAACGAAATCGACCTCGCGCGCGGGGACATGCTGGTGCATGCGCACGCGGAGCCGACGATCTCGAATGCGTTTCATGCGACCTGCGTGTGGATGGATGACGCGTCGATGCTCGTAAGTGGCAAGGAGTACTTACTGAAGCACGGCGTGCACACGGTACGGGCGACGGTCACCCGCGTGCTCTCCCGGCTCGATCTTGAAACACTGGATGCGAATGCCGCAACAACGCTCGCCTTCAACGAAATCGGCGCGATCACGATGGAAAGCGATCAGCCGCTCATCTTCGACAGTTACGACGAGAATCGCGATACGGGCGCTGCAATTCTCATTGACCGATTGACGAACCAAACCGCCGGCGCGCTCATGCTTCGCAGTCGCCGCGATGCTCCCACGAATTGGAACGCGCCGCCCAAGAGTGGCGAGATGTCCGTGCAACCCTCGACCGTCACGGCCGCGGAGCGACGCACTCGACTCGGTGCGGCACCACTCACCGTGCTCTTTTTCGGTGGTCGTGGTGCAGGAAAGAGCAGACTTGCGCGAGCGGTCGAACGCGCCTTGTTTGACATTGGCCAGACTTCCATCGTGCTCGATGGGCACGAGATGCGGCAAGGACTCTCACGCGACCTTGGATTTAGTCGGGTTGATCGATCTGAGAATGTCCGTCGCGCCATGGAGGTCGCCAAGACTCTCAATCAGGCGGGCCTCCTCGTGCTCGCTGCATTCTCAGCGCCAGATGCGGGAGTCCGCGAAGCTGCACGCGCGCTCATCAGCGAGGCGCAATTCGTGGGGGTCTTTGTTGGCGGCGGTTCGAGCGCGGCAGGCGATGATGCTTGCGATCCGCCATCCAAAGATGACCTCACCCTCAGTTCAATGCACGCTTCCGACGAGACCACACTCGCCAAAGCGGTGCAAGAGGTGCTCACGACTCTCGCACGACGCGCATCGCGATAAGGTCTTGGACATCGACAAGGCCGACCGGATGTCCATTCGAATCCACGACGGGGACCTCGTCGAGTCGGCGTTCGCGGACGAGTTGCACAGCGTCTCGCACGAGCGCGTCGACCGGGAGCGCGATCGGGTGACGGGTCATCGCCTCACGGAGAGGAAGGTCGAGCGCCGCTGCTCCGTGCGAATTCACGAGTCGGCGCAGATCTCCGTCGGTGAGAATGCCAGAAAGTTTCCCGGTCGCGTCGACCAACATCACCGCTCCCGCTCGACGCCCTTCCCCCGCATGCGCAAGTGCCTCGCGCACAGAGAGGGCTTCGCTCACGGTCGCGAGGTTTTGGCCCACGCGGAAGCGCAGCACCTCCACAATCGGTCGCAATCCTGCACCGAGCATGCCGCCAGGATGATGCTTGTGGAAATCGTCCGCCTTGAAGTCACGCCGACGCGCCAATCCGAGCGCGAGCGCGTCGCCCGCGGCGAGCATCACCGTCGTCGAAGCAGTAGGCGCGAGGTTGAGCGGGCACGCTTCAATCACATCGCCAAGGTCGATATGCACGCTGCAATTGCGCGCGAGAGCAGAATCCTTTCGTCCACTCATGCCGATGCGCGCGACTCCGTCTGCCTTCAAAATGCTCGCAAGCGCAACAACCTCAGCCGTCTCGCCGCTGAATGAAAGCAGGAGCACCACATCCTCCCCGCGAAGTCGCCCGAGGTCTCCGTGGACCGCTTCCGCGGGGTGGACAAAGTGCGAAGGTTGCCCAAGGCTCGCAAGCGTCGCGCTGATTTTCATGCCGATCAGACCGGACTTTCCCATCCCAGAAACAACAACATGCCCTCGGCAGGTATCCATCAAATCGAGCGCCGCCGAGAAGCCCACCGTTCCAGCGACCGTTTGATTGGCCAGTGCTTCAATCGCGCTCGACTCGGCGAGCATCGCATCGGCGAGAAATCTGCGCTCCGCCTGCAGTTGGAGAGGAGGCAAGGCAACTTGATCGCTTGAAGACGCGCCCATGGGTGAGAGTTTAGCGCATCGTCCAAGAACGCTCGCTGGCGTGCCCACGCGCCGACGCAAGGAGGCGAAATTGGTACGCTCCGATCCAATGTCGCAAGATGATTGGAATGTCCGACTCCCCGCCTTCGAAGGCCCGCTCGACCTCCTTCTGTTCCTGATTCGACGAGCGGAAGTCGACATCCAAGAGATTCCCATCCATCGCATTGCCGAACAGTACCTCGACTATGTTCGCCGATTGAGCCGCGTCGACATCGATCTCGCGGGAGAGTTTCTTGTCATGGCTGCGACGCTCGTTGAGTTGAAGTCCCGCGCCCTCGCGCCCATCGAGCAGGCCGAGGACGACGCCTCCACTCTCTCTCGTACCGAAACCGGCCTTGACCCCCGGCGCGAGTTGATTCAACAACTCCTCGCTTACCAGAAGTTTCGCACGCTTGCGGGGCAACTGGAAGCGCGCCGCCGAGACTGGGCGCAGCGCGGACGGGTGCGCGGGCGAGCGAGCGAACTCGCGCCTGCGGAAAATCTGGAATCAGATGACGCGTGGATGGAGGACTTCGAACTCGACGAACTGCACCTTCTCGACCTCGTCACCGCCTATGAACGAATCAGCGCGGCGGTGGACTTCGGCAGGCTCGAAGGACATGCGGTCGAATACGACGACACGCCGATCTCACTGCACCAAGACGATCTCATGGATCGGCTCACCCGCGCGAGTGGCTCGCAGCTCGAACTCTCGACGGTGTTCGAAGGAAGGACGCGCAGCGAGCGCATTGGCCTCTTCCTCGCGGTCCTTGAACTCATGCGGCAAGGCCGAGTGAGTGCCAGTCAGAATGACCTTGATGGACCAATCGCGCTCGAGTTGCGCGAAGTCACGGACGCTTCGGCACCATTCGCCGACGCCAGTGCCACGCAACCTCCTCACGCCGCTTCGTAGGCGGAGATTGCCGGGAGGTCATCGCGGCGCTCCCAAGAACTTCCGCGCGGGAGCGAAAGCACCCGAAGGTGTTCGAGGTAATGCGATAGATCTAACTCGGAGAATCGTCCGAGCCACTCCGCGCTCACAGATGGATTCAGGTCGCGAATGTTTTCGATGAGTCGTTCGAGTTCGGTCATGGCTTCCCTATGATCGACCAATCGCAACCACGCCCTGCAGCGAGTGTCGACGAAGCCCACACGAGTGTCGAATAATCCAACGCTACGCTCGGAGCGCTGCGGCGAGCTTCCTCTTGAGAATCGCCACACGGAGCAAACTGCGAACTCGGGTGAGAAGTTCGAGCTTGTTCACAGGCTTGGTCAAGAAGTCATCCGTTCCGCACTCGACCGCCCGTTCATGATCCCCGACTTCGTGAAGCGCGGTCACCATGATGACAGTCGTGTCGCGCGAGGATGGATCGCTCTTGATCTTTCGGCAGACATCGAAGCCCGACATCCTCGGCATCATGACATCGAGCAGGACCATCTCCGGACGCTCTCGGTGCACCGTTTCGATCGCTTCCTGCCCGTCGCGAGCGGTCAGAATCTTGCAAGGCAAACTTTCAAGGTACGCCTGCATCAACTCAACATTCTGCACATTGTCATCGACCAGCAGGATGCGCGCGGCGGCGAAGTCTGCGAGCGCCGCCTCATCGAGCGGGAGTGGAATGTTCGCGATTGAACTCATGATGGGAAGTCTAGCAGTGATTCAAGCCGGAGCGCACGGTAGGCGAGATCAACCGGATGCAAAGCCACGCGACCGACCCCATCATGGATCTGATGCCGACAACTCGCGCCTGACGCGCACACGCTTGCATCCGGCACGGCGCGCAGAAGCGGAAAAAGTCGATCCTCGCCGATCGCGAGGGAGAGATCGTAATGCGCTTCAGTCATCCCGAAACTCCCCGCCATGCCGCAACAACCCGTGTCAAGCACACGCAACTGAGCGCCGAAAATCCTTCGTAAGAAGCGCGCACTCGACGCCGCACCCCACAGCGCTTTCTGATGGCAATGTGCATGGAGAAGCACCTCGTCATGCGCCTCAGGAATCACCGGCCGAGTTGGATGCGAATCCCACCTCTCATCGAGAAACTCTTCGACAAGACGCGTTTGCCTCGCGAGCTGAAGGCGCTGCGCCTTCTCTTGCGCGTTGCCCAAGACACCGAGTTCGATCCAATCGTCCCGAATCGCCGAAGCGCAACTCGGTTCGAGCACCAAGACACACTCTGCATCCACGCCTTCCATCAGGTCGAGCAATGCCTTCGACGCGTGCGCGACAACCCGCGTAGCCTCCTCCAGCATTCCGTTCGAAATGAGGCTTCGTCCGCAGCATCCGACATCGGCGAGCACCACTCGATAGCCAAATGCTTCAAGCAGCGCCACAGCCTTTCGCCCAATCTCAGGTTCGCTGTATCCGGCGAAACAATCACCGAAAAGGATGACCGTGCGCTCACGCCTGCGCGTCGCTCGCTTTCCAAACCAACCGAAGAGGGATGCGCCGACAGGCGGAAGACTGCGCCGCACATCGATCCCGAGTCGCCAGCTTGCGATCTGTCGCGCCAGCCGAGTCTGCATGAATGGCGCAAGCACCGTGGAAAATCTCGAGGCGAGCGCCAGTGTCTGTCGGACGCGCCCGAATGCTTGCGTCGCGAGAGGAATGCGGCCCGTCGCCTTGTAGCTCTGCGCGAGGAACTCCGCCTTTAGTTTCGCGAGATCCACTCCGGACGGACACTCCGTCTTACACGCCTTGCAGGAGAGGCAGAGATCGAGCGTCGCGTGCGTTTCCGGATCGCCCACCTTGGATTGACCTCCAGGCACCGCTCCCTCGGACAACGCGATGCGCAATGCGTTCGCCCGTCCGCGCGTCGCGTGGCGTTCGTCCTTGAGCACGCGGTAGGACGGGCACATCGAGGTCCCGCCTTCAAGCCGTCGACAGAGCCCCGCACCATTGCACTGTGCAGCGGCGTGTTGCAATCCATCCTGCGCCGAGAAATCGAAGTATGTCGCGGTCTCATGGTGCGCCGCTTCGCGCCCGAGCGCGTCCACCCGCAAGTGCTCAAACATCAACGAACTTGGCGCTGTCACGACGAGATTGCCAGGATTCATGATGCCGCGAGGATCGAACACTGCCTTCACGGCGCGGAACGCATCGCAGAGCGCGACGCCGAGGACGCGCTCAAGCAGTGGCGAACGAACTCGCCCATCGCCGTGCTCTCCCGACAATGCGCCTTGAAACTCTGCCACGAGGTCCGCGACTGCCTCGGCGATCGCGAGCATGTTGGCGCGATCGATCGGGTTCTCAATCGCGATGAGTGGCCGAATGTGCAAACAACCCACAGATGCGTGTGCGTAGTACGCCGCCTCCGTGCCGTGCGCAGTCACGATCGCACGGAATCGCTCGACGAACTCCGGTAGACGCGCGGGATCCACCGCGGTGTCTTCCACGAAAGTCACAGGCTTTCGTGCGCCTGGCAACGCATGCAGCAGCGGCTCGCCGGCTTTGCGTAACTTCCAGAGATCGAGGCGCTCGGCGGCACTCTTGGCACGACGAAACGCGAGGTCTGGAAAGCGCGCCCGAAGTGAGTCCGCCTTCGCATCAACCTCGGCGAAGCTTGCGCCGAAGTACTCCACATACAACACCGCGCCAAGGGGCCCCTCATTCGGTGTGGGCATGAGTTCCACATACGCGCGGTACTCCGCGTTCTCGCGTGCGACCCCAAGAATGACATCATCGACAAGCTCGACGGCCGCTGGTGCTGACTCGAGTATGGTCTGAAGTGGCGCAAGCGCCTCCTGCACGGAGGGGAAACCGAAGACGAGTAGCGCCCGCTCCTTTGGTCTTTCGACAAGCCGCAACCGAGCGCGCAGCGTCATGGCGAGTGTTCCCTCGCTCCCACAAACAAGGTGCGCGAGGTTCACACGATCAAATGTTCCCTCCGACGATGCCCGAAGTTGGACGAGGAAGAGGTCGAGGTTGTATCCGTCGACATGCCGAAGGATCTTCGGGATGCGCGCGTCAATCTCGCGCTCAACACTCCGAACGATGCCCGTCAGTTCCTGGGCGATCCGCCGTTGCAGGACATCGTGTTCCGCCCCGCCTTCCGTCAACCACAACCGCTCGCCGGTGGGAAGGAGCACTTCAACCGCTTCCAGATTCTCCACCGTTCGCCCGTAGAGAATCGAATTCGCGCCCGCGCTGTTGTTGCCAATCATCCCGCCAATCGTGGCGTGCGAACTCGTCGCGACATCCGCACCGAACATCAATCCAAACGGCGCGAGAAACGCGTTCAACTGATCGAGCACGACTCCGGGTTCGACTTCAACCGTGCGCGCGATGGGATCAAACGCGCCGATGCCACGGCAGTACTTGGAGAAATCGATGACGACAGCATGGTTCACCGTCTGCCCTGCGAGCGCCGTTCCACCTCCGCGCGGAAGGATCGGCACATCTGCCGCGGCGAGCGCCCTCGCAGCGAGTACCCCGTCTTCCACGCTCGCAGGAATAAAAACGCCTATGGGTTCGACTTGATAGATGCTTGCGTCAGTCGCATAGAGCATCCGATCATGACGACCAAAGAGCACCTCCCCTTGCGCCTTTCCAACGAGGAGCGCGCGAATGCGGAGGCGCTCGCTATCGACGCCCTCTCGGTCTTGCGCGAACGGAAGGCTGACCGACGAACTCAAGCGCCGCCCTTTGGCGGAACTGCTTCGGTTGCGACGAGCGCACGAATCTCATTTTCCGCAACTTTGGACCAGCCTTCCCAACGCCCAAGAAGTATTCCCTCCCTCGAAATCAAGAAGATGGTTGGAAACGCGCGCACACCAAAACTGCGTGCAGCAGCGCCATCGAGATCGAGGACCGCGATTTCCGCCCGCGCCCCTTCGAGCGGCACTTCAGCGACCTTGAACACCTCGCGGATGCGAGACTTTCGATCCTCGATCGGGCCTTGCTCACCAGCATTGACAAGTACACCCACGACGCGACCTTCGAGTTCGGACAGCATCTTTGTCATGGGGGGCATCGCGGCACGGCATGGTCCACACCATGTGGCCCAAAAATCGAGCAAGACGAACTTGCCCTGCAGCGACTTCAGCGCACAGGAACCCTCGGTCAATCGCGGAAGGTCGAACAAGGGTGCCGTGTCGCCGACTTTCGGCGCATTGGCTGGCGGTGGCGCAGCACCTGAAGGTGAATCGATCTCTGCGCCATCACCGTCGGAGGGTCGAGGTGCGCGCTTGACAAGGGATTGCAATCCATCGACCTTCTGCCGCGCCCCGACTTCGGGCCAGAGTTCCGACGCATCGATCGCGTCGTCGCTGCGTGCGATGGAGGAGGTTGCGGTCCAGCTCAGCGCCGTGCCCTCTTCGGTTTCATCGCCTTGCGTGACCGTGGCCGTCGAACGCAGAACGAGCTTTGTCACAGGGTCAACCACCATCACCACGCGCTGGCCATCCGCCTCGAGAAACAGATGGAGCGACTCCACACTGCCTTGAGCTGATTTGTGTTCTTCGACAAGCGAGGGCGTGACATCGGGCGTGTGCGAGAGAAGCTGCATGCAAACATCTTCAACCGAGTCCTCTCCCAACGCGAGCGCGAGTTCAATGAAAGGCAGGTCTCCAAACGCGTTGAACAGCGCGTAGAACGGACTTCCATCATCGCCCGCCTCGACATAGGCATCTTTGTTGAAAGTGTGAAACGCGCGGATCATTCCCTTGCGGAGGTGAAGTGTGTAGCCATTGAAGGCGAGCACTCCCTCGCGATTGGGCGCGAACTGAAAATCCGCCGTCGAACTCTTCGCCTCCGCTCCTGCCAGTGCACCCTGCGCACCAATCGTCACCGTCGTGGAGATATCGAGGCTCGGTGAGGTGCGATATGCCTCCATGACAGACTTCAAGAGCGCTTCTGCCCGTGCGCGTTCGCTCGCCCGTCGCGATTCAAACTCTTCCTTGCTCTCAGGCGCTCGCGGCGGCGGTTCCGCTTGCGTTTGAGCAAAGCACGAAGCCCTCGGTTCGAGAAAGCCAAGTGCGTAACCGAGCACGACGAGGGGCGAGCACCGAGCGAAGAAGAGCATGCGCGGGATTCTCCCGCGTCGCGCGAGAGTTGCAAGCCCGATGGCGCAAACTGCACTCGAAATGTCACAACCGTACCAATGGAACAGGCCGAGCGATGACTCGCTCGGCCCGTGAATGCTCGGTCAACGACGCTTACGAACCGGCGGGAGCCACCGGCGCGGCGGGTGCTGCCGCAACTGGGCGACCGAGTGCCTTGTCGCACTCGTTCTTGAGTTCGGTGATGATGCCTTCCAGATTCTTGGGATCAATGCCTTCGTGCTTGGCGGCAAGCGTGCCATCGGGCGCGATGACGATCGTCAGCGGAATGCCACCGACTCCGAAGGTCTTGAAGAAGGTGCCATCATCGAGAAGGCATGGGAAGGTGAACTTCTGGTCATCCCAGAACTTCTTTGCCACGGCAACTTGCTCGTCGCCCTTCGCATTCTCAAGCGTGTTGACGCCGAAGACGAGGATCTTCGCGTCGTCCTTCACAAGATCCGCGAACTTACCAATGAAGGGGAGTCCCTTGCGACACGGACCACACCAGGTGGCCCAAAGATCCATGACGACCGCCTTGCCCTGCATCGAGGAGAGTTGGACGGCGGTTCCATCAAACTGCTTGAAGGTGGCATCCGGAATCGAGGACCCGATCTCGAATGGTGTCGGGGCGAGCTTTTCAACGCTATCGACTTCCTTACGCGTGCCCGCGCTGAATGCAATCGCACTCGCGAGCGCTGCCGGAGTGGATGGCGCGAACGAAACGCTGATGGGGACCTTGAAACCTGCGGGGGCTCCAGGAGGAGTAAAGCCGTACTCCGCGCTCTTGAAGAAGTGCGTTGCCGCGTCCATCGTCACGACGGCGTCAGAACCAGATTCACTCGTGAAATACAGGGCATTCGTTGCCGCATCAAACGCCGTCAGCTTCGGCGCATCAAGGAATGCGCCCTGCATCCGAGCGGCTCCCTCAGCCTTGGTGTCCACGATCAAGCGCGGGAATGGAACATCAAAGCCAGGCAGGTTCGTGGTGAGCGTGTCGAGCATCGACTTCTCAATGGCAAATCCCACGAACTTGTCGGGTACTTCTTCAGTCTCGATGAAAATCTTCTCGCCGATCGCCGTGATGATGAGTGATTGCAGATTCAATCGCGTGCCATTGCTGTCACGGGAGATCGAAAACGACTGCGATTCCTTGCGTTCGCCCATCGCGACGGTCATCGTGATGGTGTCCTCATAGGCCTTGGCCGATGCGTACGCCTCTGCAGCCGCCTTCAGGGCAGCCTCGCCACCGGCGAGCGCTTCGGGAGTCTTCATCGCATCGGTGAATCTGCTCGCGAAGTCTGGCGCCTCCGGAAGCGTGATTCCGGGGGCAACATCAGGAGGGGCTTCACCCTCTTGCGCGTAGGCAGAGTGCATCGCGCTTGAACTCATGAGCGCGCTACATGCGAGAAGGGATGCCATCACAATTTTCATGTCGATCTTTCTTGCGACTCGTCAATCGTCGCTGGGGAAGAGTGGTCCGATCCGCACCACTCCATCGTGGCCGGAAACGGACCGGAGGATAGATTCTACCGACAGACCCGTCAGGGGATCCGTCGCGGAAGCAGCGATTTCGGCCAATGGGGCAAGGACAAACGCGCGGTCTGCAAAGCGCGGGTGCGGGACCCGAAAATCCGGCTCCTCAAAGACCTGCGCGCCAAAGAGAATGATGTCGAGATCGAGCGTGCGCGGACCC
>SXUJ01000032.1 GCA_005790565.1 Planctomycetia bacterium
AGATGTGGAGATTCGATGGCGGTTATGGAGAGAGCTACATGGCGCGCATCATTGGGCAGAAGAAGGCGCGCGAGATGTGGTTTCTCTGCCGCAGTTACTCCGCCCGAGAAGCACTCGAAATGGGCCTCATCAACACGATTGTTTCAGTCGCGGAACTGGAAGAGGTCACGGTCGCGTGGTGCCGCGACATGAACGCGAATTCGCCAACCGCGATTCGGGCATTGAAGGCAGCGCTCAATGCCGATTGCGATGGGCAGGCGGGTCTTCAGGAGCTTTCCGGCCTCGCGACAATGCTCTACTACATGTCTGACGAGGCGAAGGAGGGGCGTGATGCGCAACTCGAAAAGCGTCCGCCAGACTTCCGCAAGTTTGCTCCCTAAGTCATGGCTGCGACTCACGCTTCACTGCATTCTTGGATTTCCGCGACGCGTCCCAAGACTTTGGGTGCGTCGCTCGCGCCGTGCATGATCGGCGCGGCGATTGCGTGGCGTGATTCGCTGCCTGTGCTTGGTCTTGACGAGGTGCATCAGTTTGACTGGCGATTTCCGCTCGCGGCCCTTGCCGGTGCGGCGCTTCTCCAAGTGGCGAGCAACTTCGCCAACGATCTCTGTGATGCTGCGCGAGGCGCAGATGGCCCCACGCGATTGGGTCCCACTCGCGCCGTTGCTTCCGGAGTCATCACGCCCGCACGGATGCGTGTCGCGATCGTGCTTGTCCTCGTCGCGGCGGCGATTCCTTCGATGTTTCTTGCGCAATCACGGGGAGCGGAGTTCGCGTGGATCGGGGTGTTCGGCGCAGTCGCAGCACTGCTCTACACGGGCGGTCCTCGGCCACTCGCGTACTTGGGACTGGGTGATCTCTTCGTCTTCGTCTGCTTTGGACCCCTCGCCACTGCGGGCACCTACGCCGCGGCACTCGGGGAATGGCGTATGGCGCCCGCGATCATGGGCGTCGTTCCGGGCGCGCTGGCGGTGGCGTTACTCGCAACGAACAATCTGCGTGACATCGACCAAGATCGTGCGGTTGGAAAGCGAACGCTTGCGGTGCGCTTCGGCAGTCGGTTTACGCGGCTCGAGATTCTGGCGTGTTGGGTGGTGGCGGCGGTTCTTCCGATCGCGTCGTGGCTGCTTGCGGATGCGCCTGGAGGTGTCCTTGCGGGAACGACGATGGCGATTGTCTCCGTTCCGAGTGTGTTGATGGTGGCACGCGGTGACCGCGGCGCGTCGCTGAACGCTGCGTTAGGTGGATTTGGATTGCAGTTGTATCTCACAGGCGCTGCCGTGAGCCTTGGTTGGGCGTTGACATGATCTCCAAGTCATCCAGAGTGGGTTCGGTATGCGACGCGCGTTGACGCATCTCTTGCAACTTCCGCTCAGTGTGCAGGGGCGCGCCGCGATGCAGGAGGAAACGCGATCGGTGGCACTCCTTGAACTCCTCGACGCGGATGAGAGGCGCGCGTTCGGAGTTTGCGCTCCCCTTCGAGGGACCCATCGCGAGACTCTTGATCAAGCACTCTCCGGATTGCAGTTCTGGAGTTCGCTCTGCACCTCCATGCTGCCACTGGGGATTCCGAGCGCAGACTTCGCCGTTTCGATGGCGGAGTTCCACCTCCGTGGGATGCTGTTTCCTGCGCGCAACCGCATTCGCGTCGCGGCATTTGTGCAGGGCGGAGTGGGGGACATCGAGGCACTGGCACGGGACGGGGCGTTCGACAGCCGATCGAGCGTGAAAGCGAAGGTCGGACGCGAATCCATCGAGGTGGATCGTCGCCGCATTGCAGCGCTGCTTGCGGCCATGGAGCCTCATGCGAGATTGCGGCTCGACGCGAACCGCGGCATGTCGCTCGCTGCCTGTGTCGAGTTGTGTCAAGGCATCGATGCGGATCGCGTGGAGTACCTCGAAGATCCACTCGTCAATCCGTGGGAGCTCGAAGCACTCGCGAACCAGACGGGGATGTCCATCGCACTGGACGAGACCATTTTGGAGTGGATGCGCGGCGAAGGAATTCCTGACGCGATTGCATTCGCCCCGTCGGTCTGCGCCCACGTCGTTCGACTCTCTTGCGTGGGGCGCATTGATCGTTCTCTTCGTCATGCGCGACTCGCTCACGAGCGCGGCATTCGTGCCATTTGCTCCACCGCCTATGACTCCAGTTTCGCGTTGCGCGCTGCCGCGATCGTTGCATCGCAACTCGATCCCAACGCCGACTCTGCACACGGACTCGGTACGGCAGACTTGTATGCGCGTGATCTCGCAACGCCACCCGCGATGGAAGGTGAATGGATGGAGACTTCGCCGCTGCCTCAACTTGACGATGCGGTGATTGAGGCGCTTCGATGAGCGTGCGTCCAGAGATTGTCGGCCTGGCTGGGCTGCCTTCCCAACGGGTGTTTGACGCCGTACTTGCGTCCTGGCAACGGGGCGCGTGTGTTGCGCTGCTTGCGCCGCAACGGATTTCGGAGTGCGCGCAGAGAGTGGAGCGATGTGGAGGATTGCGCGATGCGCTGACGATTGTTGATCCCGAATCGCGATTGCCAGCGTGTTCGGAGATTGACTTGGATGCGCTGCCTGAGAGCGCGAGTTGTCTGTTCGCAACGAGCGGGTCCGCCGGATCGGAACCGAAATTGGCGAAGCTCTCTGCGCGCGCCTTACTCGCGAACGCGCGCCGAGCGAACGCGCGCACGGCGTTCGGCCCCACGGACAATTGGCTCGTGCCGCTCTCACTGCATCATGTCGGCGGATTCGGCGCATTTTTACGAGCGCGAATCGCAGGGGGACGCGCTGTCGGCGGGCGCGCGTTGGTGGAGTCGCTCTGCGCTGATGCGTCGATTACACACTGCTCGCTCGTGCCAACACAGCTCTATCGACTCCTTCATGATGCGGAGCACGAATCGGACGGAGCAAAGCTTGCGCGATTCCGTTCGCTCAAAGCAGTCCTCCTCGGAGGCGGAGCCAGCGCGGCGTCACTGCGCACTCATGCATTGCAACTTGGAGTTCCGCTGGTGGTGACGTATGGTTTGACTGAGTGTGCATCACAGGTGACAACCTCGGTTGCACATGCGCATCACGAGGCCGCCGACGCTGGGCATGCACTCGATGGAGTGCGGATCACGATTGCCGACGATGGTGAAATCCTCGTGGGGGGCGAAACCGTGTTTGATGGGTATCTCGCCGACGGTGCCATCTGTAACCCGTCGACGGCCCGAGGGTTCGCAACGGGGGATCGCGGTCGCATCACCGACGATGGTCGCTTGCTCGTCGAGGGTCGGATTGGATTGTCGTTCAAGTCGGGAGGCGAATTCGTGCAACCGGAGAGCGTGGAACGCGCACTGCTCGGGCTCGCCGGCGTTCGGAACGCCATGCTTGTCGATGTCGCGGATGCGGAGTGGGGAAGGATCGGCGTCGCATTCGTCGATGCGCCGCGCGCAGTTTCGCGGGATGAACTGCGCGAGTGCCTCGCGCCGCACGAACTTCCGAAGGCGATTCTTCCTTGGCCTTCCGAGTGGCGCGAGTGGCTCAAACCGTCGCGCGTGTTGGGGAGAACGCTTGCCGAATCACTGCTGGGACGGTGATCGGACGGCCCGTTGCGGAATCGATGGTGACATGCACCTGTCGCACGGTGAATCGGATTGCCCCGTGCACGCGCGCGGTGCATTCGATCGTGAGACTAGTTTCGCCGATTTTCTCGCACCGAAGTTCGAGTTCGATTTGTTCACCCACGCGGAGTGGCGCATGAAAGTCGCATTGCGCTTGCACGATTGGCATCGGGGCTGTCTCGCCGCGCGTCATGCGATCAAGGCCGAGATTGTGCGCCGCGAGGAATTCCGCCAAGCACGCATGCGCGAGTTCGAACGCGCGCGCAACGAAGATTGTGCCACTGCCGTCGATCATGTGAAAGTCGGCGAGTCGCGAGATGCGGTGAATGGGTGGTCTCGGGATCATGGGCAACCCTCATTCGCAAGATTCTTCGGCACAGAGCAACCCCAAGGTGGAACTCGCAGAGCATAATGCAGCACGCGCCAGCCTTTCTGCTGGTCGCGCCCATTGCTCGCTCGAAGCTGAAGGAGCTCCCGCATGCACTGCCGTCTCTTCCCCGCCGTCCGCCCTGCCGTTTGCATGACCGTCTCGCTCGCCGTTGCCGGTGCAGGACTCCTCGCCTTCGCGCCTTGGCAGGATGCAGGCAAGGAGTGGGGGGTGCACGATCGCGCGAGGCCACAACCAGCACTCGTCACTGTTGGTGCATGTTGCTCTGCGCCGAGCGATGCCAAGGTGCTCTTTGGGGGGAGTGATTTGTCGGCATTGCAGTCCGGCGACGGCGCGTGCAAGTGGATAGTCGAGAATGGCGAACTCTGCGTGCCGAAGGGCGCGGGCAACATTCAGACGAAGGACTCATTCGGCTCGTGCCAACTTCATGCCGAGTGGATGGTGCCAGAGAGCTGCGAGTGCGAAGGTCAGCACGGATGCAACAGTGGCATCTTCTTCATGGGTCGATACGAGTTGCAGATTCTCGGCTCAAATCCCAACAAGACATACGTCGACGGCATGGCCGGCGCGATGTACGGGCAGTACCCGCCGCTCGTGAACGCATGCAAGCCCAACGGGCAGTGGAACTCTTACGATGTCATTTTCGACGCACCGAGCTTCAACTCGGATGGATCCTTGAAGAAGGCAGGCACCATGACGGTGTTACTCAATGGCGTGCTCGTGCAAAATCACCGCGAAATCAAGGGAGCGACCGCGCACGCCGCGAAGGCTGCATACTCCGCGCATGCCGCGAAGTTGCCGATCTCGATTCAGGATCACGGCGATCCGCTGCGCTTCCGGAACATCTGGATTCGTTCACTCGGAGACTGAGCGGCTGAAAAAACACTGAAAGGGAACGGCGAGCATCATGGGATTCTTCTTTCGGCGGAGCGCAGGGTTTGGCCCGTTTCGGTTGAACTTCTCGAAGTCAGGAGTGGGCTGGAGCGTCGGCGGTCGAGGGTTCCGCACCGGTCGGTCTGCGACCGGAAGGAAGTACTCGACCTTTGGAATTCCAGGCACGGGCATGGGCTACCGAACAAGTCGTGGATGCGTGCCGATGCTTGCGATGGGCGGCGTACTCCTTGGCTGCGGTTCGACGGCGAGCTATCTACTGTTGAAGGGATGGGACTATGTCTAAGTCAAACACGGAAGTCGAGATTGTTTGGTCGCGGACGCTTCGCACGAATTCGAGCGAACGCATGCTCGGGCAATGCGAAGGCAAAGACGCCATCGCGGTAGACCTTCATCACCTTGCGAACGGACAAGTCGTCGGAACAGTGATCGTGCTCGAGGGAAGTCCCATCGACGACGCGGCACTGCCAGCGATTCTCCGCGCGCTTGACGAAGACTTCCTCCCCGGCGTCGAAATCGAAAACGGAGGCGTGATCTTCAGTGTCGTCCGCGGACGGTTCCTCGCGAACTTCGAGTCGACGACCGCGGTGGTGGAGTGAGTGAAGTATTCTCGGTCTGTCTAAGCCCATGATTCCAATCCGGAGCCTCGATGCCTGTTCCACCGTTTTATGAATTCTTTCGACCGTTCTTGGCATTGTTGGCAGACTAAGGCCAGCTCTCTCGCTCCGAGGTCTACGCCAAGCTCGCAACCCAATTCAGCCTGACGGATGAAGCATTGGCGACGCGCCTCCCATCCGGTATCCAGACCGTCTTCCGCAACCGAGTCGGATGGGCGCAGACCTATCTATACAAGGCGGGGTTGATCAGCAGACCTGCTCGAGCAACCTATGTCATCACCGACCTCGGCCGAGCCCTTCTCACAGCCCATCCAGATCGATTGAGAATTGCTGGCCTGCAAGAGATTCCCGCGTTCAACAAGTTTCAGGAGTACCAGAGTCCCAAGGAATCCACGGATGCCCTTGGCGCGCAGCAGATGGGGGCAGCCGCGACGACCAGTCCTTCCGAGCCGATGGACGAAGTTATGGATCGGCTTGAGACGCAACTGCGCCGACTCGTTGAAGATGATTTGGCTGAGCGAATCGCGGCGATGACTCCGTTCCGCTTTGAGTATCTCGTCGAGCAACTCGTCGTGAAACTCGGCTACGGATCATCCGACGTGAAGTGCGTCGCGCGCTTGGCGGAGGGCACGGTGACGGCGGCGTGGACGGCGTGTTCAAGGAAGATCGCCTCGGGCTCGGGCAGATCTATCTGCAGGCGAAGCGTTGGCAGAACACGGTCGGGCGACCCGAACTTCAGAAGTTCGTCGGAGCCATGCACGGCAGGGCGCAGAAGGGCGTGTTCATCACGAGCGGCGAGTTTACTAAAGACGCCATGGATTACGCGCGCAATGTGCAGCCGATGAAACTTCGGCTGATCGACGGTGCCGAACTCGTCTCACTCATGGTCGACTGCGGTCTCGGCGTCGCCGAGTCGCGCGTGTACCGGCAGTATCGCATCGACAACGACTTCTTCGAAGAGGGGGAGTAAGGCGACGGTGTGCCTGTCGAGAGTTGCAAAGTCCGCCATCCCCGGAGGACGTGACGACGGAGCTGCGCGAGAATCGTCTACTGCGCAGCGAGTTGAGGTCTCTGCTTGACGCGATTTCGACTCGAGTCACAGGCCTTGCATTGCCCTCGAGGACTCTGCCACCAGCCGAAGTTCCGCTCGCCCTGCATCGCGTCTACACGCGGCGGCAATTGTTCGCAGCGTTTGGCTCAGACACGATATGGCGCTCCACTCCCCAAGGTGGTGTCGCATGGATCAAGCATCACTCGGCGTACATCATGCTCGTCACGCTCGAGAAGGACGCTGACTCCTTTACCGAGCGAACGCGATATCGCGACTACGCGATTAGCCCAACCGTGTTCCACTGGCAGAGCCAAGCCTCCGCGAGTCCCGGCAGTGGCGATGGGGCGCACATCGTGCGATCCCGCGACGGCATCGGCACGATGTGGCTCTTCGTGCGGCGGATGACAAAGGATGATTTCGGCACGGAACCGTATGTATTCATGGGCGCGTTCCGACCCACATCGGTTGAGGGCGAGAAGCCAATGAGCGTGACGGGAGATCTCGCGGATGCGATGCCAGCGGAGTGGTACGAGATTGCCGCGAGGGCGAGATAGAACCGCAGTGTTCCCGCTCGCGCGCATGCAAGCATCGTCCGACATGGGGTCGGGGAGCAGAAATGTCCCCGCCTGCGTCAAATTTCCTAGTCGACTGGGTGGAACCGGCGCGGAATCGAAGTAGGATCGGGGTTGTCTCAGTTTTTCGAGAGTCGCCCGTCATGCGTGCATCGATCACTGTTCCGCAATTCGCTTCTAGGCTTCCTGCCCGCGCCGCGCTTGTGGCGGCATCCGTGCTGTTGCCTCCTTGCGCCTCGCTTTTCGCGGATGTTTCTGTGCGGCCAGGAATCGGCGCAATTCCGTTTAGCGGTGCACCGTCGGGAACGACCTTTCGCGTGTGGGCGCCCAATGCGAGCGCCGTTCGCGTCGCGGGTTCGTTCAATGCGTGGAGTCCCACCGCACATCCACTCACTTCCGAAGGCGACGGCTATTGGTCGACCGATGTCAACTATGTCTACGCCGGCGCACAGTACAAGTTTGTGATCAGCACTCCGAGCGCGACTGTGTGGAAGAACGACGCGCGCGCTCGGCAACTCACGAACTCTGTCGGGAGCTCGGTCGTGTATCTGCCTTCGGCCTACGCATGGCAGACGAGTGGATTTCAGATTGCGAACTGGAATGAACTCATCATCTACGAATTGCACCTTGGCACATTCGGGCAACCCTCCGACGCTGTGCTCCCTGCAAATCTCGACGAAGCGAAGGCGAAACTCGATTATCTCCAAGACCTCGGCGTCAACGCGGTGGAGTTGATGCCGTTCTGTGAGTTCCCACAGAGCATTTCGTGGGGCTACAACTACTCGCATCCATTCGCAATCGAAAACGCGTACGGCACGCCGGCGGATCTCAAAGAATTCGTCGACGCCGCGCATGCTCGCGGGATCGCCGTCCTCTCCGACCTTGTCTTCAGCCACTTCGGTCCGAACGATCTCGATCTCTGGCAGTACGACTCGTGGAGTACGAAGGGCCTTGGCGGTATCTACTTTTTTCAAGACTCGCGCGCAAACACGCCGTGGGGCAACACGCGCCCTGATTACGGGCGTTCGGAAGTGCGCTCGTTTGTGAGGGACAATGTGATGTACTGGCTCGACGAGTTTCGCCTCGACGGGCATCGACTCGACGGCACCAAGTACATCCGGAAGGTTGACCAGTTTGGGCCAGACATTCCTGAGGGATGGTCGCTCCTGCAATGGGTGAACGATTCTGTCAATGCTGGAAACGTGGGGAAAATCTCCATTTGCGAGGACCTCGACAACAACGAGTGGCTCACGAAATCCACCGGTGCGGGCGGCGCGGGCTTTGATGCTCAGTGGGACGCGCAGTTCTACTGGCCCATCCGCAACAACTGCATCCTTTCGAATGATGCCGATCGTGACATGCATGCGGTGAAGAACGCGGTGCTCGCGCAGTACAACGGCGACCCATTCCAACGGGTGGTGTACACCGAGAGTCATGATGAAGTCGCGAATGGTCAGTCGCGCGTGCCGGAGTCGATTTGGCCGGGCAACGCGGCGAGTTGGTACTCGAAGAAACGATCGACGCTCGGCGCGGCCCTCGTGATGACTTCGCCTGGGATTCCAATGCTTTTCATGGGACAGGAGTTTCTTGAAGACGGTTGGTTCGCGGATACCGACCCGCTGGATTGGACGAAGGCGACGACCCACTCTGGCATTCGCGCGATGTACAAGGACCTCATCGCGCTTCGCAAGAACAGCGCAGGTCTCACGCGCGGACTCACGGGAGCACACACGAATGTGCACCATGTGAATCAAGGTTGGAAGATCTTGGCGTACCACCGGTGGATGAAAGGGGGCGAAGGTGATGACACGATCGTGGTGACGAACTGGTCCTCGACTCCTCGGAACGGATACCGAGTTGGATTTCCGCGCGATGGTCATTGGCATGTGCGTTTCAACAGTGATTGGAATGGATACGACGCTTCGTTTGCGAACACGACAACCGTTGGCCTTGACGCAACCTACGCGACGCCATGGGATGGGCTCGGGGCAAGCGGAGTCTTCAACATCGGGGCGTATTCCTGCGTCGTCTTTTCACAGGGCGCTGCGCCGCCCACGGGGAACCGGGCCGATGTGGACGGCAGTGGCGCGGTGGACGCAGCCGACTTGTCCGCGTTGCTGAATGCGTGGGGAAGCAGCAATGCGGCGGCGGATGTAAATGACAGCGGAATCGTGGACGCTAGTGACCTCGCTGTCGTCTTGAGTGCGTGGGGTTGGAAGGGCTAAGGGTCTCCTCGCCCTGGGGCGTCAGAATCCGCGGAATAATCGGAACTTTCGTTCGCATGGAAGGGGAGAGGCGTTATGTTTCGATTGGCTCCGCTCCTTCGCGGCGTTCGTGTTGGTGTGCTCCGTGTGCGTGGAGCGAAGTCAGTCCTAATCCCTGAGGTCTCGAAAGATGCGCCACCTGTTGTTCCTCGCCATTCCGGTGCTCGCTACCACTTCCCTCGCGCAAATCGTCGTTGACGGCAGCGCGGATAAGGCGTACGGCGCGCCGCTGGGTGTGCAAAACACGCAGACGCAGTTTGGCGACGCGAACATCGCACTGCTCGATTGGGCGAACGGGTCCGAGATCGATGTTGTCTCTGCGTCGATCGACGCGGGCAAGCTCTACATTCTGTGCGCGGGAAACATCGAATCAAACTGGAACAAGCTCGACATTTTCATCGATGCAGTGGCTGGCGGACAGAATCGCATCCTCGGCAACAACGCGGATGTCGACTTCAACGGTCTCAATCGCATGGGCGATGACGGCACTGGCAATGGCCTCACCTTTGACGCGAGTTTCGCCGCGGACTTCTTCTTTTCGTTTACTTGCGGGAACCCTGGTACGGGTGTCCTACAGACGTATGTGAGCTTCGCGACGATGCCGACCGATGGCCTTGGTCTTGGCGGATTTGCGGGACCTGGTGCTGCCGGCGCGAAGGGCGCGATCGTGACCAAGGCTGGATTCGCTGCGGGTCTCAACAACAGCAATGTCCTGGGAGTCACCGGCGGCTTCAAGGGTGGCGACGGCGCTGGCGTCACGACCGGCATCGAAATCGCGATTCCGCTATCGCAACTCGGCGGTTACAAGTCTGGAGATATCAAGATCTGCGCGATGATCAACGGCGGCGGTCATGGCTACTTGTCAAATCAGATCATGGGCGGTCTCGGCGGCGGCCCCAATCTTGCGGAACCTCGGCTCGTCAACCTTGAAGTGATTCCAGGCGATCAATTCGTGACGCTTTCGAGTGGCGGCGGAAGCGGGTGCGCGGCGGATCTCAATGGAGATGCGATCGTGGACGCAGCGGATCTTGCCGCACTACTCAACGTTTGGGATTCCGACGGTTCTGCGGGCGGCGATCTCAGCGCCGATGGCACGGTGGACGCTGCGGATCTCGCGATGCTTCTGAACGCATGGGGCGCCTGCGGCTGATCTTTCGACATTCCTTCCTCGTGGGTCTCCCCGTGCCCGTGCCACGCTTGCGAGGGCCGCGGGTTGTTTTCGTGGGCCGCGGTACGGATAACCCGCAACGCTGAGCGGACTCCTTGGTACGCGCCAGTCGCCGCACTCGCAAGAACCGATCGCGACGAACCCGCCTGCCTCGGCAGGGGTACATGTCCCTGCCTTCGAAAGGCGAAGGCTTGCGCGCCAGTTGGCCTCATCCGCCCTAGTTCGACATTCGTCAACGGGGTTCATTCTCGAAGTAGGAGCCATTTCTATGCAGCGTTCCGTCCTCCTCAGCCTCACCGTTGCGTCCACCTTCATCGCGGCATTCGCCGCCGCGCAGGACCTCCCCAAGTGGGAAGATGTTTCGAAGGACTTTGAAAAAATTGTGACGACTCCCGATGGGCAGTCGCTCTTTGGTCTCTACGCGAAGCGGAAGGATGACCAAGCACTCGCAGAACTCCCGCGCGGCTGGGAGAAGATGAAGTTCCTCCTCGCAGCCACGCCATCCGGTGGCGTGATTTTCAGCGGGCTTCAAGGACCAGCGCGATACGCGTTCTGGCGCCAGTTTGGAAATCGCCTCGCGCTCGTCGAGCCACAACTTGAGGTCCGTTCGACGGGTGAGCAGACTTCGAAGGACTCGGTCCGCCGAATCTTCACTGACTCGGTGATCCTCGAAGTGCCGATCGTTTGTAACGGCCCCAACGGTCAACCAGTCATCGACCTTGATCAGATGCTCGTCGGACAATCGCAGCAACTCGCAGGCATCGGTCTCAACGCTCGACTTGCGAAGCTGTCGAAGTTGAAGAGCTTCCCGCAAAATCTTGAAGTGGCGGTTGAAGCACCGGATCCGAGCGGCAACTTCAAGGCCGTGCACTATTCGATCTCGCAGCTTCCCGACAATCCTAGCTACAAGCCGCGAATTGCCGACGATCGCATTGGGTTCTTCACGACCGACTTCAAGGACCTCGGTCTCTATGGCACTGAGACCAACATGCAGCGTTACATCCACCGCTGGAATGTTGAGAAGCGCGATCCGAAACTTTCGCTTTCGCCCCCAAAGGAACCCATCGTGTTTTACATCGAGCACACCGTGCCGGTGCGTTACCGCCGGTATGTGCGAGACGGTGTTCTCCAGTGGAATCAGGCGTTTGAGCAGATCGGCATTGACAATGCAGTGGAGGTCTATCAACAGGATGAGTTGACCGGCGCGCACATGGACAAGGACCCAGAAGATGTGCGCTACAACTTCGTTCGTTGGCTCAACAACGATGTGTCGACAGCGATCGGGCCGAGCCGCGTGAACCCCAATACCGGTCAGATTCTCGATGCTGACATCGTTCTCACCGATGGCTGGATTCGTGCCTTCTACAACTGGTACGAAGAGAAGCCAATGGATACCGCGCAGAGTCTTTCTGCCGACACGCTCACTTGGCTTGAGCGGCACGCGGAGTGGGACCCACGCATTCAATTGCTCGCGCCGCGTGATCGCCAAGCGGCGATGGAAGCGCGCGCAGTTCGTTCCGCCGAGGGCGATCTCGATCCAGCGGATAGCCGCAAAGATCCAGCGCTTGCCGCAAGCCCAGAGTTGCGCGAGGTGCACCGTTGGTTTAGCTCGCAACCGCAGAAGTGCACGAGCCCGCTGTGCTTTGCCGCGCATGGCATGGCCATGGACATGGCGCTTGCGAACATGACACTCGAGAGTTTCGGTGCGATTGGCCTGAATGCCGATCCAGCGACGCCGAATGTGGAGATGCTTGATGGTGTGCCTGAGTCATTCGTGGGCCCGCAGGTTGCGCACCTTGTGGCGCACGAAGTCGGGCACACCCTTGGCCTTCGCCACAACTTCAAGGGCTCGAGTATCTACACTCTCGACCAGATCAACAGCGCTGATTTCAAGGGCAAGAAGCCGCTCGCCGCGAGCGTCATGGATTACATGGCGACGAACTTCAATGTCGACGAGGACCGTGTACAGGGCGATTACACGATGATTGGCATCGGGCCCTATGACATGTGGGCGATGGAGTACGGCTATACCGACAAGGATCCAGCGAAGGTTGCCGCGAAAGTTGGGGAGCCAGGGCATGTCTACCTCACCGATGAAGACACGCTGGGTCCCGACCCTCTCGCTCGTCGGTACGACTTCTCGGCGAGTCCGCTCGAATACGCGAACGCGCAGATGGCGTTGATCAAAATGCTTCGCCAGAATCTCATCACGAAGTATGTGAAAGACGGCGACAGTTGGGAGCGCGCTCGCAAGGGTTACTCCAAGACGCTCGCCAAACAGCGACAAATGATCGACATGATGTCGGCATGGGTCGGCGGCACGCATGTCAGTCGCGTGAAGAAGGGTGATGCGAACACCGGTGATCCGCTCAAGGCCGTCCCCGCGCTCGCACAGCGCGAGGCTTTGCAGTTCATCATCGCGAATGCGTTCAACGATGCGGCGTTTGGATTGACTCCAGAGATCGCCAACAAGATGTCGCTTGAGAAGTGGGGCGACATGGCGAGTTTCGGATCGAACTCGGCGTGGGCCATCAACGATGCGATCGCGGCGTTGCAGAACGGCGCGCTCACTCTCATTTTCAATCCCGCCACACTCGCTCGTGTCTACGACAACGAGTTTCGCACAAGCGGTGATAATGATGCGGTGACGGTGCCAGAGGTGATGGACACGGTTTGCCGTGCGATCTTCACCGAGATCGACAGTGCCGACCTTGGCTCGAGCAATGCGCGCAAGCCGGCCATTTCGACCTGGCGTCGCAACGCGCAAGCGGATCTGACCGATCGACTGTGTAAGATTGCGACCGGCAACGCAGAGATGCCGCGCGTCGTGCGCCAGCTTGCGTCTGCGCAACTGCGCCGCGTCAACGGCGAGTTGCAGGCCATGCTGAAGAAGGCAAACTCGGGCAACTGCGATGCCTACACCCTCGCGCATTTGCAGGATTTGCAGGCGCGCTGCGAGCGGGCGCTTGACGCGGTGGTGGTTGCGAACTGAGCGACTCTCCGAAAGTGGCAACTCAGTCCACAGGCGCGGGACACGCTCCCGCGCCTGTTTTCTTGGAGTGACGCCGATGATGAGGTATCGTTGACCCATGCGGTATGGCGCGGCGCTTCTTGGATTGCTCCTCGCGATGGCGATGCTCATCCGAGACGACGTTTCGGGCGCACGCGCTCCTGGGGCGCAGGGAACGCATGCGGTCGATTTTGATGCGGAGGTGCTCCCGATCCTTGCGGAAAACTGCTTTCGGTGCCACGGTGGCGTGCGTGAGTTGAGTGGGCTGAGCTTGATCTATCGCGATCGCGCGGTGCAACCCGCAAAGAGCGGCGTGGCGGCTGTCGTTCCCTTCGATGCACACGCAAGTGAGATGGTGCGACGGATCAATGCAGTCGGTGGCCCCAAGCAAATGCCGCCGGCGACGAACGCGCTTTCCTCGCACGACCGCGCGTTGTTGGCGCGGTGGATTGATGAGGGTGCGGTCTGGGAGAAGCCGTGGGCGCTGCAGGAGGTGCGTCCGCAAGAGCAGCCGCGTGTGCGGGGTGCGTCTTGGATGCGAGTCGAGCTCGACGCATTCGTACTCGCCGAGTTTGAGAAGCAGGGGATTGAGCCTGCGCAAGAGGCTGATCGCGCCACCCTCGCGCGGCGATTGTCGCTGGACCTGACGGGATTACCTCCCGAGCCCCTTGAGGTCGCTTCGTTCCTCGCGGACACGAGGGCGGATGCGTACGAACGCGAGGTTGATCGATTGCTAGCGAGCCCGCATTACGGCGAACGATTCGCACGCGTCTGGCTCGATCTTGCGCGTTACGCCGACACGCAGGGCTACGAGAAGGACTTACCTCGCACAAACTGGCTTTGGAGGGATTGGGTCATCGATGCGATCAACGCGGACATGCCGTACGACGCATTCACGACGCGATTGCTTGCGGGAGACCTTCTCGAGAATGCCGCCGACATGGATCGGGTTGCGACCGGATTTCATCGCAACACTCTCACCAACACCGAAGGCGGAACGGACAACGAAGAGTTTCGTATGGCGGCGGTGATGGATCGGGTCTCTACGACATGGCAGGCGTGGATGGGCACCACTTTTCAATGTGCCCAATGCCACGGGCACCCATATGAGCCCTACTCGCACCGCGAGTACTACGAGTTCTTGGCGTTCTTCAATCAGAGTGCGGACGCGGATGCGGATGATGACGCGCCGATTCTCAAAGTCGAGAGCCCCGCGCACGGCGCGACGAGCGCCCTCGTCATGGCGGAGTTGCCGGCAGCGCAGGCGCGCACGACGAGCGTGTTGCTTCGCGGGAGTTTTCTCGCACCAGGGGACACCGTGACCGCGAGCACGCCATCCATGCTCCCTACCATGGACGCATCTCTTCCACGCAACCGTCTCGGGCTTGCGCGGTGGCTCTTCGATCCCCGCCACCCATTGACGGCGCGCGTTGCAGCGAATCGACAGTGGGAGACGCTGTTTGGGCGCGGCATCATTGAGACGAGCGAAGACTTCAGTCTTCATCCGCAGATTCCGGGCCTGCTGGACCACCTCGCGTCGCGCCTCCGAGCACTGCAATTCTCGATGAAAGCGTTCACACGCGAACTTGTGCTGAGTGCGACCTATCGCCAATCGAGTATCGGGAGCGAGACTTCGCTCGCACGCGATCCGGCGAATCGATTCTTCTCGCGCGCGATCAAGCGTCGACTCGAAGCGGAGACCGTGCGCGACGCCGCACTCGCGGTGGGCGGAATTCTCACGCGAACCATGCATGGACCGCCAGTCATGCCTGCGCAACCGGCCGGCGTGTGGGCAACGGTGTACAACGGCGAAGATTGGAAAACGAGCGAGGGTGCCGCCGCGACTCGTCGGTCGATCTACACCTATTGGAAGCGGACGAGCCCGCATCCCCAGATGCTCGCGCTCGATGCACCCAGTCGCGAGACCTGTGTCGTGCGTCGCACGCAAACCTCGACTCCGAGTGCGGCGCTTGCGACCTTCAATGATCCGGCGCTTGTCGGTGCCGCGCGCGGACTCGCGCGGCGAGTGCTCGTGCATGGAGCACGCGACTTGCGGGCGCATGCGGCGCGGATGTTCCACGCAGCGCTTGCGCGAGAGGCATCTCCGCGCGAACTCGATCGCATCATCGCCTTCATCGAGGCCGAGCGACTTCGATTCGCTTCGGATACTGTCGCGCGCGCCGCTTTTCTGGGCGAAGACGCTGCGCGAGCGCCCGATGCTGACGAGTCGGAGTACGCGGCACTCGCGAGCGGCGCGAATCTCATTCTCAATCTCGATGAGTTCTTGACGACGAAGTGAAACGCAAACGATGTTGTCCAACGACGCAAAGATCCTGCAACTCGAAGCCGCCACGCGCAGGCGATTCCTCTGCGATGCTGGGCTGTCGCTCGGCGGCGTGGCGCTCGCGTCGTTGTTGGGCGGCGCTTCGTCGTCTCTCGCAGACGGTGATGGCGTTCCATCCACTGGTGGGTTCAAGCCGCAGCACCACTTTGCGCCCCGCGCAAAGTCGGTGATCTTCATTCACTGCGCGGGCGCTCCGCCGCAGCACGATCTGTTCGACCTGAAGCCGGCACTCGACCGGTACAACGGACAACCGTGTCCGGACGAGTATCTGAAGGGGGAGAAGTTTGCGTTCATCAAGGGGCACCCGACGCTCTTAGCAAGTCCGTTCAAGTTTGCGCATTTCGGGCGATCGGGAATGGAACTCTCGACCCTTCTGCCCGGGATGGGGAGCATTGCGGATGAACTCACGCTCCTCCGTGGCATGAAGACGGATCAGTTCAATCACGCGCCCGCTCAACTGCTCATGCACACAGGCGAAGCGAGGTTTGGGCATCCGTCGATGGGCGCGTGGCTTTCCTACGGACTTGGCAGTGCAACGGCGCAACTTCCGAGTTTTGTCGTACTCGTGTCGGGCGACAAGACCCCAGATGCAGGAAAGAGCGTGTGGGGAAGCGGCTTCCTTCCGGGACAGTTTCAGGGCGTGCAATGCCGGACTGTCGGCGAGAGTGTCCTTTACCTCGATGATCCTCGAGGGACGACTCGCGCGTCTCGCCGCGCTGCACTCGACGCGATGCGAGATTTGAACGCGATGTCCCCCTTTGCGGATGCGAGTACCCGAGCGCGCGTGGAGCAGTTTGAGATGGCGTATCGCATGCAAATGAGTGTTCCCGAAGCAACCGCACTGTCGAGCGAGAGCGCAGAAACGCTGGCGCTGTACGGCGCAACGCCCGGGGCTGCGAGCTTCGCAAACAACTGCCTGCTTGCGCGAAGGCTCGTCGAACGCGGCGTGCGCTTCGTGCAACTGTTCGATTGGGGATGGGACGCACATGGAACCGGTCCCAACGACGATTTGCTTCATCAACTTCCCAAGAAGTGCCTTGAGACGGATCGCCCGAGCGCCGGACTTGTGCTCGATCTCAAGCGTCGCGGACTCTTGGATGAGACGCTCGTGATCTGGGGCGGCGAGTTCGGCCGAACGCCGATGGTTGAGTATCGCAACGGCGTGAAGACGTTCATCGGTCGCGACCATCACCCGCACTGTTTCAGCATGTGGATGGCGGGAGGCGGCGTGAAGAAGGGGTTGGTCTACGGCGCGACCGATGAGCTAGGCTACTTTGCAACCGAAGGCATCGTGCATGTTCAAGATCTCCAAGCGACGATCCTCGCGCTCCTTGGATTCGATCACGAACGCTTGACCTATCGGCATGCGGGGCTTGATCAGCGACTTACGGGCGTCACCAAACCAAGTCGAGTGGTCCACGAAATCATGGCTTGAGCGTGCTTGCGCGTTTCACAGGCGCGTTGCGCTCAAGCTCGACGGCGTACACGCCGCGGACGGCGGTCACATAGAGCGTGTGCCCAGTCGGTCCGCCGAGGAAGCAGTTCGAGGGATTTTCTGGGAAGCGAATGTCGCCAAGCGCCACGCCGTCTTTCGAGAGAATGAAAATCTTGGCTCGCGCCGGCACCGTGATGTACACCGTCCCTTCGCTGTCAATGCAGAGGCCATCGCCAGCCGTTTGTTCGCGCGTACCTGGTGGAATCTCGTAGAAGACTCGGCCTTCGCCGAGCGTCATCGAACTCACCATCGGATACGCGCGCATCTTGCGGTCGAGATAGGGAAGCACGAACAGCGTTTTCTCATCGAGCGAGAGTCGCACGCCATTTGGAGCGCGCACATCCGTGATGAGCACCTTCGCCTTGCCTCCGCTTGAGGCAACGGCGAGTAGCGCATCCGGCGGAGTCTCTGGTGTCTTGCGACCAATGACCGGCGCGGTGAAATAAATGGTGCCGTCGCGCGCGATGCACAGGTCGTTGACGCGTCCCAGCGGCAAGCCGTCCTCGCGCTCGTCGCACACCGTACTCATGGACTTGGCGGCGAGGTCGATCTTGACGATGCGGCCACTCCCGCCCGCGCAACCGTACAGCGTGCCGTCCGCAGCAAACGCGAGTCCGTTGAGCCCCTCGGTCTTTTCAAGCGCAACTTCTGGCTTGCCATCCGGCGCGAGGCGCATGAGTTCGTTGCGCGGAATGTCGGTCCAGTAGAGGACGCCCGCCGCGTCGCACGCCGGGCCTTCCGTGAAGATCTGGCCTTCCGCGAGTCGGCGAATCTCCACGCCTTCGGCAACGACGCCGGGCGTAGTCGTTTCGACCTTGCTTACGACGGTGCCTATCGCGGTTGATGGAGGCGTGCTCTGAGTCGGCGAAGCGGATTGCGCCAGCGCGAGAACGAAGTAGAGAAGTGGAAACTGCGACATGATCAATCGTTGCTCCTTGCATCCGTCGTGTTCGCGCGACGCGCTGACCACCATCCCCAAACGAATGGGAGGAGGCTCAACACAATGATCAGGAGGACAACCTTTGAGAAGTGCTGCTTCACGATGGGAAGATTGCCGAAGAGAAACCCGGCGCCAACGAAGAGTCCGACCCAAAGCAGCGCCCCAACAATGCTCGAGAGCAGAAAACGGCCGTACGGCATCTTGCCGACGCCCGCCACAAACGGCGCGAAGGTGCGGACAATGGGTGCGAAGCGCGCGAAGATGATCGCCTTCGCGCCGTGTTTGTCGAAGAATCGCTGCGTCCGCTCAAGGTGTGATCGTTTGAGCCATCGCACATTTCCGCCAAACGCGCGCGGCCCGATGAATCGGCCGATGCGATAGTTCAGGTTGTCTCCCGTGAGCGCGGCGACGAAGATGATGAGGCCGACTTGGCGCACATCGAGTTCGCCAATTGCAGCGATCGCGCCCATGCCGAAGAGGAGCGAGTCGCCTGGCAAGAGCGGCAGCACGACCAATCCAGTCTCGCAGAAGACGATGGCGAACAGGATCGCGTAGGTCCAGACGCCATAGTCGCGGACGAACTCCGCCAACAGCGCATCAAGATCGGTAAACAAGCGGAGAAACAGCGCGAATGCGTCGTTCACGAAGCGTGCTCCGAAGGCGTTGACGCGGGGGCTGGTTTGGGTGGAAACAAAATCGAAAGCACGAGGCATCCGCCGATGAGCGCAGCGATGACCGTGAGCGAAAGGACGACTGGGAAGTGTCCGTCTTCAAAGAGTCGCGCGAGGACTGTCATCTTCATGCCGACGAAGACGAGGACGAGGCCGAGGCCATACTTGAGAAGGTAGAAGCGCTGCATCGCTTCCGCGACCACGAAGAACATTGCGCGCAATCCGAGAATCGCGAGAATGTTTGAAGCAAAGGCGACGATCGGCTCCCGAGATATTCCGAGGACTGCGGGCACGCTATCGACGGCGAACACGATGTCGGTCGTCTCCACCACGCAGAGCGCGATCATGAGCGGCGTGGCGTGCAGTCGTCCATCCTCACGCACGAAGAAGCGTCGTCCGCGGAATCCAGAGGTAATCGGGAGTACGGATTTCAGCGTCCGCACGAGGATATTGCGATCCGGATTCGGATTCGCGTCGACTGCTGCGTCGGAGCGAATCACTTTGATGCCGGTGAGAATGAGGAACGCGCCCATCACGATGAGCGTCCATTCAAACTGCGCGAGCCCCGTGCCGATGGCGATGAAGACCCCTCGGAACACGATCGCACCGAGGATGCCGTAGAAGAGGACGCGGTGCTGGAGCGCGCTCGGGATCCCGAAGTACCGGAAAAGGACGATGAAGACGAAGAGGTTGTCAATCGACAATGACACTTCAACCGCGTAGGCCGCGCTGAACTGGAAAAAGAGTTCGCGTGCCGCATTGCCCGGGCCCGACTTGAACCAGTGCGTGTTGTCCAGAAGTTCGGGGTGGCGAGTGAGTTCCTCATGTGCCCACCACCAGAACAAGAGTGCGCAGGCGATTGCGATGCTGACGCAGGTGATGGTCCAGAGAAACGACGCGCGGAAGGAGGGCTCGATTCGCCGGAGCCCGAACGCAAAGAGATCAACCAGAAGGACGCAAGTCATCACTCCGAGGAACGCTGCGATGACCCACCAGTAGTCTGCGATAGGGAAAACGATGGAGTTCAAGAGTGTCCTGTGGGAGGTCGGGGAAATGGGCCCGTGGCCCCGAAAGGGGCGTTAGGAGTGGGAGAATAGCCCCGGCGAGCGCGGGAATGGGGTACCTCTCCCGTGGGGTCTGGCGAAGTGAGCCTCAGAAGTTTGCTCTGGGTGGAGGAATTCTCTAGGGCGAACTCCCGCCTTGGCGCGTGAATTGCCAAATTGGATGAATCACGGATGATTCAGCACCGATTCTCGTCACGCCTGAGTCGAAACCGCCTCGGGCCAAGGAGACCCGCTATGCACAAACTGACGACATTCTCGACCACGCTGTTTTCCTCGCCATCGGCGCCTCTTGCGCTCGCACTCTCTGCGCTTGTCCTCTCTGCGTCGCCGCGCGTCTGTATCGCCGACACGCTCTTTGCTACTGCCGCCCCCGCAGCACCGATCGCATCCGTCACTCCAACGCCGGTGCAAGAAGTCGCCGGGGAACAAGAAGCGCGAGATCCAGCGCCAACCACCGTTTCCGACGCAAACGAGTGGATTGGCGGGAAACCGTGGTGCGATTGGAACGGAATGACCGGCGATTGGGGCGGAGCGCGCAGCAAACTCGTCGACAACGGCGTCACCTTCGCGGGAAGCGCAATCGGTGAATGGTCGAATGCACTGCAGGGCGGATCAGGCAAGGACAACACCGGCCGCTTCTTGCTCGACCTCAACACGACATTTGATTTGAACAAAATTGTGAATCTCGCGGGCGGCAGTGTGTTCCTCGATTTTCAGTACGCGGCGACTGGGAACGGTTTCAGTGTGCCCGAAGCGTTTCAGCCGATTTCCAACATTGACATCAACGGGAGCATCACGCAGGTATCGCAGGCGTGGTACCAGCAGTGGTTGGTTGCGGATGTGTTGCGATTGAAGGTCGGAAAGGTGGACGCGAACGCCGAGTTCGGATTCACGCCAGCGCTCGCTGGATTCATCAATCTCTCTGCCGCAGTAACGCCAACCAATCCGCTCATGCCAACCTATCCGAATCCGGCCTTTGGATTGAATGCATTCTGGTATCCGTCAAAGGAGTGCTATGTTGGATTCGGCATCTATGACGGTTCGCTCGCGGAAGGCGTGCAAACGGGCGCGATGGGCCCGAGCCCGCTTTGGGAGGGCAACGGCGTGTACATGATTGGAGAAACTGGAATCACGCTCGACAATCTTGGATCCTGCTGCGGGTTCCGCGCGGCGCTGGGTGGTTGGTGGTCGACATCACAACTCACCACCTTCAGCGGCGACGAACAAGACGGTGCGGGTGGCCTCTACGGAGTTGCCGAAGCGCGCGTTTGGCGGCCCGAAGGCGTCGGTGAGGCATCGACATGTCGGCAGGGCCTCTGGCTTGCTGGGCAATTCGGTGTGACCGACTCAAGCGTGTTTGCGGCCGCGAATCAAGTCGGATTTGGCGCGTCACTCAGCGGCACATTCTCTGGGCGCGACATCGATGGGGCAGGTGTTTATGTGAGTTGGGTGGACTTCGCCAGTGGCGCCGCGCTTGGCGACGGATCGAATGAAACAATGGTCGAGTGTTACTACGACTACGCCGTCACGCCGTGGTTCCGATTGAAGCCGGACGTGCAGTTTGTCTTTGATCCAACCGGCGATGGTGCCGCGGACACCTCAGTCATCTTCACGCTCCGGGCGACGGTGACCTTCTAGTCTTGGCGAATCGCATGCTTGTTTCGCACGAGGCGGTCGGAAGGCTGCCTCGTGCGCTCTCGTCGCTATGCGAGCCAGCGCCGGAGCAGCAATCGACTCAGGAGTCCCACGCACCCAAAGACAACGAATCCCACGAGCGCGGCGAGCAACACGGCGACAAAGACGCGATCGGTTCGGAAGGTGCGAAGACCGGTCATCACAAGCACACCGAGTGGTGCGCGCTCGCCTCCAATACCCGCGATGAACTCCCCAGCGATCGTGCCGATGGACGCGAGTCCCGCGGCAATCCGTAGACCGGTGACGATGCTCGGGACGGCACTCGGAAGCGCGAGGCTCCACCAAGTCCTCACGCGCCCCGCGCGCAAGAGGTTGAAGAGTTCGAGCAACTGCGGGTCTGCGCTTCGCAATCCCGAGAGCGTGTTGGCGATGACTGGGAAGACGCTCACAATCGCGGCGCTCGCGATGATTGCCGGTCGTCCATAGCCGAGCCAAACCACCAGGAGCGGGGCGACGGCGATGAGCGGGACCATCTGGAAAAAGAGAGTGAGTGGATACACGCTTCGCTCGACGCGTCGCGAGAGCGAAAGCACACTCGCGAGCAGGATTCCAGCGATCGCGGCGATCCCAAATCCAAACGCCGCCGAGGTCGCGGACTCGAGACTCCCAATCAGAAATGGTCGAGGGTCATCGGCGAAAGCTCTCGCCACTTCGAACGGCGAGGGAAGGATGAAGCTCTCGATTTCGAAGAGCACCTTGCAGCACCACCACAAGACAACGACGACGGCGATCGTGGCGAGGGGCGAGAGTGCGGCGAGTAGTGCCTGCATCCACGCGTTGTTTGATGGGATTGCGTCGCGCGTCCTCTTCACGCGAGTTTCCTGCCGCGCGCATCAGCGGCGATTGCCGCAAGCAGCGCCTCGCTCGCGGCTCGCACGGTATCGTTGAGCGCGGAGGAGGTCCATGCACTCGCATCGCGGTTTCCACTTGGCGTGGGAATGCGCGCCACGATGCGCGCAGGCCGTGGTGAAAAAACGAGGATCTCCTCCGCGAGGTAGGCGGCTTCCGGAACGGAGTGCGTCACGAGAAGGATCGTGATGCGATGGCGTTCCCAGAGTTCGCGGAGTTCTTCATCGAGTTCGTGTCGAGTGACTTCATCGAGGCTGCTCATCGGCTCGTCGAGGAGCAAGACGCGCGGTCGCGCCACGAGCGCGCGCGCAAGCGACGCGCGCATACGCATGCCCCCAGAGAGCTGTGTCGGCGTCCGATGACACGCTTCACTTAGCTTCACCATTGCGATGGAGTCCATCGCGCGAGCGCGAGCGTCGCGCTTCGACACCCCGCGCAGCCTGAGCGGGAGCGCGACATTGTCGAGGAGAGTGAGCCAAGGGAGGAGTCGAGGCTCTTGAAAGACGAATGCCGCGCCACCCTCCTCGATTGCAATAGAGCCGGTGCTCGGTTCGTCGAGTCCGCCGATCATGCGAAGAATTGTGGTCTTTCCGCAGCCGCTCGGTCCAACCAGTGCAATGCAGCCACCCGATCGGAGATCAAAGGAGACACGATCGACAACTCGCGTGTCGCGGAACTGTCGCGAGACCTCTTGGACTGCAATGGCAGGTCGATCGTTCACTGGCGGGGTGGGGTGGGAGGGGACAGTACGAATTCTTCGGCAATCGCCACTCTCTCGCAGCAACACTACACTAAACGGATGGGCGTACTCCGCAATTTGAGGCTCTTGTCGCGGCTCTCATCCCTTACGACAGCGCTCGGGCTCGCGCTGTCGGTCGGTGGTTGTGGAGACTCTGGGGCGCAAAGTCCGCCGCCGGCGGAGAAGGGCGATGCCTCGCAACCGTTGTCGGCGACCCTCCAGTTGAACTGGGTGGCCGATCCGCAGTTCGGGGGGTTTTACGCTGCTCGAGACCTTGGCTTCTTTGAGAGCGCGGGGTTGAACATCACCGTGACGCAAGGCAGTGCGAGTATTCCCGCGCCACAACTTGTCGCAAGTGGGAAGGTCGACTTCGCGGTTGTCAGTGCGCCACAAGTGTTGGAGATCGCGCTCGCGGGTGGAGACCTCATTGCGCTGTATGCGGTTTTTCAACAGAGCCCCCGCGCGATCATGGTGCATGAGAAGGCGCCGTGGAAGACGATTGAGGAGCTCTGGACGAGCGATGCGACGATCGCACTTGAAGAAGGCCTTTCCGAGTACGCATGGCTCGACAAGATGTACGACGGCAAACGGCTCAAGCGAGTTCCGTACTCCGGGAGTTACGCGCAATTCGTCGCCGATCCGAAGATGGCGAACCAATGCTATGTCACTTCCGAGCCTGTCATGTTGCACCTTCAACATGTTCCCGTGCGAGTACTGTTGACGAACGCCGCTGGGTTCAATCCCTATGACACCGTGGTGGTGACCCGCCGAAAGTTCTTAGATTCGAATCGCGACGCGTGCGCTCGATTCGTCAAGGCGTGCGCGCAAGGTTGGCGGGCGTATCTCGATGATCCCACCGAGATCAATGCTTCTTTGCACGCGCTGAATCCTGCGATGAGTTTGGAGGCGTTTCTCGGCGGCTCAAACGCGCAGCGCGCGTTGATTGAGACAGCGCAAACGAAGGAGCTCGGCTTGGGGGCGATGACGGACGCGCGTTGGCAGGCACTCGCCGATCAACTCTTCGACATGAAACGCATCCCGTCGAAGCCCGTCGCGGCAAGTCTCTATCACTGGTGAGCGAGAGCGTGCTTCTCCCCACGCTCGGCGCTTGGATTAGATGTCGAGATTTTTCACTTCGAGAGCGTGCTTCTCCCCACGCTCGGCGCTTGGATTAGATGTCGAGATTTTTC
>SXUJ01000033.1 GCA_005790565.1 Planctomycetia bacterium
CGAATCGAGAATGTTCCCAGTCGTGGAGAGGAAGACGATGACTTTGAACTGCGCGAGTGATTCCGGTGTGAAAAGGGCCGCGTCTTCGCTCGCGGTGATTTGGAATTGGGCGCCGAGCAACTCGCGAACGCAAGCGATGCCATCGGGAATCGAGTCGTGGCGAAAGCCGGCCGTCTTGGAGAAGAGAAGGAGTTGGGGGCGCGCAGTCTCCTTCCCAGGTGGCGCACTCGCCGGCGGGGTCTGACTGGCACCGACGAGCACGCCCAGGCTCAGGAGACTAAAGGCGGCTACGGCGCGGCGCGGCGAGGTGGGTTGCTGCATCGGTACACCCTAACCGCCCTCGAAAATCGCCTCCAGTGCTCCAAGAAGCGAGGTTTTGAGGTGGGGTGAAAACCCCAATTCGAGCGTTCTCGGGCGAAACCAACTTTGAGCGGCGCTCACAAGCGGTACTTTCGCCGTGCTGATCTGCGCCCGCGAGGGTTCAGGGTCGGTGCGTGGCTGAGGAGGCACGCGAGAGCCCCAAACGAGCTTCAAGTATGGTCGTCCCGCAAAGATCCAACCTACCAGTGGATCCGAATGCAAATCTCGGCGCTGGAGTCGAAGCGCGTCCCTCTGGGGGTGGTGCGCATCATGGGCAGGAGAGCGTCAATCCGGGGGCGCTCGCCTCGCCCACCTCCACTGTGCACGCGGCCACGATGTTCGCAATCGAGCGATTTGGAACTCGACTACTCGCGAGCCGCTTCTCATCAGAGTGTTTTCAGAGCGCCTCCTCCTCACTCCGCCAGATCGTTCACGCGGAGCGGCTCTGGGTCGAGCAGCCGAGCGAACCAAAGTTGAGCATCGTGACGGAGCGATTCCGCGTCGCGATCACCGTCGAAGGTGAATATTGGGGCGACTTGTGCGCGACCCTCTCGAACGGATTGGATGGGTTCGGCGAATCCGAGAAGGCCGCACTCCAACGGATCGCGGAGATCGTCGGCATTGCGCTCCTGCGTGATCGTGTGGACGCGCGCGAGCAGCGGTCGGCGCAGGAGCATGCGGTTCGGGTGGCGACCGCCGATGTTGCTCGAGAGTTTCGGAGTTTGTTATGGCCTGTGCAGTTGAACGGCGAGATGTTAGAGAGAAGCCCACAGCTGCAAGGTCGGGAGCGACAAATGCTTTCCGACATCATGCATGTCACCGCGACGGCCTCCACGCTGGTCGCGCGTTTGCTCGCGGATGCCCCGCCGTCGCTTGCAGACTGCACGCTGCCCACCGGGAATGATGCATCCGGCGAGTTGCCGTTGGCTCGGAAGGGGGAGCGAGTGCTCTTCGTAGATGATGAGCAAGTCGTTCGTGAAGTCGCGAGCGAACTTCTGCGAGAACTTGGATACGAAGTACGGACTGTGGATTCAGCAGAATCCGGTCTCCGGCTGCTCGAGACCGACAGTGCGTTCTCGCTCGTTGTGACGGACCTCATTATGTACGAGATGGACGGCATTTCGTTCGCAGAGGAGGTACACCGTCGTTGGCCATCGCTTGGTGTTGTCTGCTGTACAGGTTACGGCGACGCTTCCGATCAGAGCCGCGCCGCGGCTGCGGGGATCCGCCAACTCGTTCGAAAGCCCGTCCCTATGGAGTCGTTTGCGCGGATCATTCGCACCGCGATCGATTGCGCGTAGCCGCACTTCATCGCGCGCCGGGATAGGTGATGAAACCAAGATGCAACTGTGAGTGGATGAGATTCACATGCATCCACTTTGCATGCGTCATGGCGCCCAGAAATGGACTGCGCTTTGTCATGAGCGCACCGTTGTCGAGGCGTCCAAGCACGAGACGCATTCGTTGCATGCCTTGCTCAAAGGTGACGCCGTCGCTCGGAAGTAGCTTGGCATCCTTTGGAAGTTGATACCCCGCACGCATGGAACTCGCGCGGAAAATCATCCCTCTGAAGAGAAACCCAAAGAGTCGCGCGAAGGCGCCGAGTTTTTCCTCGGTTCCGTCAAGCCCAACCTCGAACAATTTGGCGCAATGTTCCAAGATCTGCCCAGCGTTCCAGTTGCCCGTCGTCACAATCACGCCCGAATCACTGGCGAACTGGACGCGATCCAACTCGCTCTTGAGGCACATCGTGCAATGGAATGAGAGCATTCGCCGGGGCGCGGTTTTTGTATTGATCGGCATAGGTGCTTCGAGTGAGCACGATACGGGTTCTGCGGTGAAGCACCTTTCGGTATCCGGATAGTGTGCTCGTCATGCGCGTGATGTCGATCCCTGCCGATCCGTGGCGATGGCTCAAGAATCGCTCTCTGCCACTGTTGGTTGCGCTGGTGGCGTTGCTTGCGTTGCATCCATTGTTCATCGACGGAGAAGGGCGTTCGATGAGCATCTTCCCAGCGTTGATTGGCGTGGTGCCACTTGTCGGAATCTCCGTGCTCTCAAGTTGGAGGCGCGCCGCCCCACTCGTCATCGTGTTCTGCACGGTGGTGTCAATCACGGGGCTCGGGTATGGGTTCGATCTCGACGCGGTCGCACGGAGCCCGCTCGAACTTTGTGTGTTCGCGTACTACGCCTATGCAACAGTACTCATTGGCGCGACACTCCTCGGTAGTTCGGCACAACTCGATGATCGCGTCTACGGCGGATTTGTCGTCTACCTCCTCACGGGGATCGCGTTCGCGACACTCCATCGCCACATTTCGGTTGTTGACACAACGGCATACTGGAGCACGATTCACGCGCAGGGCGAATCATTGGAGTGGGACGATGCCTTGTACTTCTCGATGGTGACGCTGACAACGCTTGGCTTCGGCGACATCGTTCCGATGAACGCATGGGCGCGTGCGGTGACGACGCTTGAGTCCACGACCGGCCTCTTCATCACCGCAGCCGTGATCGCGCGCCTCGCAACCCCACCGGTGCGCGTCGCAAATCACCTGCACCCGGTCGGTGAGAAGCAGAGCCATTGATCGTTGTGGCGCCTGAAATTCTCGCGCAGTTCACGCATGCGAGTGGGCGTAAGATGCGACCTTCCTTCGTTCGGAGACTTCGACAACCATGATTGCACCCACTCTCGCTATGTCTGCCTCATTCAAGACGAACGCGGGCACGCCCGCGAGCACCGCCGACATCGACAATCTCGCGATCAACACGATCCGTACGCTGTCGATGGACGGCGTGCAGGCGGCAGATTCCGGACACCCTGGAACACCGATGGCGCTTGCTCCTGTGGCCTACGCGCTATGGCAACAAGCGCTGCAGTACGACCCTCAGGTGCCGCAGTGGGCAAACCGAGATCGGTTTGTACTCTCGAATGGGCACGCCTCGATGCTCCTCTACTCGCTCATTCACCTTGCCGGAGTTCAGGCACCCTCGACGGATGGTGGAACCAAGCCCGCGCTCACGCTCGACGATCTTCGCCAATTCCGACAGCTTGGAAGCCTGACGCCTGGGCATCCTGAGTACCACCACACGGTTGGCGTGGAGACAACCACGGGTCCGCTCGGGCAAGGCTTAGCGACAACGGTTGGCATGGCGATCGCGTCACACGCACTCGCCGCGCGATACAACCGTCCCGGGTATCCGATGTTTGATTTTCGCGTGTGGTCGATCTGTGGCGACGGCTGCATGATGGAAGGCATCAGTGGCGAAGCGGCGAGCCTTGCAGGTCACCTCGGGCTTGCGAACCTGTGCTGGATCTACGACTTCAATCTCATCACGATCGAAGGAAAGACGTCACTCGCGTACTCGGATGATGTTGCGACTCGGTTCCTTGGCTACGGATGGAATGTATTGCGTGTGGGAGACGCCAACGATCTTCCAGCGCTCCACCGCGCCTACGCCCACGCGCGGGGATGCACGGATCGACCGACGCTCATCATCGTTGATAGCCATATCGGTTGGGGAAGCCCGAAGCGACAGGACACGAAGGAAGCGCATGGAGAAGCGCTCGGTGCGGCGGAAATCGCCGCAACAAAGACGGTTTACGGGTGGCCTGTGGAGCCCTCATTCCTTGTTCCGGACGGCGTTACCGAGCGTTTCGATGAGTTGCTCGGCGCACGAGGCCGAGCCGCTCGCGCGGCGTGGGATGCGCTTCTTGCGTCCTATGCGAAGGCGTATCCGAATCTCGCAAAGGAGATCGTGCAGATTACCGATCGCGGACTGCCCGAGGGTTGGGACGCCTTGATCCCCGTCTACCCTGCGGATGCCAAGGGCGACGCGTCGCGCAACACCGGCGGTAAGGTCTTGAACGCGATCGCGAGACAAGTACCGTGGCTTGTCGGCGGTTCTGCGGATCTTGCGCCGAGCACCAAGACCACACTCACCTTTGAGGAGAGTGGCGGAAGCTTCAGTGCCGAGAATCGCGCCGGACGAAATCTGCATTTCGGTATTCGCGAGCACGCGATGGCTGCTGCGATCAATGGCATGACGCTGTGCGGATTGCGTGCGTACGGCTCTGGGTTCCTGATCTTCAGTGATTACGCGCGCGGCAGCATTCGCCTCGGCGCGTTGATGGGCATCCCTGTGATGAACATTTTCACCCACGACTCAATCTATGTGGGTGAGGACGGTCAACGCATGAACCAATCGAGCAGTTGATTGGACTGCGTGCGATCCCCAACATGGATCTCTACCGCCCTTGTGATGCGAATGAGGTTGCGGAGTGCTTCCGCGCAATGATGCAGCACACGCACCACGCCGCGACGATTGCGCTGACGCGTCAGAATCTTCCGACGCTCGATCGGACGAAGTACGCGGCGGCGAGTTGCACGCAGCAGGGGGGATACGCCCTCGCGGACTGTGAGGGAGTACCCGAGATCCTCTTGATCGCGAGTGGGAGTGAAGTGCATCTCGCGCTCGGCGCCCATGATCGACTCATCAGTGAGGGAGTGCGGAGTCGCGTTGTGAGTCTTCCGTGCTGGTCGCTCTTCGATCGTCAAAGCGACGCGTATCGCGAGAGCGTCTTGCCGATGAGTGTTCGCGCGCGCGTGACGGTCGAAGCGAGTTCAACGGTTGGTTGGGATCGCTTTGCGGGTCTTGATGGCGAGGCGATTGGGATGCACTCGTGGGGCGCGAGCGGCAAGGGCGCGGAAGTTGCGAAGCACTTTGGATTCACGGTCGATGCGGTGTACGCGGCCGCCAAGCGCGTGCTTGCGCGAGCGGCGAAGAATCCAGTGGAGTCGCGCTCATGAAACTCGCGCTCGCCTCCGATCACGCAGGTTACGTTTTGAAGGAGCAACTCAAGCCATTCATCATCGCACTCGGTCACGAAGTCGTTGACCTCGGAACCGATTCAACGGCGAGTGTGGATTACCCTGACTTCGCTAAGAAGCTCGCGATCGCGGTCGTGAATGGAAGTGTTGAGCGCGGCATCCTGTTCTGTGGATCTGGCATTGGTGCGAGTGTCGCAGCGAACAAGATTCCCGGCGTTCGCGCGGGAAATTGTGCGGACCACTACAGCGCGCATCAAGGGGTGGAGCATGACGCGATGAATGTGCTCGTCCTCGGAGGCCGTGTCATCGGTACGGCCGTCGCGGAGGAGATGGTCACCGCATTTCTCGCCGCGAACTACACGCACGAAGCGCGTCATCAGAGGCGGCTTGACAAGGTGCTTGCGATCGAGGCAGAGTTTTCCAAGCGATCTTGAGTCAACGGGTGTTGATGAAAAAGGGACGCTGCACTCGCAGCGTCCCTTGTGTTTGCCATTCTTCAACTTTGTCACTGAGGCGCGGGTGATCCCGGAACCGGCGGCGCAACCGCGGGCTCGGTGATTTCAAGCAGCTCGACATCAAAGATCAACGTTGCCTTCGGCGGAATCGGACCGCGGCCCCGTTCACCGTAGGCGAGCGCCCAGGGAATGATGAGTTTTCGCTTGCCGCCAATCTTCATGGAGCCGACACCTTCGGTCCAGCCTGGGATCACGCCACCAAGCATGAACTGCGCGGGCTGATCTCGGTCGTAACTCGAGTCGAACTTGGTGCCATCCACGAGCCAGCCGGAGTAGTGCACCTTGACGGTTGACTGCTTGCCCTGCGGCATCGCGCCTGTGCCTTCCCGCAAGTCGTAGTACATCAGTCCATCGGGAAGCGTCGTTGCTTCGCCGACGACTTCGGAACCTGGGAAACGGGGAATCTCGCGATTGCTCACGCTGCTTCCATCCACGGCGTTGAACACAACCATCCAGTGCTTTCCGCCTTCGTACACATCAACGGTCGCGGTGGGCGGCTCGGCTGTGAAGTCAAATGTCGTACTGCGCACCGCGCCCGCATGAAGTTTGCATGCCGCGGCGGCTGCTGCGGCGGCGGTGAGTTTCGGGAAGACGCAGGCGCCCGTCGAACCGTCGACGATGACTTTCTTCGTCACACCTCCAGCCAAGACGGTCACCTCATACTTCACCGGACCATTGCCTGTCCCCAAGATCGCGCGCGCATCGATTGTGCTTCCGCCACTGGCGGACTCGGCGGCACTGATCGCGCCCGCGAGAGTGAGGGTCGCGGAGGTGAGTTGTTGCTCAACTTCCGCAGGTTCAGGAGGCAGTGTGGTGTAATCCATGTTCGGGTTGAATTGAGCGCAGAGCGATGCGCTCAGCGTCAGCGCGGTGATTCCGGCGGTGAATGTCGAGGGGAGATTGATCATGGCGTTGATTCTGGCGGAGGGAACATGGGAAGGAGGCGGTCTTGCAGGCGGGGTGGTAGTATCGGTTCTTGCAGCGGGTTCGCTTCGACGGAAGTCCTTATGCTTCGACTGCACCAAAACACTCAATCGCATAGCGGTGCGCGAACAATCTTACGGGTTGGCATGGTGTTCGCAAGCCTGTCCTTCGCCTCGCCGATTCTCTTTTTGACGGGTGGCTGTGAGGAGTACACCGTTGCGCCTGCGCCTCCGCCGCCGCCTCCTCCAAAGGACCCAAGTGATCCGGATGGCGATGGATTCAAGAAGAAGAGTGTGCTTGGAAAGGCGAAGGAGAGCGCTGAGAATCGCATCGACGAAATGAACGAGTACCAGAAGAAGGTAGGCGACTTCGCGGATGAACTCTTCGACCAGAAGAGAACACCGACACAGAAGCCTGTTCCGAAGCCAACCGAGAGATGATGCGTAGTCAGGGCCATCCACTTGACGCTGTAGTCGCGGCGCTCCTCGCCGAGTACCGCGACGATCCGCCACCCATTGGCGGGCCTCCAGAAATGTCGGAGGTCGCGTGGTGCATTGAAACCCTTCGGCTCACACTTTTTCCTCGACTGCTCGGTCGGGTGGAAGCATCTGAGTGGCTGCGCCGTACGATGCCGGAACTTGAATCGCGTTTCTGCGCGCAAGTCGCAGCGGCGTTTCGTGTCGGCGAGGCGCTTGACGCGGATACCGCACGCGGCCGGGCACTGGCATGTACTGGGGCGCTGTTGGCGGCGCTGCCGAATGTGCGCGGTCTCTTACTGACCGATCTGCAGGCGGCATACCAAGGCGATCCGGCGGCCACGAGTTCGGATGAAGTCCTGCTGTGCTATCCCGGTTTCTTTGCGCTCACCGCCCATCGCATCGCGCACGAACTGCATTGCGCCAAAGTGCCACTTCTCCCTCGCATGATCGGGGAGTACGCGCATCGATTGACGGGGATTGACATCCACCCCGGCGCGCAGATCGCGCGTGGTTTTTTCATCGATCACGGAACAGGCGTCGTGATTGGCGAGACGACCGTGATCGGTGAGCACTGCAAGGTGTATCAGGGTGTGACGCTTGGGGCGAAAAGTTTTGATCGCGAACCGGACGGGTCGCTGCGCAAGGGATACAAACGACACCCGACGCTTGAAGCGGACGTCACGATTTACGCGGGCGCGACGATCCTTGGTGGTGAGACGGTCATTGGACGAGGATGTGTCATCGCGGGCGGAGTTTTTCTGACGACAAGTGTTCCCGCAGGACACGCTGTTCACGGACAGCGTGCCGAACTTGGGTTGCGAGCGCGAGGCGACGCGCTTTGACGAGGCGTTCGCGGGAGCAAGTGCAAGCGTACGGATGGCGCGCGCGTCCCGATGAAGTTGTTCGGGAGCATCGTGAGTCACCCGAAGGGCACGGCGCGTGACGGGGAACCCGAGTGGTCAGCATCGGGGACGCGCGGGGATTTCGTGGCCCTTCGTCATCTCCGTGGGGGTACTCGGTTTCGCGAGTGGATTGCCGAATGTTCTCGTGAATGACACGCTGTCCGCGTGGCTTGCCGACATTGGAGTTTCACCGACCTCGATTGGGTTGCTGGCGCTTGCCACATTGCCATACGGGTTGAAATTCCTCTGGGCGCCACTCCTTGATCGTTATCCCGCGCCGGTGTTCGGGTTTCTTGGTTTGCGCCGAAGTTGGATCGCGCTCCTCAGCATCTTCCTCGTCATCGCGATCATGGCGCTCGCATGGATGGGCCCTGCGTCGTCGTCGTCGCCAGTGCTTCCGGTTGGAGTCATCGCGCTCACCGTCGCAGTTTTTTCCGCGACACTTGATGCTGCGATTGACGCGCATCGAACCGACGGTGCAGCAGGGGGTGCGGAGGGTGCGGCGGCAAGTGCCTTTGTGATGGGATATCGGATTGCGTTCGTTTCGATCGGCGCCCTGATCTTGATTCTGGTTCCGCGGGTGGCGGAGTGGTTTGGGCCAGCCGGGGATCCGCATGCGAGAGACCTCGCATGGCGTTGGCTTGTCGCAGTCGGCGGTGGAGTCATGTTGATTGGAGTCGGGGCTGCATGGTTTGCGCCATCGCCGCCGACGCGCGTCGCAGTCCAGAGCATGGAGATGGCAGTCATCGAGCCAGTCCGCTCGTTCATTCGTGCGTTTGGATCGAGGATCGTGGTCGTGCTCGTTGTCGCGCTGTTGTTTCGATTGCCCGATCTTCTTGGAAATCGGATGACGATGTCGTTCTTGAAACAAGAGATCAAGTTTGAGATCGAGGACATCGGAACCGTGCGGCAGGCGGTCGGGTTCGTCGTCACAATCCTTGGCGCGCTGGTCGGCGGATTGTGTGTGCAGCGCTTCGGATTGTTCCGATCGCTGGTGGTGTTTGGGATTCTCCAAGTCGCGTCGAACGCGGGTTACATCGTGCTTGCCTCCACAGGAAAATCGATGCCGACCTTCGTGAGCGTGATCGTCGCGGAGAGTCTCTGCAACGGGCTCGTGAGTGCTGCGTTTGTCGCGTACTTCATGGAACTCTGCGAACCGAGGTTTGCGGCAGCGCAGTACGCGATTCTGTCGGGGTTGATGTACCTTGCGGGAGCGTTGGTCGGCGCCTATTCGGGTCGGCTCGTCGAAGAGGTGGGGTATGAGCAGTTTTTCCTGATCTCCATTCTCGTGGGTATTCCGCCGCTTCTGTTGCTTCCATGGGCCATGCCGAAGCAGACAGCACGGCATTCGCGAACGGAATGAGAGGCGCCAGCATCTCCTTGCATCGCAGATTGGGTCCCCGCGCCGGATTTCACGGGCGCAGTGACGGGCAGGTCTGGTCTGCATCCTCGGCGAGGGATGAGGTCGAAGGAGTGAGAACGTCTGGGAGAGCGCCACGGCACGGGCTCAATCAACGCTGGGTTCGATCGAGTCTCGGACTGCCACGATGAGCGCATCTACCCGCATCGCGCCGGCTTCGCGGAGAAGCGCGGCCGCCGACTGAAGGGTGCTGCCAGTCGTTCGAACATCGTCGACCAGCCCCACGCGGAGTCCAACAACATGCCTTGTGCACCGATTGACGCGAAAACGCTGAGCATTGAGCAGGCGTTTGGTGCGGCTCGTTCCCATTTGCCGACGAGCGAGACACTGCGAAAGCGCGCGGCAGAGTGGAACATGCAGCGCATGGCTCAAGGCATCAGCGATTTCAAAGGCATGGTCGATGCCTCGCATTTCCCGACGAAGAGGATGCATGGGTACGGGGACGATCATGTCCAACGGCGGCGCTCGGGCGGCGAGTCGAGCACCAAGCTCGTGCGCCATCAGTTTCCACGCGTTGCTCTTTACGAGCCTTACCCAAAGATCAAGCGGATCGCGGTAGGAACCAAGTCGTGTCACCGATTGGTAGGCGAACCGTCGCCCGCGGCATTCAGCGCACGCGCCATCCGCGCCGATCGTCGGCATATGGGTTGCCGCGCCGCATTGCACGCACCAAGACCCGAGAGGGTCGGGCGACCATCGCGCGAACGAGATTGCATCCTCAGGCGTCGGTAGCCTCCAGAGCAGCAAGCTATCGAAAGCGGAGGCGAGTCGACGAGGCCAACCGCGATGCCAATCACGATGAGAATCGAGCGAGCCGCCCTCGTGCCTACCGGAGTTCCTTTCCATGCGACATGGTGTAGCGCCAATGCATGGCGCATCCTGAATCCGTCACCTTTTTTCTGAACCGAGTGCGACGAGTTTGCACGCGCCGCCGCCGGAGTTGAGCGCGTCACATCATTTTTCGAAGGACAGTGTTGAGGATGCCACCGTTGCGGTAGTACTCCACTTCGACGGGCGTATCGACACGACAGAGTGTGTCGAACTCGATCTTGGATCCATCCGCACGCGTCGCAGAGACACGGATGTTCTGTCGCGCCTTGAGGTCATGGGGAATCTCGATGTCGAAGTGCTCGTCGCCCTTGAGATCGAGCGTGTTGCGCGTCTGCCCGGAGACGAAGACGAGGGGAAGAACTCCCATGCCCACGAGGTTTGAGCGATGGATACGCTCGTAGCTCTCTGCAATAACCACTTTGACGCCGAGGAGGAAAGTTCCCTTCGCCGCCCAGTCGCGACTCGAACCCATGCCGTAGTCCTTGCCAGTCAGGACGATCAGCGGAGTTCCCTTGGCACGGTATTGCATGCTCGCATCGAAGATTGATTTCACGACGCCATCGTTGAAGTCCATCGTCAATCCTCCGGTCGTTCCCGGCGCGAGTTCATTCTTGATGCGGGTGTTTGCGAAGGTGCCGCGAGTCATGACGCGATCGTTGCCTCGTCGCGATCCGAAACTATTGAACGACGACACAGGCACGCCGTGCTCAAGAAGGAACTTGCCTGCGGGACCATCCTTCTTGATGTCGCCCGCCGGAGAGATGTGGTCGGTCGTCACAGAGTCGCCAAGCCGTGCGAGGCAGCGCGCACCGTGCACCGAGGCAATCGAACCCGCATGTTTCTTCATGTCGAGGAAGAAGGGCGGTTCTTGGATGTAAGTCGATGTGCTATCCCATTCATACATGGCGCCTGTGCCGACCGCGATCGCCTGCCACGCACTTGATCCCCGGAAGACCTCTGCGTACTGCCGCTCAAACTGTGCGCGGGTGACAAACGCATGCACTGCATCTTCGACTTCGCTCTGCGAGGGCCAGATATCTCGGAGATAGACGGGCTTGTGATCGGCTGTCGTCGCGAGCACATCATGCTGCAGGTCGATGTCCATCGTGCCAGCGATGGCGTAGGCGACGCACAGA
>SXUJ01000034.1 GCA_005790565.1 Planctomycetia bacterium
GGCACGACTCGCCGCGCAGCCAAGATGGTCTGCCTTGACCTCGACCATCCCGACATTTCCGAGTTCGTGAACTGGAAAGTCCGCGAAGAGATCAAAGTTGCCGCACTCGTGGAGGGCATGAAGCAACTCAGCGGGTCACAGAAGGAGCTCGCCGACCAACTCGGACTCAAGCTCGATTACGACTTCAACGGCGAAGCGTATTCCTCAGTCAGCGGACAGAACTCCAACAACTCCGTCAGAGTCCCCGACGCGTTTTTCGAAGCGCTCGATAAGGGCGAGGACTGGAAGCTCATTCGCCGAACCGATGGAAAGGTTGCCAAGAGCATCAAGGCGGATGTGCTGTGGAATCAGATCAATTACGCAGCGTGGCGCTGCGCCGATCCAGGCGTGCAATTCGATAGCACCATCAATGCTTGGCATACCTGCCCTGAAGGCGGTCGCATTAACGCAAGTAATCCGTGCAGCGAGTACATGTTCCTCGACAACACGGCGTGCAATCTTGCGTCAATCAATCTGCTGAAATTTTACGATTCGAGTGCGCGCCGCTTTGATATCGAGGGATACGAACACGCCATCGGCCTGTGGACGATCGTGCTCGAGATTTCCGTGCTCATGGCCTCCTTCCCTTCGAGGGAAATTGCGGAACTCTCTTGGAACTATCGAACGCTCGGCCTTGGTTACGCGAACCTCGGCGCGATGCTCATGCAAGCAGGCAGTCCCTACGACTCCGAAGAGGGTCGCGCGGTGTGCGGCGCGCTCACTGCGGTTCTCACGGGTCGTAGCTACGCTGCCAGTGCGCTGCTTGCCGCTGAGCACGGCCCGTTCGCTGGTTTCGATGCAAACCGCGAGCACATGCTTCGCGTCATGCGCAACCACCGCCTCGCCGCGGCCGGTGCGGCGCGCGACTCGAAGGAGTACGCGGCACTTCGCATTCGACCGGTTCCGATCGATCACGCGCTCATTCGAGCGAAGCGCGTCAACATCGCCAACGCCGAGTTGTTGCTGGATCGCGCCGTCGCAGCGTGGGACGATGCGTTGAGCTTCGGCGAAAAGTTTGGCTTCCGCAATGCACAAACCACCGTCATCGCGCCGACTGGCACGATCGGACTTCTGATGGACTGCGACACGACCGGTGTCGAGCCAGACTTTGCGCTCGTGAAGTTCAAGAAACTCGCCGGAGGCGGGTACTTCAAGATCGCGAATCAATCGCTTCGCCCCGCTCTCGCGGCGCTGGCCTACACGCCCAAGCAGATCGACGAGATCGTGACCTATGTCATGGGTTCACTCAGCCTCGATGTCGCACTTCCGGATGTCACCGGCCGCATAGGTGCGTCGGGAACATTCCGAGCGCACCTCATCAGCAAGGGCTTCACGCATGAGGAACTTGTGCAGATCGAGCACAAGCTCCCCACCATGTTTGAGTTGAAGTCTGCATTCAGCGCATGGGACATTCCCGAGCGAGTACTTCTTGCGCACGGAACGAGCGCGGAGAAAGCACGCGCGAATACGAAGTTCAATGGACTTCGCTTGCTTGGCCTCAACGGCACGCAGAGCGACGCATTGAATCGCGCGATCTCGGGCACGCAGACGATCGAAGGCGCCCCGCACCTGCAAGAGGCGCATTTGCCTGTCTTCGACTGCGCGAACCGCTGCGGCCCGCTCTCGGTTCGCTTCATCAAGCCCGAAGGCCACATCCGAATGATGGCAGCCGCGCAGCCATTCATTTCAGGCGCGATTTCCAAGACGATCAACCTTCCGAACGAAGCGGATATTGCAGAGATTGGAGCTTGCTACCGACTCAGTTGGGAACTTGGCCTCAAGGCCAATGCGCTCTACCGCGACGGCTGCAAACTGAGCCAGCCACTCAGCACGACTGCCGAGGCGGAGGGGGATGACGATGCCGACGCGCGCGCCGAGGAAATGTTGGCCCTCGCCGAGTCCATGCCGATGCCCACCGAGCAATCTCTTGACAAGACGGGGGCGGTGGCGGTCGCTGCGACAAACACACCAGAACCATTTGTTCTGCAAGAGCGTGTTGTCGAACTCGTCGTTGAACGAGTCGTCGAACGAATCATCGAGCGACCGATGCGTCGACGCCTTCCCGACACACGCGGATCTCTCACGCACAAGTTCAATGTCGCTGGGCATGAGGGATACCTTGTCGCGGGACTCTATGAAGATGGAACACCCGGCGAACTCTTCATCACGATGGCGAAGGAAGGGTCCACCATCGGCGGATTGATGGACTCGCTTGGCACTGCGGTCTCCGTCGCGCTTCAGTACGGGGTGCCGATTGAGAGTCTCGTGAAGAAATTCCAGCACCAGCGCTTCGAGCCGATGGGCATGACGCTCAACCGCGAAATCCCCATGGCGAAGAGCCTCGTGGATTACATTTTCCGATGGTTGGGCATGGAGTTCATTCCGGGATACCGCGAACTGAACTCGCCGCTCGCGCATATGGCGTCCTCCCCCTCGTCATTTGCTCCGGAGGCTCGATTCACTGGAACCTCGGATGATGCTCCGCCCAGTGTTCATCCCGAACTCGAACCACTTCCTTCACGCCTCACCACGCGAATGACACCATCGAGCATCGTGGAGAATCGCGCACACGCCAGCGCCAGCACGCCGCATTCCGACATGCACGCGGCAGCCCAAGCGCGAAGTGCGGCGCAAGCAACGGCACGAAGCAACTCGGAGAGCCCCGTCGAGTCGCGAGCGGCATCAGCGCAAGCGAAGTCCGTGCTCGATCAATCGAGCGCAGCGTTGATGGGTGACGCGCCAGCATGCAGCGAATGCGGCACGATCACCGTCCGAAACGGCACCTGCTACCGCTGCTTGAATTGCGGGACGAGCATGGGCTGCTCCTAGGTCCCTGCCGCCCAAGAGACATCGCACGCTGCACATGCAGCGCCGACTCAAGGACGCACGGACCCATGAGTCGGAACCCAAGCCGTGTGTGGAGATTGAATGACTGAGTCGCGCATGAGCCATCGCCCCCGATGGACACACCATGCGTGAGACGATGGACGCACGCCGCAGGATGTGGCGGAGTCAGGCGACCACTGCCTGAGCGCTGAACGGACGCAATCGCGAGCGCGCCATCAACTCCCTGAGCGGACATGAGGACTCCGACCCGCGCAGGTTTCAGTTTGAACGCAGCAGAGGCACCGAGACCTGGGGTGGTCGGCGAGTGGATGGACCCTCCTTGCACTGACTAAGGAAGCACGGAGTGCGCCCCTTAGTCCCGAGCGGACGACCTCGCGTCTGTTCGGTGGCCAGCCTTGGTGCCAACTGCTGCATTGATCCCACCACTGATCGAGCCTTCCCACGCGAAGGCTCCGTCAAACACCTCGCCGCGAGCCCACCCTCGCGGCGAGGTGCGTTTTGCCGGCAGCGCACCACGAGTCTCGAGAGTGCAGCTCTGCGGTCGCAGCGGATGCAGTAGGCGTTGATTTTGCAAGGATGCGCTCATCCCGAGAGCGCGCGAAGTCTGTCAATTTGAACGCGGTAGATATTGCACGACTCGATTGCGAGACCGACGAGGTATCTTGAGCATGACTCTCGCACGACGTATGCCTCTTTCGTCCATGGAACACACTCCTTCGTCGGATCTCTCCTGCTCACGCACCCTCTGCTATCGCATCGCGACCGAGCTTCGTGGTGAGGAACTGCATTGGCATGTTCTCGCCGCATGCGACATTCTCCAAGGCACGCGCGTGTTGCTGATTGAAGGGGTGGAGAGTGGATCGCCTACTCGGCACTCCATTCAGTTTGGCCAATTCACGCACATCGCGCCTCCGACGGGACTTCTCGAGGGCGCGGACACCTCACCGACGCAGGCTGGACACTTTGGCTGGCGATACCTCGATCACTCTTGTGATCCCAACTGCGTGTTTGAGGGCCGTGCGCTCATCGCGTGTCGACCGATTCGCGAGGGCGAAAAAATCTGCTTCGACTACGAGGTGACGGAACACACCCTCTCCGCCCCCTTTCGTTGCGCGTGTGGTGCGTGCGATGGTCGCATGATCCGCGGCCATGCCCATCGGGCAGCGACGCCCGCGCGAGCCATGGGCGCATGAGCGAACTTCGCATTGACCTGCTGCACGAGTGTTTCAATCGCTCCGCCAAGCAGTTCCCAGATGCAATCGCTGTCGATGTGCCACCTACCCGCACGCGGCCAGTACGAGTGCAGTACTCGTACGCTCAACTTGATCAAGCGGCAAACAACATCGCGGGCGCACTGCAATCGCGGGGCATTGCGCTTGAAGAGATTGTGCTCGTGCTGCTCGGTCGAGAGGACCCACTGCTCTACGCCGCGCAACTCGGGATCATGAAGTCCGGCGGAGCGTACTGTGCGCTCGACCCAAGATTTCCCGACGCACATATCCACTCGGTGATGGCCGACTGCGAAGGTGCGCGCACCTTGACCGATGCCGCAGGTGTCGCACGATTGACCGCGCTTGGCGCGAACTCATCGCAGCTGCTTGAGGTCAGCGGCATCGCTGGAACGCCCGCGCCACGCACATTCGACCCCCCTCGCGACCCCTCACGCCTCGCGTACGTGATCTACACATCTGGAACGACGGGGCGGCCGAAGGGCGTCCTCCTCGAACATCGCGGCATCGTCAATCTTGTCGAGAGTGACCGAGCAGAATTCGGGCTTGGTTTAGGCGATCGCATCGCACAATGCTCCTCACCCGCCTACGACTCCTCGATCGAGGAGACCTATCTCGCCCTCGCTGTGGGCGCAACGCTCGTCCCGCTCGACGACGAAACCGTTCGGCTCGGTCCAGATCTTGTCGCCGTCCTCCGCGAGGAGCGTGTACGAGCTTTCTGCCCGCCGCCCACGCTCTTGCGCGCGCTCGGATGCGTGGATCCCGCGCGCGAACTTCCCGATCTGGGGCTCCTCTATGTTGGAGGTGAGGCACTTCCCCAAGATCTCGCTGATCTCTACGCACCGCACTCTCGACTCGAAAACGGATACGGGCCAACGGAGTGCAGTGTGACGGTCACGCGGGGCACGATGCAGCGTGGCAAGCCGGTGACCATCGGGCGCGCGGTCATCAACAATCGCGCGCTCGTCATGCGAGAACAGGATGGACAACTCGTTGCCGTTCCGGTCGGCGAACGCGGCGAACTCTGCATCGAAGGGGTTGGACTCGCTCGCGGCTACCGAGGCGACGCGGCCCTCACGGCCGCCAAGTTTCCCACGGTCGATCGCATCGGGCGCATCTATCGAACCGGCGACCTCGCAAGCATGCGCGCTGATGGAACCATCGAGTTCTTCGGTCGAATCGATGCGCAGGTGAAACTCCGTGGCTACCGCGTCGAACTCGGGGCAGTAGAAGCAGAACTTCGCGCTCAAGCAGGAGTGCAAGATGCCGCCGCGACAATACAGTCGCGCGGGGTTGAACAACGACTCGTCGCGTTCATCGTGCCTTGCGACCCCCTCCGACCTCCTGATATTGAGTCCATCCGTGCGTCCCTCCGACTCTTGATTCCGAGTTACATGGTCCCCTCGGAATTCGCGGTGATGGAGAAACTCCCCACCTCGATCGGGGGAAAGCTCGATCGTAAGAATCTGCCGAAACTCTGGCCGGATGGCGCGAGCGAATTCGTGCCCATCGACTTCCGTGACCCTCCCGCGGACTCGGTGGAGCAGGCGATTTGCAGCGCGTTTGGAACTTCCACGGGGAAACCTTGCGGTCGATGCGCGCACTTCTTTCATGACCTTGATGGGGACTCATTGAGTGCGGTCGCTGCGGTACTCCTGTTGCGCCGAGCACGCCACGACGATCCGCGCGTCGACTTTGCGCGCTTCGCCGTTCGTGATCTCTACGCGTCCCCAACTCCCGCCGCGCTCGCTGCATGCGCTCGCGCAACGCCCGATGTTGCAGTGTCGCCCCGCATTCGCCGCCCCCTCGCCTCAAGAGGCAATGCGAATCTCGCGAGCACGATTCGCGTCCTCATCCTGCTCCTAGGCGTGATGCTCACCGCCGGAGGCGCTTTCTTGCTCGGTGTCTGGATCGAATCCAATGGGACGCTCGCCATGGGCGGCACTCCGTGGCTTTTCGTCGCAAGTCTCTGTGTACTCATTGCGCCACCGCTCTGGTTGTGTGTGACGCTCGGTCTCGCCGTTCTCGCAAAGAAAGTGCTCCTCGGAGAGGTCAAGCAGCACGCAATCGGCTACTGGACATGGCAAGGAACGAAACTCTGGATTACCGCATCACTCTCACGGCTCATTCCTTGGAACCTCGTGCACGGCACGACACTCGAAGGATGGGCGATGCGATGCCTGGGAGCGTCGATTGGTGAGCGGGTGCACTTCGCACGCGGTGTCGATCTTCCGCATGGCGCGTTCGATCTGCTCGAAATCGGCGATGGCGCGTGCTTCGCGCAAGACTCGGCACTCCGAGCGATTGCCCTTGAGGATGGCCACTTTCTTACGGGGCCAATCCGTGTCGGCGCGCACGCCCGCGTCGGAGTACGCGCCGCACTTGAACCCAACTCCACCATCGAGTCGCACGGACATCTGAGCGCGCTTTCACTCCTTGAAGAGGGACAGGTTGTCCCCGCGGCGCGCTCTTGGACGGGGGTTCCTGCGCGCGACATTGGCGCGACAACCATCGAACCCGACGCGGATTCGAGTCGCGCAATCTCAAGCGGACTGCACGCGACGCTCACCCTGTTGGGTCGCTTGTGGAGCGTCACCATTCTCGTCAACCTCCTGTTGATCGCGGCGACCCTTTTTGCGAGTGACGAACTCGCAGCGATGGAAGTGGACACGCCCGACGGACTCCTCACGGCGCTTGTTCTCGTGAGTGGCACCGCGGCGTGCTCCGTCCCGCTCCGAGTGATGGGCACTGCATTGCTCTGCCGCGCCCTTCCGCGAGTCCGAGAGGGAGTGCATCCTCGATACTCGATGACCAGCTTGATTGCCGCAGCGAAGGCGCGAATGCTTGATGAAGCCTGCGCGTGGCTCTCCGGATCACTCTATTGGCCGGCGTGGCTTCGCATGGCCGGAGCGCAGATCGGCCCCGGCTGCGAGATCAGTACGATCATGGGCACGATCCCCGAGATGATCCGCATTGGCCCGGAGAGTTTCTTTGCGGATGGCATCTATCTCGCGGCCGCGGAGCACACCAGTCACACGTTTGAAGTTCGTCCGACGAGCATCGGTGCGAGGACTTTCATTGGCAATCACGCAGTCCTCGCGCAAGGCGTCGCGTGGAGCGACGACTTGTTCATTGGCGTCTCCACAGCACCCGACCCCGCGCACGCGGTCGCGGGATCGGGATGGCTTGGAGTTCCTGCCATGCGGCTTCCGCGTCGCGAAGTGGCCGCCGCGCCGCGTGAAGACACGCATGATCCCTCGCTCATTCGTTGGGTCAATCGATTGCTCTGGGAGACACTGCGCGTGCTCATTCCGGTCGTGCCTGCGGTTGTGGGCGTGCTCGCATACGCTGCAGTACTGCACGCGCGCGACCTGGGCGCCACTTGGATGACGGTTGCGTTCCTCGTGCTTCCCGCATCACTCTTCGCGAGTGCCCTCCTCCTCGGCACCCTGTTGCTGCTCATGAAATGGGCTGTGCTTGGGCGCGTGCAACCCGGTCAACACGCTTTTTGGTCTTGTTGGTGCTCGCGATGGGATTTTCTCTATGTCGTGTGGGGATACTGGGGACGAAGCGCACTCTCGGTACTGCAAGGGACGCTCCTGCTCAATCAATTCCTGCGACTCGCCGGCGCGCGAATCGGAAAGCGCACCGTGTTAGGACCTGGATTCACGCAACTCGTCGACCCCGACATGCTGACATTCGGTGACGACGCGACCGTCGCATGCCAGTTTCAAGCGCATAGCTTCGAGGATCGCGTCCTCAAGATTGATCGACTTCGAGTCGGCGCGCGCGCAACCGTCGGTGAACAAACCGTCGTCTTCTACGGCGTCGACATCGGGAACCATGCGATCGTTCGCCCCAACGGCATCGTGATGAAGCGAGAGAAGCTCGCGCCCGACGGCGACTACTGCGGCGCGCCGGTTGCGCCGCGATGAATCATTCAAGCCATAACAGGCGTTCGGCGTATCGCCTGCGCAACGATTTGGAGTCAATCACTTCAAGACTTCCCTCGTCGCCAGTCACGAGTAGCGCCATGCCATCCGGCGACCACTCAAGCGTGACGACCGCGTCTGCGATTGTCGGGAAGGAAGCGAGTTCGTCCTGGGTGGAGCGCTCGAAGAGATGAATCCGTCCGTCGCGCCCACCGGTTGCGACGAGCAACCCGTTAGGGCTCTCGGCAACCGCCAGTGAGCCACCGAGTCCGCCCGCGTAACGGCGTCCGACGGATCCGTCTGACTCCACCTCGAGGATGGTTGGCGCTTCATCAGCTGCGTAATAGTTGGCACTTCCACCACGCACAATTCGAGACTGCCCGAAGTAACCCGTTCGTTGTGCGAGCCATTCGGCCTCGCCATCCGCGGGAAATGTCAATCGCATGTTGTGCTGGTTGCTTGCGGTCAGCATCGTGAACCTTCCGGTCCAAGTCGCGCCGAGCGCCTCTTCACCTTTGGGCGGAATCCATCGCGCAATCACGCTGGCGTTCCGAAGTTCAATCACCCAGATCGCTCCTTCGCGGTCGGTTGCGGCGAGGTACGCGCCATCAAGACTGAACGCGAGATGCACAAATTGTCCCTCTCCAATGCATGGCGTTCGCTCTCCGTTGGGTTCGATGAAAGCGACACCACCGGTGGGTAACGCGATCGCGCCCCGCCGGCCATCACGGCTCATCGCCGTCGCGCACCCATCCGGAATCTCCGTTTCTCGGACGACCCCTTGCGGCGGCGAGATCATGCTGCAGTCGCGGGCCTCGCCGTGCTCATCGATGAAGCGGATGCGGTGCGGAGTGAGCCAGCAAGCCGAACTCCGTCCTCTCGTTCCATCATCGCGAGAGTGGAGCACGATGCGCGGGAACGGCTCGACCATCTCGTAGGTCGCGACGCCGACACCCGCTGAAATGACCGTGTCGTCATCCACCCACGCCACCGCGGATTGCGGCCCATCCGGACTAAATCGGGTGACGAGCGCACTACCAAACAGATCGAAGACATGGATGCGCGCGTCGTGACCGACCGACGCGATCGCGCGGCCATTCGGGCTAAATGCGATCGCGCGAATTGGATGCCGTGTACTCACCACTCGGTGTGCGGCCGTGGTCTTCGAATCGGACAGAAAAATCTCCATGTTGCTCGCGTAGGCAAACTTCTCGCCGCTTGGGCTCCACACGACCGAGACCACGCCGCCTCGGCAATCGACGATCCACGCTGTGACCCCACGCTCGGGCCACCACTGCAAGATGCCATGGCTTGCACTCGCAAGCAGCGAGGACTCTCCGCTCGGCTCCCACGCAATGGAAACAATCCTCCCGACCTCTGTGCCCAACTGCGCCGGCAGAGGCAGTGGCGCGTGCGTGTTCTGCGAGAGATCGAACGCTTCCACTCCACTCGATGCCGTCCCCACAAGCAGCGTCTTCCCGTTGGGCGAAATCGCGGCCGACGCACATGCTGAGGACAATGCGCCGATCAATCGGGGAGGGCTGGTTGGGTCGACCACTCCAGCGTCGACCTCCCAAACCGTGCCGTCAAGACAACCTGCGAACGCGAAGCGTGCGTCCTCGCTCAGTACCAGTGCCGTGACGGGCGCACCGAGATTCACCTCACCGAACTTCGAGAGATCCACAAGATTGACGAATTGCACGAGTGCGCCGAGCGAGCAAACCGCGGCTTGTTTCTGAGGCACGAGTGCGAGCGCATGGGGAATCTCACTTACGGGAAGCTCGAGCGCGAGCGCGCGATCATCGAGCGCGCGGTCGAGGGCATGGTGGACCCAGGTCCACTCCCCGCGTGGTGTGCGCGCAAGTGCCTCCGACGCCGCGACCGACTCGCCAAGTTCCGCGAGCAACTCCGTGCGCGCGAGGCTTGAGAGATACAACGCGCGCGCCGTCCGTGCGTTCGCCGCGACACTCGATGCATACCCAAGTCCAATCGCAGAGAGAATCAGCGCGAAGACTGCGACACCCACGCGGTGTTTGCGCACAAATCGTTGCGCTGTGGCAATGCGACTCGGCGGTCGTGCGAGGATCGCTTCATCGTGCACGAATCGCCGTACATCGACCGCGAGCGCGGCGGCGGATTCGTATCGCGCTTCAGGCTCCTTCGCCATAGCCTTTTCAACGATCGTTTCAAGATCCCCACGCAACGCGCGTGAGAGAGAACTCAGAGATCGAGGTCCCACGACGCAGATGACGCGCGCGGCCTCATGCAGCGGAAGTTGGTCCACATCACACGCCCGAACTCCCGAAAGCAGTTCGTAGAGCAAGGCGCCGAGCGCGTAGACATCGGTACGCGCGTCAATCTTGTCGATCGACCCAGAGACTTGCTCGGGACTCATGTACGAAAGTGTGCCGACGATCGCCCCCACCCGCGTCGAGAGCGTTTCTTCTTGTGCGCCATCCCCCGTCGTTCGCGCAATACTGAAGTCGACGAGTCGCGGAGTCTGATCGCGACCGAAAAGCACATTCGCCGGCTTGAGATCGCGATGCACAATGCCGCGAAGGTGCGCATGGTGCACGCCGTCACAGAGCAACGAAAAAACCTGCAGCCTCTCCTTCAGGGGCGGCGCCGTCTCCGCGTTCCACCAAGTATCGATCGTGCGCGCGTCCTCAATCAACTCCATCGCGATGTACGGCTCAGCGAAGCCTTGCCCCTGTTCGACACCCATCGCATAGATGCGCGCAATCGCTGGATGATTGAGTCTCCCGAGGAGTTCGCCCTCGCGCTTGAAGCGCCGCAATGCACTCGGACCCGCGTACTCGCGACGGAGCAACTTCACTGCGACTCTTCTGGCTGGCGAACTCTGCTGTGCGCGATACACCGCGCCAGTACTCCCCCGTCCGATGAGTGATTCGAGATGAAAGGCACCGACGCTCGCACCAATGCGCGCGAGATCTTCATCAATCGCCGGAGGCAGGTCGTCGAAGCACTCTGGATCCGGAAGAAAACTCAGCAGGGAGCGCACTTCCTCGATGACTTCTGGTCGGTCCGCCCACACGCGCTGCAGATACGCCTCGCGCTCGCTCACGGGTTGCCGCACGCATTCGTCAAGCGCCGTTTCCACATCCACGATCGAAAGCGGAGCTTTCGGCACGGCGCCTCGCGCGGCTGGGGATTCATCCGAAATGCTCAATGGGATTGGCTCGCGTGGAAGCCTCAGACCTCGAGCGTCCTAGGACGCATAGGGAGAAACATCCGGCAGTTCTCCCGTGATACCGAGCCTTCGCGCGAAGTCGCGACGCAGCCAAGAGCGAGCGAAGTTCCAATGCTTGCTTACCGTGCGCGGTCGGATCCCAAGTGCTTCACCGGCCTGTTCGATGGAGAGGCCACAGATATAGCGAAGCGCCACGACTTGAGACGCGATTAGGTGCACCTGTTCCAAATCCGAAATGGAAGCAAGCAAGCTCTCGTCCGCGGCGGAGACCGCGTCATCAAACCGCTGCAGCGTCGGTGCGTCAAAGCCAAGGGGAATAGTGCGATACACGCCCCCACCGGTTGCGACGCCGATCGTCTTGCGATGATCGACGAGAAATCGCATCATGGCCTTTGCGAGTGCACCGAAAAACTCTGCGCGACTGTCCCACTCCTTGCTAGGCGATTCCTTCGCGAAGAAATCGAGAAATGACTTCTGGATAAGGGTCGTCGGCCCAGATTGATCAATGGCGCCGAGTTTGGGTGCGCCCAGCATGCGACGAGCAGTGGAGCGTAACTCTTCGTACACGCACTGCCACACCTGTTCTGCAGCCGCACGATTCCCAGCCTTCGCTTCATTGACGAGGCCCGTGAGATCTTCGGGGATGTGAACAATCATGTCGGATGTTCCTCAGAGACGATGACTCGGCGCGGCGCCCATTCCAGAGCGAGGGTCAACGACGAGACTGGCGAGATACTAGCCGAGTTGTGGTCGATTACCCAACGCGGAAATCTCCCTAATCGCCGCCAGACGCAAGACTTCCCTCCGGCAACGCTCGACTCCGCAGGGATGCCATACAGTAAGGACGCTTCCGGAAGATCCCATGCCTATCGAAACCTCGATCCAGCCCCGTCAAAAGCTCATTCACATTGCCTACACCATCGCGTGCCTCGGACTGGGGATTTGGGGTGGCTACGACTACTGGGTCACGATTCCTAATCAGGAACTCGTCTTCAACGAGTTCACAACCCTCATGAGCGAGAAGGATGCACTCGAAGCGAAATCGCGGAGTGTCCCGCTCGGCGTCGATGACGGAAAACGGTACAACGAAGTGAAGGCGGAGCTGGCCGCGCGCTTCGTGGAGGCTCCAACACCAGTCGGCGCCTACGACCGCGCGGTGCAACTCTGGCTGTTCGTCATTGGCTGCGGCGTGCTCGGCGCACCATACTTTCCGTGGATGCTGTGGTCGAAGTCGAAACGATTCTTCCGCCTCGATGACGATGGCACCCTGCACACTGCCGAAGGAACATTTCGCCGCGAAGATATCACCGGTATCGACATGAAGCGATGGATGAGTCGGTCCATCGCATCGATCGAAGTCACGAACCGCATGCCGATTTCCATCGACGACTATTGGTACCGCAATGGGTACCTCATCGTCGGCGCGATTGCGCATCGGTTCGATCCCGATGCTTGGACGATTGACGCGCGCGATGTGAAGAAACTCGCTGCGCAGGAGGCCAAACGAAAGCTGGCCGAGTCCCGACAAGAGGACGCCGACGCTCCCGGGAGTGATGGCTAATCAGCGCTCGTCGCTCGTCCCTGAATCCCCATCTATGCGCGCCATCACCGAACCAACCACACCGATCGAGAAACTCGATCGCTGCCAGACACTCCCGCACCGCCCCCGCGTCCTGCTGGGGAAAATGGGCCTCGACGGCCACGACCGCGGTGTGAAACTGATCGCGCGGCTCATGCGCGACTCTGGAATTCATGTGATTTACAGCGGCTTGTGGCAGACCCCTCGAAGCCTCGCGATCAGCGCGCGTGATGAAGATGCGGATTGCATCGCGTCGTCCATGATGTCGAACTCGCACCTCGTGCTCGTCCCTCGACTGATCGAAGAGTGCGCGAAGGTAGGACGCCCAGACATGGTGGTCAATGTGGGAGGCATCATTCCACAAGAAGATGTCGCGAAACTCATGGCAACCGGTGTCGCGCAAGTTTTTCATACGGGCACGGGGCTCGAGCAGATTGTGGGAAGCGTGCACGCGAGTGTGAAACCCTACCTTCTGCTCCCACCCAGCGCGCATCCCGCTGCGGCACTCGCTCGCAACATCTCCCTCGCGCACGCGGGTGTTTCGGCAACCGCACCCAAACGCCGACCGAAGCAGGTTGTCGGCATGACGGGATCTCCTGGAGCCGGAAAGAGCACGCTCGTTGCGGCTATGGCGAGCGAAGCCGTGCGACGCGGCGAGAAGATTGCGGTTGTTGCATTCGATCCAATGAGCCCGATTACTAGCGGCGCACTCCTGGGCGATCGATTGCGCGTCGACTTCAATGCTGTGGACGAAGGCATCTTCTACCGTTCACTCGCGATTGTTGGAGAGGACTACCGCACGCTCGATCAGATCATCCAACTGATCGGCGGCGCCGGATACGACAAACTCATCGTGGAAACGGTGGGCGCGGGACAAAACGATGTTGCCATTCGCAACTTCGTCGACCGCACAGCCGTTGTCGTCGTCCCTGGGATGGGAGACTCCGTCCAGATGGACAAAGCGGGAATCCTCGAGATCGCGAATGTCTTCGTGGTCAACAAGGCCGATCACGCGGGCGAGGCGAAACTCGTCCGCGAATTGCTCGACATCGCCAATGGGCGCAAGATCTTCGAAACCATCGCGACGCAGGGGAAAGGCGTCATCGAATTGCTCGATGGTCTATTCGCCTGACCGGAACCCGTCCGGTGACCCGAGTACCTTAGGCGCCGAAAGCCTCGAGGGCCTTCTTTCCATACACGGTTGCTGGGCCGCCGTTCATGAGCGTGCACACATCGAGCGCCTCCTGCAGTTCCTGCAGCGACACGCCCGCGGCCTTCGCGGCTTTGGTGTGATGCACTATGCAACCTTCGCAAAGGCGTGAAACGCCGCAGGCGATGGCGATGAGCTCCTTGGTCTTGAGATCGAGCGCGTTGGGAGCGAGGCTCGCTTGATGAAGTTGCTTGAAGGCCGATGCGGTTTCAGGTGTCATGGAAAAACTCAACCCAGGGGATGCAGAACGAATCGACGCGTGCGGAGACTACTCGACGAAACGCCGCCGCCGAGGACGGCCTGTTGGCAAAGGCTCCGCAGGCGAGACACAGGCCAATTCCGTGCCTACGATGCGCGCCCCATCATGCTTTCGACCTTTCTCAATGCGACCGATCCGGGATACATGACGGTCGGGCTCATTTCTATCGCGATTGTCGTCGCGCGCATCATCGATGTCTCGCTTTCGACCTTTCGTACCGTCGCGGTGATCCAGGGTCGCCGAGGACTCGCATGGGTCCTTGGGTTCTTTGAAGTGCTTGTTTGGGTACTTGTTGTCAGTGAAGTCCTCGCCACCGTGAAGGACCACGCATGGTTCGCGATTCCCTACTCGGTTGGATTCGCGAGCGGCAACTGGATTGGCATTTGGATCGAGGCTTACTTCGCACTCGGCAATCAAGTCGTCCGGATATTCTCGAAGTGCGGCGCCATGATGGCCGAACGCCTGCGCGCTGATGGCTTTGGTGTGACGGAGTTTGACGGTCGCGGCAAGGACGGGCCGGTGTCGATGCTCTTCGTCGCTGGTGAACGCAAGCGCGTGACGGACATCGTGCGTATCGCGCGCGAGTGCGATCCGAAGTGCTACTACACGATTGGCGATGTGCGAACCGCCTCCACCGCCGTGGACACCCCTACGCGATAGTGAGTCGATTCAACCGTTGAACGCCACGAGCGCCCGGGCGCGCGCGGCGTCAAGGTCGAGCGCACGCGAAAGATCTCGCTCCTTCAATCGCTCGAGCATCTGTCGCGCGCTCCGCATGGAATCCACATAGGTGGCCAACGCCGTCTCAAGCCGCGTCTGATCGCGGACTTCCACGAGCATGCCATCCCACGCAGTGAGCAACAGACGCGCCGCATCCGCTGCATCGCAAGCCGCCGCAATGCGAGTGTCAAAGTTGATTGTTCCGCGCAGCGCGGACTCCACTTCGCGCCGCACCTGCGCATCGGCAACCATGACCTCGTCGAAGCGAGCACGCAAAGATCGGCGATTCGCCGTCGGAACCTTTTCCCAAACAGGCGGAATCGGGGGGACAAATGCCCCAACGCGAGGCGGTAGTGAAAACTGTTCCGCAAGCGATCGAAATCGCTCGCGGAGCGCGATTGCTTCTCGTTGGGCGACATCCGCGGTACCCATCTCCGCGAGAATCCGCGCGCGCATCGACGCCCCCGCCGAGTACGCGACCGCTGTGCAGTGCGCACAGTGCACACTCGCGAGGTCCTCAACGGTTGGGATCGTCCGAAGGCATACCCCGCAATAAAGTTCATTCGCCTTCGAGCAGCGCGGACAACTTCGAACACTCGCAGCGGATTCAATGCGGCACGCGACACAGCGCGCGCGAATCTTCGCACGCAATTGCGCCTGCCCGTCTTGCACCCGGGGGAATGTCGTCATGTGGTTGGCTCACTCAAACTTGCCGCGATCAGCAATGGCGAAATCGTAGAGGGATGCGAGTTCGGTTGCGGAAAGAGACGAGAGTCGATCGAATCGATCCACGATCGGTTGATACGCGTCCGACGCAAGACTGCCAAGGTTTTCCGCCTTCCGCCGCAAGATGCCTTTGAGGTCCGCCGACGCGTTGCGCGCGTGGCCCGCGGGGTACATCACAAGACCAGAGTCGAACTTCGATCCATCTCGCATGAGCACCGTCAATGAGGTCGGAATGCCATCGGGATAGCGGCGGTCGTACTCCGCGCCACCGTGCGTGAATTCAAACTTCTGCATTAAGGCGCGAGTCACCGGATGGAAGATCGCATCCGGCGCATAGTCGTGCGGGACGAGCATGAGTGATTTCCAATAGCAATCATCGCAAGGACCAAACGACGATGATCCGCTCTTGGCCGCGAGTTCGATCGCCTTCCGAAGCAGCGTCGACACGATATAGACCATCGAGTGATCCGCCGACTGTCGCGTCTTCGGATCTCGCTTCGCGGGATCCCCGATGATGCCAAACGCAGGTTCATACGCGACGATGCCGATCTTCTCAATCGAAGCATGCTGCTCGAGAATCGATGGATGCAATCGAATGAGCGTGAGCAGGCCTTGGAGCGCACCGGCCGACTGATGCTCGTACAGGCCGAGCTTGAAGTGCATACCCATCACCGCGAAATCGGCGCCAGAGTGCGAGAGGACGAGGTCAAACGGGCTGTCGCCATTCGTCTTCTCGAACTGCCGGAACATGCTCTCGGGGTTGCGAAAGATGTCCCTCGGACCCATGAATCCACGCATCGACCGTCGCATCGACAGGATGGCGACCTCGGTGGAAATCGCGGCCGATGCGCCCTTGGAATCGGAAAGCTGCTTCCCTGCTCGAATCGCGCGCCACGGAATGTAATGCGCAACCGTCATGCCGATCGCGCTCTCGATTTGCTCCGCAGTCGCGCCAAGCATCGCGCCGTACACCGCCGCACTCGCGATCGCGCCATGGACGACATGATCGATGCGATACGACTTCAAGGAGAATACTTCCGCCAAGCGCCCGCGAATCTCGTCGATCGCAACCATGCCCCGCAGCGCGAACGCGCCATCGCGCCCTGCTTGTTGCGCCGCCGCAATCGCGACAGGGTAGAAATCATTGTGCCCAAACTCCCCCGCGGTATGGCCGAGTGTCGGGTTGAAGCCGAAGTTCGTTCCGTTCGAATCCCATTCGCGCACGGCATTGGAATTCGCAACGATCGCCTTTTCGACCGCCACCTTCTGTGTGGAACCAAAGACCGGAGCGCCCTGGGCGTTTGGATAATCGGCGGCCTCTTGACGCAAAATGATCGGCGCGTTCGTGCGCAACGCAATGGCACTGAGTCCGCACAGCACCGCATCGGTATGAAACATGGTGGTGCGCTCAAGCACCGATGCGTCCGGCGCACCGAGCTTTCCGCTCATGAAGTCGAGCGCAAACTGACCAATGCCGAGCGCCTGATTCGTGTTGCGATGAAGAATGACCTGGGTTGTCGAAGTCGCTGCGTTGTGCGGGATTGCCATCGTTGGTCTCTCAGTGCGTTTGCGAAGGGCGCAAATGGTAGCAAAGGAGCACCGCGACAACGAGCAATCGATTCCGTCACGCAAGCCGGCTCACCCCCCGCCGCGCACAAGGCGAGTTCCGGCCGGGAACGCCGCAGCAGCATCGACTTCAGCGCGTGAGGGAAGCGATTCCATCGCGCCCCTTCGCGTCGCAGTCAACGCGCCCGCCGCATTCGCGCGCGCGAGTGCAATCTCGAGTGGCGCGCCCTCTTGCACCGATGCCAAGAACACGCCGACGAAGGCGTCTCCACACCCCACCGTGTCGATGGCATCGACGACGAATCCGAGGTGAGCGATTCGCTGCGCTCCACTCGCAGCGAGTGCTCCCCGCGCGCCGAGTGTGAGCAGGACGATGCCGTTCGGCACGCGAGATGCAAGGAGTTCGAGTGCACGATGCGGCTCGGACGCGCCTGTCAGTGCAAACGCCTCGTGTTCATTGACAATGAGACCACAGAGTTGCTCAAGCGGCAGCGAGCGCAGAAGGTCGCCAGCCGGCGCAGCATTCAACCAGACTCGTAGTGACAACGACGACGCAAGCGCAATCGTCTCCGCCAAACACGAACACTCATTCTGGACGAGCATGCACTCGCCCGCGCGTGCGAGTGAAAGGAAACTCTCAATCTCTCGCATCGACAGCCGAGTGTTGGACTCCGGCGAGATGACAATCGCATTCTCGCCAAGGTCTGAAACGATCACCGTCGCATTCCCACTCACAGCATCCGTCGTCGAGATCGAGCGGGAATCCACGCCAGCATCCCGCAATGCATCAACGATCTTTTCGCCTTCCGACCCTGTGCGCCCGAGCATTCGCACTCTTGCGCCGTATCTCGCCGCAGCCGCCGCTTGGTTCGCACCCTTCCCCCCCGCGTGAGATTGGGATGAGAGCGCGACAACCGTTTCGCCCACGCGCGGAAGAGTCGCGACTCGCAGGACTCGATCGATCATCATCGATCCGACAACATGAAGCGTTCGCGGTGCAACGGACAAGTGGCGCGGACTCCCTCAATGGAGCGCGAATGGTACCGCGGCGCGTGTTTGCTTCCATCAATGAGTCACGGCGTAACCTTCGTTGCGATACCAAGTCCGCACCGAAACAAATGCCGTGAGCAGGGCCGCACACACACACAGCGCCGCGATTGGCCCAACCGCTCCGCCTTGTTCGAAGAGAGCGGGAGCGAATGCGGTCGCGCCACCAAGCACAAGCCAAACCGCACAAGTCGGGTGGGCGACGCGTCCGGCTCCGTGTCGGCCGGTCGCGACCGCGATCTCATGGCAGAGCACTCCCATCACGACGGCCGGACAAGCAGCTGCAAGCGCGCTCACCGTTCCCCCCGACAGCAACTCAGGGTAAAGGATGGCAAGGAGGACGAATGCCACCGCGAGGCCAGCGGTTGCGATCGAGATCCATCGCAATGTACTTCCTTCGCAGCCTCGTTCCACGCGCGGCGCGTGCGTGAGGAGAACAGCGCAGCGCGCGGCTGCGATCGTCGCGAGTGCGCCGATGGACAGCAACAGCAACGCGCTCATTGGAAGCGCGAGGGCAGCTTCGGCAGGCGAGCGTTGCAAGAGCGTCGCGGACCCGATGAACCAGGCAGGCATCAACCCCGCGACAAGTCCAAGGAAGAGTGATGCAGTCCAGACGCCCGCGTCAGATGCCTTAGTGGATCGATGCGAGCGTAGGCGCCGCGAAGCCCTTTCCTTCGCCTCGTCGACTGCGTTGGATGGCGCGAGAGGCGCGCCGTTCGAGCTCGACTCTGTGCCATGAGATGAGATGTGATGTCCATGCGCAAGCGCCATCGGAATCTCCTTTTGGAATTCCGCGACGATGCTGTCGCGGCTCAACAGAGAAAACACAATTGCAACGCAACGACTCCTTCACCACTCCAAACTCGATCTGCGTGCAAGGAATGCTCGAACCACTTGCAGCGATTGCAGTATCACCCGACCGATCAGGTTTGTCGACCCAATTCATGCCTTTTCGCGAGGCGCCGGCAGATTCTCATTCGTGCCATTTGTCACAATGTACGAGGCGCCTCCCCGCGTTGTCGACAAACCCCCGCAGTGCGCCGATTAGTCAAGGAATGACAGCACCTTCTCGACCTCCTGCCTTGAACCAAGGAGCACCGGTACCCGCTGATGCAATCTCTGCGGCTGAATGTCGAGCGTGCGCGTTTTTCCCGAGTAGGCCAGCCCCCCCGCTTGCTCCATCAGAAACGCCATCGGGCTCGCTTCGTAGAGATAGCGGAGCTTTCCTTCGGGATTCTTCTGCGTCGGTGGATAGAGGAAGACTCCTCCGGTGAGAAGGGTGCGGTGGATGTCGGCAACCATGGAGCCGATGTACCGCGACGAGTAGCCGTTCGCATGCGCCCACGCGAGGTACCGCTGGTATCCACTCGCAAACTGCGCAGAGTAGGCCTCATTGATCGAGTAGATCTTTCCGCGGTCTGGAATTCGAACCCCCTTCTTTACGAGCAAGAACGAACCAATGTACGGATCGAGTTCGAAGAGGTCGACACCGTTGCCTGTAGTCAAGACAAAGATCGTCGAACTTCCGTAGAGCACATATCCAGCCGCGACCTGCTCGCGACCCGCCTGGCAAACGGTCCGCTCGCCGTCCGACTCCGTCGGGATGTTTCGCAGAATGGAAAAGATGGTGCCTACACCGACACCCGTGTCGAGGTTGGAACTTCCGTCGAGTGGGTCGAAGAGCACGCAGTACTTTCCACCATCGACTCCGCGCCGCAGGATGGATGGATGCTCAGACTCTTCGGTCGCAAGCACTGCGATCGATGCGCGCGTCCCAAGGCAGCGCATCAGAATCTCGTTCGAGAGAACATCGAGGGCCTGCTGTTTCTCGCCCTGCACATTCGTGGCGCCCGCGTCGCCGAGCACTCCCTCAAGCCGCGCTCGTCGAACATGATTCGCAATGGACTTGGCCGCGAGGGAAATCGCAGAAATGATCCAGGTGAAATCGCCGCTCGCGCCCTCATGCTTGGACTCTTCCACGAGAATATGGCTCTGCAAACTCATCAGGTTTTCAGTCATTGCGGGCATTGCTCCAGCATCGAGGTGCAGATGGGGTCGTCGGGTCGCGGCTATGATTGCCGCCCCTCGGATTCTACCTGTTGAACCCCTTCCCACTCGGAAGTCATTCCACTCTCGCGACCCCTTAGGCACCTCATGTCCAACAACCGCCCCGCCGTCTACATCGTCGCCGCCCGCCGCACCCCCATCGGGAAGTTCATGGGCGGACTCAGCAAGGTCCCAGCGCCAACGCTCGGCTCGTATGTCGCGAAGGCGTTGTTCGAGCAAGTACCTGCCGCGAAGGCGCATGTCGATGAGTGCATCATGGGCAATGTCCTCCAAGCTGGCGTTGGACAGAATCCCGCGCGCCAAGTCGCGTTGCTCGCGGGGCTCCCCGATTCCGTCAGCGCAGTGACAGTGAACAAAGTTTGCGGAAGTGGATTGCAAGCCATCATGCAGGCCGCGCAGTCGATTCGCGCAGGCGACAATGATGTTGTCCTCGCGGGCGGCATCGAGAACATGGATCTCGCGCCACACATGATGCACCTCCGGAACGGCGTGAAGTACGGACCAGGCACGATGCAGGACCACATGGCCAACGATGGTCTCACCTGCGCTTTTGAGAAGTGGGCGATGGGTTGCGCGTGCGACTTTCTTACCGCCCGAGAAGGCGTTTCTCGCGAGGATCAGGATCGTTTCGCCGCGCAAAGTCATCAGCGCGCCGCCGCTGCGACCAATGCTGGCCACTTCAAGACTGAAATCGTCGCGCTCAGCGCCGAACAATGCCTCTCCAAGGTCGGCGTGGAAGCGGACGAGGGAATCCGCAGCGACACCACGGCAGACGGCCTCGCGAAACTGAAGCCGGCGTTCGGCAAAGATGGCACCGCGACGGCGGGGAACGCCAGTCAGATTTCCGATGGCGCCGCGGCGGTCCTCGTGATGAGCGACGCAGGGCTGAAGAAGACGGGAGCAACGCCGATGGCGCGCATCCTCGATGCCAACACCGCGGGAACTTCGCCGAAGGAATTGTTTTTCGCGCCCAAGCTCGGTATCGAGAGGATGCTCGCGAAGCACAACCTTACGGTCGCGGAC
>SXUJ01000003.1 GCA_005790565.1 Planctomycetia bacterium
CAGGGCCAGATGGCAAACACTGCGGAACCCCGCAGAAAAATCCATGCGCTAAGTCAGAAAGTCAAGCAGACTCATGTTCACTGCGCGCGATGCGCCGGCCAGTCCAGCCTGCAGTTGCTGCTGGAGCGCCGCGAGTTGGGTCGCAGCGTCGGCGTAGTCAAGGTCTTGGATGCTCGCGCGAAGGCTCATGTCTTGGATCGAAAGCTCGGTTTCTCTACTCGAGGCGTCAGACACGCGTCGAGATCGAACTCCGACATCGGCGCGCGCCTGAGCGGCGCGGGTGAGATCGGATTCGAGTCGTTGGGTTGCAAAGGAGATGCCAGCCTCGTCATTGGCAAGGAGCGCGTCGCGGAGGGCCATGAGGTGCGCAAATGCACCGTCAACGGCAACGGTTGCCTGATCGGAACCCGCAAGAACCGCCGTGGACGTGTCTCCGGCGATGCCGAGCGCCTCGGCGGTGCCGGAGTTGTTGATCGACTCCACGTTCGTCTTGGCGCCAATAGTGTTGTCGATGATCGAGATGCCGTTGCCATCCGCATTGAGCCCGACAGCGAAGTCGGCGACGCTCACCGACGCCGCGCTTGCGGCAGCGAGCATCGACGAAATGACATCGCCGACCGCCGAACAGGTGCTAATGTCAACCTCGATCGTCCGCCCATCCTTGAGCGTCACGCGAATGTCGCGATCCGCTGCCGGATCAGGCAGACCTGTGACCGGATCGACGGAGCCCGTCGACTGCGGCACACCGCGCCCTTCGCGGAAATCAGTCAATCTGGTTGAGAGGTTCAACGAGCGAATGCCGAGTTCGGTCGCGATCGACCCACCGGCGACTTCTTCGATGGACATTCGTGCGCCAGAAAGTTCATTCTTGACATCGAGGCGCCGACCGTCCGCCGCGATTTCCACGCGAATGCCGATGTTCAGGCCAGCGACCGCGTTTTGGAATTCTTGCACGGTGTCGAACTGAGAAAGGTCGAGTTCACGCACCTGACCGCCGTTGCGCAGCCGAAGCGTGCCACGCGGGCTTGAGACGCCGCTCAACGAATCGAGCGTGGTCATGCCCGTCAGCTTTGGATCAATGTCAACACCTGCTGTCGTGGTGCCGCCGACGAAGGTCCCAGTGAGGCCGAGATCCCCTGCCGCGTTTGATTGATTCAGATCTCGGATCACGACCGTGTTTCCCGCACTCGGCGTGATCGTAAATCGATCTCCGGTCGCTCCGTCAATCGCGATCGTCGCGAGCGGGTCAACTGTCTGCATCGCGTTCTGCACCGCCACGCGAACATCTTCGATGCTGTCCGCTTCGGTGAGATCGACGGGCACGACGGTGCCGTTTACTTCAACTTCGATAGTGCCGGTTCGAATGCCGACCCCCTGCGCACCGCGAATCTCCGAGAGGCGCGTGGACGCTGTCATGGCTGGGTCGAGATCGCGATCGCCTTCCACCCGCGCGCTCAATGCGCCAAATGCCTGTTCGCCCGAGATCGTCAGACGGACATCCGATGCAAGACCGAGGTCCGCGCGCATCCCGAGGCCCTCGCCGCCATACCGAAGCCCGTTGAGGAGCGAACCGAATGGCTCTCGACCGTGCGCATCGCCACCAAAGTAGTGAATGCCCCGCTGCTCACGATTCGCGATCTGCGAGAGCGATTGCACAAGTGAGGAGACAACGGCCGCTTGGTTCTGGCGAGTTGCCGCGTCGCTGCCCACGCCGATTTGCGAGAGACCGATGCCGCGCGCCTCTTGGAGAATGTCACTGAGGTCGCCAAGTGACGCATCGAGCGAGTTCAGGACGGACTCGGCTTGCCCAAGGTTTGTCCCGCGCTGCATTCGCCGCTCGATGAGATCATCGAGGACGGTGACGCTCGATGCGCCGATCGCATTTTCAGATGGTCGCGTGAACTGCATCCCCGAGGCAAGTTGCACTTGCACCGCGAGGAGCCCGCGATTGGATCGCTGAATGCCACTAAGCGCAATTCTTGACGCCAAGAGATTGGGAACACGGGCAAGATTTGCAGGATTTGGACCCATAGTGTCACCCCGAGAGGGAGCGACGACACTGCATGCGAGTCCTGTGCCAGTTCGGTCTGGGGCGCGTCCTCGCCGACTAGGACTCAGACTTCAGGCGCTTGAGGGCAGCGCAGAGCGAGGCAATGTCCTCGGTCGTGTGCGCGGCGCTGATTTGAATGCGCAAGCGCGCGTGGCCTTCGGCAACCACGGGAAATCCAAATCCAATCACGAAAACGCCGAAATCCAAGAGTCGCTTGGACATCGCGATCGCTTTGGCCGTGTCATGGACGATCACGGGACAAATCGCGGTGGAACTCTCAAGAACGGTAAATCCGGTTCCTCGAATCCCCTCGCGCGCCACAGCGACATTGTCGCGCAGGCGCTGCACCCGCTCCGGCTCCCGCATGAGTACTTCAATCGCCTTCTCCGCGCTACACGCAATCGTGCAGGGCAGCGCATTGGAAAAGAGTGTTGGACGACCGCGTTGCGTCAGAAGGGCGATCGCACGCGCGCTGCCAACGATGTACCCGCCCGCGCCACCGCCGAGCGCCTTGCCGAGCGTGCCGGTGAAGTAGTCAATGGCAGAGGCGGGCATGCCAAAGTGCTCGTGCGTGCCGCGACCCGTCGCGCCCATCACGCCTGTTCCGTGCGAGTCATCGACAACCAACAGCGCGTTGAATTCATCGCACAGCGCACGCATCGAGGGCAAGTCTGCGATGTCGCCCTCCATCGAGAACACGCCATCCGTGACAACCCAAATCGTGCCCGTGACTTCCGGGTTCTTCCGCGCATCCTCGAGCTTCGCGCGGAGCGCGGCGATGTCGTTGTGCTTGTAAACGGTGCGGAGAAGTCCCTTCTTGATGACGCCCGCGAGCCGGATTCCGTCGATGATCGACGCGTGATTGAGTTCATCTGAAATGATCAGGTCGCCCGCTTCACAGAGCGTTGCAAAGATCGCTTCGTTCGCGTTCCAACAACTCGTGAAGGTGTACGCCGCCTCGCAACCGTAGAACGCGCACAGTCGCGCCTCGAGTGCGGCGTGGCAATCGAAGTTTCCGCAGATGAATCGAACGCTTGCGGTGCCGGCGCCGTACTTGCGCAGACCGGCAACACCGGCCTCGACGACTTCGGGATGATTCGCAAGTCCGAGGTAGTTGTTCGAGCAGAAGCAGAGCACCTCGCCCCTGCCTTGGAGGCGCACCGTGCGATCCATCGGGCCTTCAATCGTCTGCAATCTCTTCAATTGTCCGGTCTCAGCGAGTGTGCTGAGAATGGTTTGTGTGCGTGAAGAGAAGGACGGTGCAGCGACGGCGGTCATGGGCCGCCGATTCTACAACACGCCCGAATTCGTTCAAACGCCGTAACGGCTTCGGATCTTCGGAACGAGGTACTCCGAGAACGCCTTTGCGAAGTCGTGCGCAGGTTTCCATCCCCAATCGCGACGCGCCGCCGAATCATCGCAGTCTTCTGGCCAACTATCGATGATCTGCTGCCGCTCGGGTGTGGGGTTGTAGGTGATCGTCGCGGCGGGGAAGAACTCCCGCACCTTCGCGGCAATCTCTTCCGCGCTCGGCGCAAACGCGCTCACATTGTAAACCAGCTGTCGGAGTGACTCGCGCGGCGCGCCCGCGAGTTCCATGATCGAACGCACCGCGTCCGGCATCGTCATGAATGGAATGCGCGCATCGGCGCGAACGAAGCACTCATACGCCTTGCCCTGTGCGGCGTTGTGCAGCATCTCGGGGCCGTAGTCACTCGTCCCGCCCGTTGGCACCGTGTCGGCCGAGATGATTCCAGGAAATCGGATCGCGCGGAAGTCGACGGTGCACTCCATTCGATCCGCGCTCAGCAGTCGGTAGTGCTGTGCGTAGTAACGACCGAGTTCTTCGACTGCGCGCTTGTTCACGCCGTACATCGTGATTGGTTCGAGGCACTGATCTTCGCGGATCGTGCCCGCCTTGCGCTTGGCTTCGAGAGAGGGGACGCCGTACGCGGCGATCGTTGATGGAAACAGGAACTTCACCGGGCTCTTGCGCCGAGTCGCACTCTCCGCCGCAAGACGCAGCATGTTCGCGCTCCCCATCACATTGACCTGCATCGCAAGTTCGGGCGACCGCTCGCCTCGCGTGGACAGCAGTGCCGCGAGATGCCAGATCTCCGAGATGTCGTGGTTGGCGGCAATCGCCTCAACGAGTCGCGGATCACTGATATCGCCCGTGTAGCTCGACTGCACATGCACCTTGCGGTCTGCCGAAAGCTCCTTCAAATCCATCGCGACTATCTCGCGCTTGCCCTGATGGAGCGCGGCGAGTTGCGCAAGCAATGCGTGCCCCATCTCCCCTCCCGCACCGGTGACGAGAATGGAACCGAGTCCGATGCCGGATGGGGTGCGCGTCTTGGGTTCGATCATGGTGTCAAAGGCAACGGTCGTTGGAGTGATGGTCATGGGAGAACGCCTTCTCGATCGCGCTCGCACGAGCGGAGGAACGGAACAGTATACGGACAGGCCCGTCACAGACCGCTGCGACAAGTGAGGCGCTAGATCACGCAACCCAGTCGAAGGAGCAACGCCTTCGTCGCGAGAATCCCCGCTGTTTCCGACATCGTCCGGCCCTCGAACTCAATACCCACCGGACCGCGATACTTGCTCGCGCGAACGACATCGAGGAGCTTGGGATAGTCGAGCGTTGACTCATTCCCTTGCGCGTCGAAACCGTAACTTTTCGCCGAGCAACCCTTCGCAAAGGGCATCACGAGCGCCGTGTTCGCGACCGGATCATGAAGCACGCCAGACTCGTCACGCCAATTGCCAAAGTCAGGAAGCGTTCCGCACGCATCATCGTGAATCGCTTGCATGAGTTTCACAACCCACGCTCCGTCGGAACTCAATCCACCGTGATTCTCCACGATTACAGCCAACCCAAACGGCTTCGCAACGGCGAGCAGTTGCGTGAGCCCATCCGCGCACCGTTCGAGCTGTTCGTGCGCAGTGCCTTCGCCTCGCGCATTCACACGAATCGCCGTGCATCCGAGTGCCGCTGCTAGCTCGCACCACTTCTTATGATTCTGCGCGAACGCGGCTCGCTCGGCCGCGGCCGCTCCGCCAGAGAGTCCCTCGCCGTCACACATGATGAGAACGCTCACCACGCCCGCATCGTCCGCGCGCTTGCGTAACTCTGAAGCGAAGTGTGGCGTGGATACCTTCGCGGCATAGAACTGATTGACATACTCCACGCGAGAGATTCCAAACTGCTCCTTGGAAATCTTCGCGAAGTCCATCGCGTCAAGGACGGTTGGCGGACGCTCTTCCGGCCTGCAAAGTCCAAATGATCGATGAAGCGACCACTGCGCGAGCGAGAGAGGGTTCGTCGGTCGAGCGAGTGGTTCCGACTGCGCTGCCGTACCGCGCGCTGGGGCGAGGAGCATCGCCGCTCCCGCAAGTGCGATCGACCCCAGTGCATCGCGTCGCGATGCGTTCACCGCTTGCCACCGGCCAGTCGCTCGGCCATGTCATCCGTGGAGTCCCACCGTCCCGCCGACGCGTGCCGAGCGGTCACGACCACCGCCGCAATCGAGGCGAGTAACAGGACTAAGCTGACGAAGACGATGTGGTCGCCCTCAAGGGAGACCTGCGTGACCAGCATCGCGAACGCAGCAAGCGTGGTGAAGAGCACAGCGTAGAGTGCGAACAACTTGAGGAGGTGCAGGGGCGAACGCGGATCCTGTCGCTTCGAATGTGGCATGCCTCATACGCTAGCGCCTTTCCGGCCGACTCGCATGGAATCCGCGGCCGTATGATTGTCGCATGCACTTCCGATCGATCGCCTCTTTGAGCGCCTGCGTTTTCCTCTCGCTCTCTGCTTCCTCTGCGAGCGCAGCGCCGCAAGAAGACACTCGCAAGCACCATAAGCACGAAAAAGACGCGCCGAGTTCCGCCGACTCTCCCGCAACGGTGCCGGCTTCGAGCGCGCCCGCCGAAACCATCTCCTGTTGGTACATGACGCTCCACGGCGGCGCAGCCGACACCATTCTGCAATTCGATTCCAAGGGAAATCCGCTTGGCTCGGCCCTCGGCCCCACTCCGGATTCCATCGGCGCGGTCCACGGATTGCGCGGCATGCTTCGCCTCGCCGACAACACCCTGCTCGTCATTTCGGCGTGGAAAGAGAACACGCAAGTGCTTCGCTTCGGCGTGCGCGGCGCCGACGGCGTGCGACCGTTTCTCTCGGTCTTTGCGAAGCAGGATGCTTCGAATCCACTCATGCTTCACCCCTACTGCCTCGCGCAAGCGAGCGACGGATCGATCTACGCGTCGAATCAAGACACGAACACCATCACGCGTTACGCAGCGCCCGGAAGCGCCAACGAGGGCGCGCCGATTGACTGTCATGGCCAACCCAGCACCGGCGCACAAGCTGGCATGATTGTCCCCGACTCAAAGAGCAGTGCCGATGGATTGCACGCGGTGCGCGGTATCGCGTTTGGTCCGGATGGCTTGCTCTATGTCGCAGATCGCGGAGATGGTCAAGTTTCGCGCTGGAATGTCACCACCGGAAAGCGCGTGGATACGCTGTTGAAGAAGGCGGACTCTGACAAAACACCGATTCAACTGATTTTCACCCCCGGTGGAGAGGCATTGCTCGTCAGCGACAACAAACTCAATTGCGTCCTTCGGGTGACGCTTGCCGATCAGTCGTGGTCGATCCTCATTCCCGAGAGCGCTGGAATTGACGCAGCGAGTTCGCTCGCGATCAGCGGCAATCAACTCTATGTTGGGAGCCGCAAAGGCAAAGAAGTGCTTCGCTTCAATCTCACCGACGGCACCGCGGAGAGTGCGCCGTTTCTGCAAGATCTTCCGGACAACCCAGAGTTCTTCATCCCAGGGCATCTCGGCTCGTGAGGTGCGTGCGCTCAGCCATCGCACTCGCGCTGTTGTGCGCTTTCAGCGTCATCGCGCAAACACCGCCAACGACCCCGATCGCGCCGCCACGAGTCATCAAGCCAACTATCGCCGGGCTCACCGCGAACGCCACCGCGACGGTCGACGCATTCGGTGTGCCGCGAATCGAGGCAAGCTCCTTGCTCGATGCCGTCCGTCTAGAAGGATGGCTCCATGCGCGCGATCGCTTTCTACAAATGGACGCCATGCGCCGCACCGCGGGCGGAGATCTCGCGGCGCTCGCGGGTGAAGTCGCGATCACGAGCGATATCATTCATCGAACCAAGCGGCTGCGCGAGGTTGCGCAAACCGTGCTTGACGCGATTCCCGCCAATCATCGCGCGCTCCTTGATGCCTACACCGAAGGCGTGAATGCACGACTGCAAGCGGCACCCCCACCGGAGTACCGCGTCCTCGGCGCAACCCCGAGAAAATGGCGCAGCCTCGATTGTGTCCTCGTCACGCTGGTGATGGTGGACATGCTTGTGAGTAGTGAGGGCACCGAACGCGCGCAATCCATCTTTCGCGAGTGCTACTCGCCTGCCCTCGCGAGTTTCCTGTTCGAAGTCCGCGGCCCCTGTGAAGCCATGCTGCTTCCGGACGCATCCGATGCGTCGATCGAGCACGGATGTGTGGCGGCTCCGCTGCCAAGCGCAGCGATCATCGACCTCCGAAACGCCTCGGATGGACCAACGAGCAACGCGCAAACGCCCGAAAAATCCCCGACGCCTGGCTCCAACGCCTTCGCGATTTCCGGCAGCCGCACGAAGGATGGGCGTGCCATTCTCGGCAACGACATGCACCTCATGTTGACCGCGCCTGGCATTTGGTATCGAGTCGAAATCGACTGCGGCGAGTGCATGCTTGTGGGGGTGTCGCTGCCGGGGGTTCCTGGAGTTGTCGCGGGAACGAATGGGCACATTGCATGGGGATTTACCAATCTCACTGCGGACCTCGCAGACCTCACGCGCCTTGAACCAGTGGCGGATGATCCACTCGCGTACGCAACCGCCGATGGAAGCGAGAAACTCCTAGCGGAGGAAGTGACGATTGAAGTCGGTCGCGGCGGCAAGCCGTTCACTTTCACCGCCTACCGATCGAGCCTCGGTCCAATCGTTGGAACGGATGCCGATCCGCGCGCGCAGTACATCGGGAAAGACACCGACGGCGTGCGCCTCGCGTTGCAGTCGAGCGCGACGACCGCGCGCTGCATCGACTTTCGCTTGTTCGATATCTACAGCGCCCGACGGGTGGAAGACGCCATCCCGATCGCCGCCGATTGGGGCGGCGCGCCGCAGAACTTCCTCGTCGCCGACAGCGCCGGTTCGATCGGTTGGACGGTCACCGGTCACCTTCCACTGAGGCAAGGAGGCACGCGTCCCAAATCAAGTCGCGACGCGAGTGCGCGTTGGCAGCACTTCATGGAAAGCAGCGCGAAGCCGCGCATCGTGAATCCGCCTTCGGGCGTGCTCACAAGCGCCAACAATCTCCCCTGCTCAAGCGAGTTGCTCCCGCTTGGATGTGAGTTTGACCAAGGCGATCGCGCGTTTCAAATGCGCGAAGTCCTCCGGTCGAAATCGGATTGGACGGAGTCGGAGCTGCTTCGCGTGCAACTTGACACGCGCTCGCGAAGGCTTGAGCGTTGGCGCGATGCGATTGTGAAGACGCTCGCACAGAGCACGGACGACGCGACGACTGTTTCGCTGCTGCGAGCATGGGATGGGCTCACCTCGAAAGACAGCACAGCGATTTCCATTCTCGACGAGTTTCGGCGCGCATTCGCACGCCGAGTCGATCGACCGATTCGACAGGTTGTTGCAGCGCAGTTGAGTCGCGAAGGGGCGACGACGCTGGCCGATCGATTGCGCGCTGCGCCAGGGAGTGCGATCGAAGATGAAGCGGCTTTGCGAGTCTGCGAAGTCCAGGCACCCCACTGGCTCATCTCGGAGTTCTCGACATGGGAGGCCTTCGTCGCGGCGATGTTGCGCGAAGCGATCGTGCATTCGACGAAGACGGACGGATCGCTCTGGCGCCACGGGGAACTGAACAGGGCTGAAATCTCTCACCCACTCGCATCGGCGCTAGGCCCCGCGTCCGTGCTCGCGTCGATGCCTGCCGATGAGTTCGCTGGCCATCCCACCGCGCCATGCGTGCTCGGTCCCAACTTCGGCGCGAGCGAACGGATGATCGTGAGTCCCAATCATCTTGAGGACGCGATCCTGCAAACGCCCGCCGGACAAACGGGAATGCCTGGTTCTGCGCACTTTCGTGATCTGCATGAAGCCTGGGTGAAAGGCGCGCCATTTCCACTGCTGCCGCAACTTCCTCGCGGTTCCAGCCAAGCAGCGACGCCGTCTCTGCAGGCCGAAGAGCTCATCCACGCACGGCCACGCGCGGCGCTTACCCCGTCCAATCGTTGAGCAGGATGGTGAGATCGCCGGAATCCACGCGACCGCTTCCGTTGAGATCGAAGGCGGCGTTGACTTCACCCCAGTGACTCAAGAGCAGCGCGAGATCCTGTGCGCCGATCTCGCCGTCGTTGTTGAAATCGGCAACCTCGTCGGCACCGCCGCGCGCGAACGCAGTCGCGGGAACTGCAGCAGGAAGCCCCGTCGGTGGCGCCCACGAGAGAATGCATCCGCCCAAGTCAACATTGTCAAAGTACTCCAAGCGGAATGCGTGTGTTCCAGCCTGGAGTCCGATCACTGTGTTCTGGAGCAGCATCGCATGCGCACCGTCGTTGTCAATGACGAGATCGTCGCCGAGATACATACGAGATCCATCATCGCTCGCGAGGGAGAACCCCCACGCGCCCGAGATCGGAATCGTGATCCATCCTTCAAAGACTGCCGCGACATGATCACTCATGCCACTCGTCGCGAACGCGCCCGTGCTCGGCGCGAAATTGATCGCGTTCACGGTGTTCGTCACGCTCGGCACGAGTTGCGCAAAGTTCGGCAACGCACTCAGCGTGGGGATCGAGTAGTAGCGTGCGTCCAACTGCGCGACGCTGCCGACTGGATTTTCTGGCACGCGAAGCGCCGTAACCGTCACCGACACGCCCGTTGTCGCACTCTGCGCGCCCGCTCCAGCCACGACATACGAGAACGCGTCCGCGCCTGCGAAGTTCGGATCACTCTGCGTGTAGAGCAATTCATCACGGCCCTCCGCGCCCGTGCCAATGGATCGTGTGATGCTCGCCCCATGCGCGGAGACTGCATCGAAGCTCGCGATGCTGAGGGTGTCGCAGTTTGAACCCGCGTCGTTGGCGAGGACATCGATACGGATCTCCGTCGCCGCAAATCCATTCGCCGCATCCGCGATTGCGACGGGAGGGGAACTCAGACCGGAGTAATCGCAACCGAGCCCGTTGAAGTACGACTCCATCGTTGCGATGTTTCCAGGATGAAACTCGAGGCGAATGTTCTGCATGCCACCACCGCAGAGGTGGCAGTACGACATGATCGTTCCCGCCTTCGCAAATCCGACGGAGCAATCAGGAGGGCTCGCGCCGCATCCATCAAGGACTGGGCTATAGGCATGGGTGTGTGGTGCACCAAGGTTGTGCCCGAGTTCATGCGCGACGACGAAGATGTCCCAATTCTGCGGGTTATTGTCGAGCAGTGGATACGGGAAGAACCCAATCAGATTCGAACTCACCGCATACCCGTTAGTGTTGCAGAGTCCGTTGAGGTAGGCGATGCCACCGCCGAGCGCACGACCGGACAGGAACTGCGCCGTGTCGCGCTGCACATAGCCCATCGACGCCATCCAACTCGTCCGAAACTCATAAAGTTGCCCGGCCGCACTCGTCGCAGTCCATGGATCTTGTGGATCGATCCAGAGGCGAACGAAAGAACTGGAGATTCGCGCATTGAGATCGCGCGAATAGATCGAGTTGAGTGCCGCGACGATCGTCTGCACATACCCGCTCGCGGCAGCCGCGTCTCCGCCAAACATCTGAAGGAACTCGTAGTCGGTTTCGAACGCGAGACGAAACTCGCGACAAGGAGCGCTCGCGATCCCGCCCTCGGCAAACGCGGATGAGGACGGAACAAACTCCGGATCAAGCGTTTCGCACACCCAATTCGACCAGTTGATCGCACCCTCAGGCAAGGAGTCCAATTCGTACGCGAGCGTCGGGAGTCCTGCGCCGTGTGGACCGCTCGAAACAATCCAGGTGCGCCCCTGCGTTTCGACAACCCCAAAGTTTCCTGCCGCACTACATGCGAGGAACGCGAAGCTCTGCGCGTCGTCCTTCACACCACCCGCGAGCACGATGGCCTGTGGCACCTCTATCGCTCGTTCGCCACGCGCGTCGGCCAGCACAACTCGCGCATCCGCGCCCGCGACCTCGATTGGCTTCAGTTCCAATGTGGCTTGCGCAACAGCTCCGAGAGGAAACCGCTCGATCGTCACCGCGCCTGCGTTGGCGCGAGCGCGGAGAGCGTCGACATCGAACGAGATCACCGCAGCAGACCTTCGCAACGCCTTCGGGAGACGCGCGTCCACCTTGCTCGCTCGCTCGACGAGCGGCGTGTGACGCGCGATCGACTCCTTCTGCGCAACCCCGAAGGCAGGCGCGCCGAGGATAGATACCAAAAGAAACAGAACGGCTCGAATGCACATACGGGACGCAATACAGGGCCAGCGAACAACAACAGGTCGACGCGTCCTCCACGACGCAGTGACACATAGAGAACTTCGGCGTTTGACCATCCGTTCTTGCGAATCGCACGAAGTTCATCGCAAGAAAGTTCGCACGGCACATGCGGGAAACCGCCAGATTCAGCGATTCCCGACGCGCAGGCGCTTGGCGAGGCCGGTGCTCGTTGGACGCACGGTTGGCTCGCCCGTGAAATCGAGCGGGGTGCCCGGCTCCCAGGATCGCACCGCATAGCCGTTCTCCATCGGCGTGAGTTCATCCATCCACCCATTGGCCCAACGGACGCGCAGGGATTCTCCCTTGGCCCACCAACTCCCAACATTGGGCGTGTTGATGGTTTTCCATGCGGCGTGCGAGGACTGAATCGCGACGAAGAAGGATTTCTTTCCACCCGAAAGCGCGTCGGGAAGTTCATAGACACCGACCCAGCCCGCCTCCGCTTCGGTCGTGCGCGCGCTGAATCCGAAATTCGTGGCCATACCGTCTCGAGAGGCGCCTGGCTCGAATCCCTCCTTCGCGAAGCGACCGGCGGCTGTGGGAATCACGACATCGCGCCATCCGTCGGTGTAATCGATCACAAGGCGTCCCTGCTCGATCTTCCAAGATCCCTGCTCGCCTTGTGCGCTCGTGGGTCCCTTCGACCAGTTGCTGATCGCGCTTCCATCCGCATCGATGATCACATCAAAGGTTGTGTTCTCACTGTCGGTGAGCGTCCATGTTCCAATCGCCGTTGACATCGTGAGCGCTTGAGCACCTTGCACGCTCTCTGCGGCGCATCCGCTGAGTTGTGCGATCGCGAGCGCGAAAACCATCGACAGAAAGAGAGACAGAGAGCGCATAAGCCTGCACATTAGACTCGACGAGACTCGACATGACGCGGCGCGACCTTGAAATGCTCGAATCACAAACTGAAGATTGCATCTCCGTTTCCTCCCGCGAACAGAAAGCCACCCATGGGATTCGAACCCACGACCTGCGCTTTACGAAAGCGCTGCTCTACCACTGAGCTAGGGTGGCGATTGTGCAAGGCAACCGACTTCCAGCGCCAAGGCGATCGCCCGCCATGGCAAGGGCGAGAAGTGTAGCGCGTGACGCCTCGGAATCACCTCAAGATCAGCTTGACCGCCTCGGCCGATCCGAGATTCAACGCACCGTACAGGCGGCCAGCCGCGTCGGCGGCCGCGCCCTCGCTTGAGGCGACGAGGTTCGTGACACCTGCGACCTGCTTTTCGCTTCCACGAAGGCCGGACGCGCGCACCGCAGCGGTTGCCGCATCGAGAAGCGCGATTTGGGTATCGGGGGTCGCAAGCAGCGCGGCGTCGACGAGCCCTGCTGCTGCAGTGGTCGTGCCAAAGGCAGCGAGTGTTTCAGCCACAAGGAGTTTGAACGACTCTGGACGATCGGCGAGCGCGCGCAGAAGCGTCGGCTCAGCGTCGGTGGCGACCATGATCGGATTGTGACTCGTGGCGAGAGACTCAAGCGACTCAAGCGCCGCCGCAGCGTAGGCGACTGCTTCAGATTCGTCGACCATGCTTCCGCTCACGGACGCAACCACTGCCGATGCCGCGGCGCGGAAGGTCTCGATCGTCCCGCCAGAGGTCCACGCTGCAATCGATGGATCGTTGCCGATGAACGCGCGGACTGCCGGCTCATCATGTACCGAGACAATCGCGAGCACCGGAGTTGCGTAGGTCATTGCGTTTGCTCGGATCGCGCGGTAGGAGGTTGTCAACGCGTCCGCGTCGCCGCGGAGCACGACGAGTTCCACACCGTCAGCCGCAGCGATGTTGGCCGTTGCGTCGACCAACCCGCTCGCGTTGAGAATTGGGGTGAATCCCGCTTCGGCCAACTGCGCGTCAATCGCGTTGCGGTCCTCGGCGATCCCGCCGAGCGCAATCGCGCGTGGAGCACCATCCCAGCTCACCGCCGCAGCGAGTGAGGAGACCACTGCGAACGAGCCGTCGAAACTCTCAGTCGCCTTCGAACTTGCAAGCGCGAGCGCGGCATCAAGCCGCACGCGTCGATCTGGAAATCGGAGGCACTCCGTCATTGGCGCACGACCGCCGCTCGTGAGCGACTTGGCATCCGCAGTCTGCGCGAGCGCCGCGATTGCGTCGCGCACGAGGGCGCCGTCGCCGCTGTCGATCGCGAGCGCGAGCACACCAGTGGCGATCTGCGATCCGGCAACCGTCGCGTAGAACGCGGGGCTGTAGCCCGTTGGTTCCATCGCGTCGCTTCCAAGCGTGTTCTCTCGACGAAGATTTGCCGCAATGAAAAGCGAAAGCGCCTGCGTGTTCGTGGCATCCAGCGTCAACGCTCGGCGCGACATGTTCATCGTCATCGCGTCGCAGAAGACATTCGTCGCCACGGCAGCTGCGGAAAGGCCGCCGGTCGCGTGGTAGCTCCAGACATTGTTCGTCGGATCATTGCCGTGAGGAATGAGCATTTCTTCACGGTTGAAGAAGCGATGTGCCAACGCCGTGTACTGCGCGCTCGCGTTGGTCGAACTTGCGCCGAGTCGGGTCATCGCGGCTTGGGCCGCATTTCGCACATCAGAGGTCGTTCCCTCCGTGGATGCGAGGTCTGCAAGGAAAGGAATCGCCGTTGGCCAACCAATGTCCGCGAGGACGCCGATCAGTGTGTTTTGGGTATCCGGATCAACCGACGGGAGCGCCGCGCAAATCGCAAGCACGGAGAGGCGCTTCATTTCCACGAGTGTGGTAACCGACTTCGATGCAAGCGCGGGATCGTCATGCTTCTCGATGACGCGCAAGAGCGCGGGGACTGCGTGTTCATCGGCCGCGGCGAGTCGTTCGCGCGCGAGCATCTGCTGACGCAACGTGCCTGTGAGCATTCCAACCGCTTGGTTGATCCGATCGAGATCGCGTGCGAGCGCCTTGCGACCGCTCTCCACCTTGTGCTCGAGCTTGGTCGCGACAGCCGCGACTTCACCCATTGCACGACTTCGCGCGATCGCGCGGTCGAGTCGCTCGCCGAGATCATTCGCGTCGACCAGTTCCGCGAGGGCTTCATCGCTCACCCCGCTATCGAGCGTTGCCTGACCAGCCGCGAGCGCGAGATCCGCTTTCCCGATCAGCACATAATGGACAAAGTTCTCAACCTGTTGCGCCGCAGCCGCGTCCGCCGCGGCCGCCGCGGCCGTGTCCGTTCCGTCCTGCGCGAGAAGCGTCGGAGTGGCAGCCAGAAGCACACTCGCAGTCAGAATCGTGGCGAGGCGGCAGGAGACGGTGCAGCGGAGAAGATCAGATCGCATGGAGCACTCCAGAGTGGACTTCAGACGGATTTTCGCAGAGTCGAGAATCGTACAAGCGACAGTCCGAGAGTGTCAAAGCGCCGATGCATTCGCGTTCGCAATGATTGCGCACCGCCCGCAGCTATCCGCCGCCGATCCCCCCGCTGAAACGAGTACGATCCCCAGCACGCAAACTCTGCGTACTTCGATTTGCCCAGTTCGGAGATTGGTTCTCCGAGGCGCAAATGCCGCGAATCCCGCTGCATTCGCGTGATGGAAGGTGGTGAAAATCCACCGCGGACGCGCCGCCGTAACAGGAATGCGAGACTGCCTCTCAGAGGACGCTTCTCGCGACAATCGGGCCTTTGAGCCACTCGCACCACGGTGCGGGGAAGGCGCCCGAAAGTTCAATCCTGAAGCCGGAAAACCTGCTGCGCAAACCATGCGGTGCCGAGGACTCGGCACTCCGGATGCTCCCCGATCGGAGCGCAGCGACGCTCCGACGCGACAACCGGAGTGAGAGCAGGATCCATGCGGCAGCCGCCCGTCTCCCTCGTCTGTGGTTTCATGCAAGATTTCCGTCGCGCCCTGTGGGTCGCGCTCTGCTTCGCCACGAGCGCCCACGCGCGTGAGAGTCCGTACGCAACGCAGGTTGTCGCATTCAATCCTGGCGTGGGCGCGGCGTTTGGCTACACCAACAGCAGCAGCGTGCTCGGCTCACCCGAACGGTTTACGGGGGAGGGGCTCATCCCGCAGTGCGTAACCCCTTTTCAACCAGCGTTCTTGCAGAACGAGATTGTGTCACTGGGCGTGGGCGGCTTTGTGACGATCGAGTTCGATCACGATGTGATGAATGACCCACGGAATGCGTACGGCGCAGACCTCCTCGTTTTCGGCAACGCATTTTTTACCGATCAGGGCGGCGCAGTCATCGCCGGCCTTGCGTCCGAACCAGGCACCCTTGAGGTAAGCCAAGACGGCATCGTTTGGTTCACCGTCTTGGGGGTGGGGCCGGAGTCGCTCTTTCCAACCCAGGGATTTCTTGATGTTGGGGCGTATGGGGTCGTTGCGGGAAACGCCTTCAGTGACTTCACGAAAGCGGTGGACCCTGCGCACACGATGAAAGATCTCGTGGGGCTCGACTACGAGAACCTCCAACTGCACTATGGAAACTCTGGGGGCGGCGTCGGCATTGACCTTGGCGCGTTGCAACTCGATTGGGTCCGCTTCGTGCGCGCTCGCGGCGCGACGGTCAGTGGGCAAAGCCCGGAAGTCGATGCGTTCGCGGATGTTTCTCCAGAAAGTGCGCTCGAAGACCTCGATGCGGACGGAATCGTGGGCGCGACGGATCTTGCGATGTTGCTCGGCGCCTGGGAAACACGAGGGGACATCGCGGACATCGATGGTGACGGCACGGTTGGAGCAACGGATCTTGCGCGAATGCTCGGCGCATGGAGCAGCACTTGAAGCGCAACGCATTCACGCTCGTCGAAGCACTCGTCGTCATCGGGATCCTCTCGACGCTCCTGGCGATTCTCCTTCCAGCCGCGTCGAGTGCGCGCGCGAGCGCGCGAGCGGCGGAGTGCCAATCCAACCTTCGACAACTGGGCATCGCGTCAACGGCCTACGCGGCGCAGAACGCCGACCACTATCCGCCTGCACTGCTCTACAAGATGCAGCCCGAGGGGCTCTCCACAATTGCGTGGGATTTCGAAACCCGTGCGAATGGAAGCGTCACGCCTGGCGCGCTCTGGTCGTTCATCGGCGGAGCCAACAAAGTGCAGCAGTGCCCGGAGTTTCTCGGCGCGTCAACTTCTGGAAACGACCCGTTCACGGGCTACAACTACAACACGACCTACATCGGGGCGGAAGGACGATTTCCCACCATGGACCCAACAACTGGGAAATGGATTGATGGTTGGAACTCCGCACGACGAGGACTTCGCGCTGGGCAGATTCGACACACCACAAAGGTGGCGCTTTTCGGGGATGGCGGCTGGAGAGGCGGCGCGAACAAGTTCATGCGCGCGCCGTCCAATGCAGTGGAAAACGACCTCTCGCTCGTCGCGGCTGGCGCGCAAGCCTTCCGACACAAAGGCTGCACCGCGTTCTGTGCCATCGACGGTCACATCACATCCTGTGCGCAATCATGCGCGGGGGCGAACACGACCGAACCGTTGCAAGTCGAGGTCATGGACTTTCCGAACAACGGCTTCCTCAGCGAAGACGACGCGGCGTATGACCCGTCTATCGCGCTGCGCGGGGGTCGCTAACTTCTTCCGAAGCGGCGCTCGAGATCTCGAAGCGAAATCTTGAGACTCGTCGGTCGGCCGTGCGGGCAATTCGTGCTGCGCTCGAGTCCCTCGCGGAGCGCGAGCAGCGCGTGGAGTTCGCCGTCGCTGAGTCGATCCCCCGCTTTCACCGCGGCCTTACACGCCATCATGTCGACGATCTCATGCAGCGAACCTTCGAGCGTCAGTGTGCTGCCATGATCGAGCGCCTTGCCAAGCAGCGCGCGCGCGAACACGACGGCGTCGACACCTCGCGAAGAGAAGAGTGACGGCACGGCATCGATCGCGAGTGAGCGCGTCCCGAATGGCCTCATAGCGAGGCCAATTCGTTCGCACAGCGGAGCGATTGAAGCCGCCGCATCCCTCTCCACCACCGAACACTCGACGACTTCTGGCACGAGCAATCTCTGACTCTCAAGGTTGCCCTGCGAAAGTCGGTCGAAAATCAACTCAAACATGTACCGTTCATGGAGGGCGTGCTGATCGATGATGAGAATCCCGTCGGCGTCCTCCGTCACGATGTAGTTCTCGTGGAATTGCGCGAGGGAAGCTCGCGCGGACTCGGCTGACTCCACGCTGGCAGGCGACTCACGATTTGGAACGCGTGCGCCGCCGTCCTGCGCCTGGGCGTGCGCGAGTGCTGCCAATTCCACGAAGCTCGCGCTCTTCCCCGACCCAAACAATCGCCCTTCACCCTGAAAACTCGCGTCTTTCGCCCCATGCGGCGTCGACGAGTCTTGCTTCGGTAACTCGAAAAACGGGACGAGATTGGCGGCGCGAAGCGCCCGTTCAATCGCGCGCCGAACGCTCTGATGCACCACTTGGGGAGTTCGGAAGCGCACCTCGGATTTCGCAGGATGCACATTCACATCGACCTCCCGCGGATCCATCTCAAGGAAGAGGGCAACCGAAGGCGATCGCGCGGGATCGAGCAATCCCCGATACGCCTCCTTCACGGCGTGCAGAAGCAATCGATCCATGATCGGTCGACCGTTGAGATGGATGCGCACGGCCTTCGCGGTCGGTCTCGCGATGGCTGGTTTCCCCGCGAATCCATGCACAATCAGCCCACCGCTTTCCGGCGCGCTCCACTCGAATTCAAGAAGTTCCGGCTCGAGCTCTTTTCCCAAGACATCGAGCATGCGGCGCTTTGGCTCGTCGGTCGGAAGCAGTGCGAGCAGGCGACGACCATTCGAAGTCAGCGTGAACGCAACCGACGGATGCCCGACTGCAATCGCCTCCACGACTTCGGTAATGCGCGCGGTCTCCGCCGAATCGGCGCGCAGAAACTTGCGTCGCGCGGGGACATTGAAGAAGAGCGTGCGCACCTCCACGCAAGTTCCAACACGCATGGACACCGGGCGAAGCGCCCCAATCACTCCGCCGTCGCAGGTCACTTCTGATCCCGCGTCGACATCGCGAGTCCTCGACCGCAGCGTCATGCGCGAGACGGAAGCGATCGAGGCTATCGCCTCGCCGCGAAAACCCAGCGTTGCGATCGATGCGAGATCCTCGCTCGTCGAAATCTTGCTCGTCGCGTGCGCTGCGAGTGCGAGGAGTAGCTCATCCTTCGGAATGCCGCAGCCATCGTCGATGATGCGCACAAGCGCACTTCCGCCCTCTTCAATCTCGATCTGAATCGACGATGCGCCTGCATCGAGTGCGGTTTAGACGAGTTCCTTCACCACGCTCGCGGGTCGCTCCACGACCTCGCCCGCGGCGATTTGGTTGATGAGATGCGGGCTGAGTGCGCGAATAGGCATAACGGCTTCTCACTCAGCGACGAACGATGGGGAATGGCCGTCCGCGCCCGAATGCGCGATGCGTGAGTTTGAGAATGACCGCCGCTTGATCCCGCTTGTACTGCGCCCGATCAATCGCTGTGCACCATCGCGTGACGAGTGCGAGATCTAAGCTCGTCGCCGCGGCGATGTGCTCGGGAGACTGTTCGCGCTCGATGACGCCCTCGATGATTGCATCGAGATCGACATAGGCGGGGAGCGTGTCTTGATCGGTTTGTTCAGGACGAAGTTCTGCGCTAGGCGGTTTCTCGATGGATCGGGCGGGAATCGGCGGCGCGCTGAATCCACACTCCTGCCAGTTTGCGTTCATCCAGCGAGCCAGTGCATAGACGCGAGTTTTCAACAAATCGCCCAACGGAGCAAGCGCGCCGCACATATCGCCGTACAGCGTCGCGTAGCCGGTCGCGAGTTCGCTCTTGTTCCCCGTGGTTAGGACAAGCGAACCAGTCGCATTCGAATGCGCCATGAGGAGCACCCCTCGCACGCGCGATTGCAGGTTCTCATCGACGATCGAAGGAATGGCAGAAAGCGCAGGCGCGAGCGCAGCGCGGAGCGACTCGTGCGCATCGTGGATGGGAAGCCGGAGCGCGGAGTCAAGGCCGAGCGCTTTCGCGCTCGCGCGCGCATCCTCTAAGGAATGCGCGGAGGAGTAACGCGAAGGGAGGAGCAACGCGTCGACTTGTGCGCCGCCAAGTGCGTGGGCGGCAAGCGCCGCCACGAGGGCGCTGTCGATGCCGCCGGAGAGTCCAAGCACCGCGCGCGTGTGACCGGTCTTGCGAAAATATCCCTCAATCCCCGTTGAAATCGCGGAGAACACTTCTGACTCCCAACACCGATCGCGTGGCGGCACGCGCGTGGCGTTTGAGAGATCAATCGTGTGTTCGGCACGGGCGGTGGACCATTGCTCGTCAAGGAGGAACAAGCCGTCGCTGCGCACGATGCGCGCATGTCCGTCAAAGACGAGGTCGTCATGCGCGCCAGCTTGATTCACGCTGACGACCGTGACGCCGCGCCGCGCCGCCGCGTCGAGGATCTTGCGATGCGCGGCGTCTTTCCCGAGCGCAAATGGGCTGGCGCTTGGGACGACAAGCACGGTTGCGCCGAGCGCGATGCTCTCCCCCACTGCATCGACGCCATACTGGCAGTGCGCAAGTGCATCTTCGGCGCGCCAGAGATCTTCACAGATGAGCACACCGACCTTTGTCCCTGCGCAGTCGAGCACGCACGGACTGCGGCCTGGAACGAAGTATCGTTCTTCGGCGAACACATCGTATTCGGGCAGCAGTCTCTTGTGATAAATCGCCTGCACGCGCCCGCCGTGAAGCACGGCCACCGCATTCGCGCAACCGCGTGTCGCACTCGTAAGCAGCGCAGGAAAACCAACGAGCGCGGTCACGCGCAGGGCGGCCTGTGCCACCGTCGCGATCGCCTCGTGGCAGGCATGGGCAAATCCCTCACGAAACAAGAGGTCACGAGGCGGATACCCAGCGATCGCAAGTTCGCCAAAGACAATCAAGTCGATTCCATCCCGATCCGCACGCGCGACCGCTTCGGCAATGCGCGCAGCGTTGCCGCTGACATCACCCACGATGGGGTCAAATTGCACGGTTCGAATCTTCACGAGGGAGTGCAAGAATACGACAAACGCCTCCGCGGGGCGGAGGCGCTGGTCGTCTTCTTTCTTCGCTCAATTCCGCTGCGTTTACCCGACGAACGCGTGTGCGTGTTCGATCGCATCGACCACCTGGCGCACCGTAAACGGCTTGCGCAGAATGCAATCAAAGCCCTTGCCGTTCATCGTGGTGACTTGCCCGTCCGTGAGTTTTCCCGTGACGCCGATGACTCGGGTCATCTGGAGATCATCGGAGTGGCGCACGAAACTCATGAGTGCTCCGCTCTCGACTTCCGGAAGATGGAGGTCCACCAACAACACATGCGGCCGGAAGCGTTCAAGTTCGCACCCAGCCGCAAAGGAACTCATCGCACACCGCACTTCGAAGCGCGTTTGCTCCGAGAGCACCTTGCGCAACATGTCCGAGGCGCTCGCATCACCATCGAGGACAAGCACGCGCGGATTACCGCTCATGAGTCCGTCCATAGGAATGTTGTGCTTCTTCATGAACGCGAGCAGATTGGTGACGGGGATTCGGCGATCCTTCGAGCCCGGAATCCGGTAGCCACGAAGTTGACCGGAATCGAACCACTTGCTCACCGTGCGACTCGCGACATTACAGACCTTCGCAACCTCGCCGGTCGTCAATACATCCTTGTCAGTGAAACTACATTGATCCTTCATAGCAACTCCAGCCTCCTTGCCGAGTGCAGCCCTACCAGCTGCTTCCTTGCATGTCTCGACGCAAGGGAATCGGGCAGAAGCGAGGTTGGATTGATCCGAAGGTGCGTTTCCTGCGTGAAAGGAGGCTGATTCCGCCTGCACAGTCTGCGCCGCGGCACAAATCTCGTCGTTATCGGGTGCGAAGCGCTAGCCGCGACTCAGGAAAGAACCCCAACTGCGCGGCGCGCAGCCTGAACCCGCTCAAGGATCGTGATTCTTCGTTCGACGAGCAGTCGATTCAACTCTTCCCCATGCGCGGCATCGCGCACCTCAACCACGCATTGCACTTCTACGCGCGACACATCCGGTCCACCAAAGATCCGTTCGTGTCGAATGTCGAGCACGCTCGCGCCGGCGTCTGCAATCGCGCGCGTCAACTCCGCGAGTCCGCCGGGTCGATCGCTTATCACCGCTGCGAAGTGCACCAGCCGCCCATCGACTGCGAGCGCGTGATCAATGACGCGACTCAGTACGAGCGGGTCAATGTTGCCGCCGCCGAGGATCAGCACCACCCGCTTGCCAACGAGGTGCTGCAATTGATTCGTCAAGAATGCCGCGAGCGGCGCGGCGCCCGTACCTTCGACCACACTGCGCGTATGTTCCACGAGGCGCAGAATCGCCAGTGAGATCGCCTGTTCATCGACGGTGACCAAGCGGTCCACGAGTGGGCGCGCAATCGAGAATGCACGCGCGCCAACTTCAGGGACGGCCAAGCCGTCCGCAAGCGTTGTATCCGCTTGAACGCGGACGGGCTTCTGTTGACCAGCGGCAGCGAGGAATGATGCGCACCGCGCTGGTTCCACTCCGATGATCTCGACGCTGTCTCGCGCGTCCTTCGCGACAAGCGCGACGCCCGCGATCAGTCCGCCACCACCCACCGGAACGACGATCGCGTCAGCATCAGGGACATCCTCAAGCACTTCGAGTGCCACAGTCCCTGCTCCGGCAATGATCGCCGCGTCATTGAAGCCGTGGATGTAGGTCATCCCGTGCGACTCCACGAATGCGTCTGCCCTAACTTTCGCCTCCGCGATATTCGCGCCCTCAAGCAGCACGCGCGCACCGATCTCTCGGCAGCGCGCTTGCTTCACGAGTGGCGCGGTCACTGGCATCACCACCGTGACCGGGATCCCGAGGTCGCGACCGTGCCACGCGAGCGCGAGTGCGTGGTTTCCCGCGCTTGCTGCGACGACTCCATGCGCGTGATCCGCAACCGGAATCTGAAGCAGCGCATTCCGTGCGCCTCGTTCCTTGAAGCTCCCAGTGGTTTGCAGGTGCTCGTTCTTGGTCCAAATCTCTGCGCCGGTCAGTCGACTCAGGGCGGGAGAGTAAGTACACCCCGTTCGAATCACGCCTCCCGCGATGCGCTTCGCCGCGAGGCGAACATCATGGGGTGTGACATCGACGCACGAGGTCGTCACGGCGCATCCTTCTTGAGGAACCTCTCGACATAGTGAATGTCGAACGATGCGTCGCGGAACTCTGGATGCTCAACGAGTCGGCGATGCAATGAAATGGTGGTCTTCATCGGACCGATCTTGAACTCGGCGAGCGCGACTTTCAATCGCGCGATCGCCGTGGCGCGATCTGGCCCGTGAACGATGAGTTTCCCGATCATCGAATCATAGTTACTGGGAATGCGATACCCCGCACGCGCATGCGAGTCGAGTCGAACCCCAAGCCCACCTGGCGGCGCCCACGACTCGATGAGTCCCGCCTGCGGCATGAACCCACGATCAGGATCTTCCGCATTGATTCGGCACTCAATCGCGTGGCCGCGCGCGACAACCTCCGACTGCTGCATCGACAGACGCGCACCGCTCGCAACCAAGATCTGCTCGCGAACGATGTCGACGCCCGTGATCATTTCCGTCACCGGAGGTTCGACCTGCACGCGCGTGTTCACTTCGAGCATGTAGAAATTCTGCTTCGCGTCCATCAAAAACTCGACGGTCGCCGCGCCGCAATACCTCGCGCTCCGAATGAGCGCTGCGGCGCTCTCGCAGACGCGCATGCGCTTCTCAGGATCCACCGCGGGCGCGGGGGCTTCTTCGATCAACTTTTGATGGCGCCGCTGGCTTGAGCAATCCCGTTCAAAGAGGTGCACCGCGTTGCCATGCGAGTCCCCAATCGTTTGCACCTCAAAGTGCCTTGCATGCTCGAGGAATTTCTCGATATAGACCGCGCCATTGCCGAAGGCCGCGGCCGCTTCCTGTCGCGCCGACGCAATACCTGCGCGCAGTTCATCGTCGTTGCGCGCGATACGCATACCACGCCCACCACCACCCGCCGTCGCCTTCACGATGACCGGATACCCAATCTCATGAGCGACCTTGACGGCCTCTTCAACTTCTTCGATCGCGTCTTCGGTTCCTGGAAACACGGGCGTACCCGCTTTTCGCGCCATCTTCTTGCACGACACCTTGTCACCGAGCAATCCCATCGCTTCCGGCGAGGGACCAATGAACGCGATCTGAGAGTCGCGGCACACCTCCGCGAAGTGCGCGTTCTCGGAGAGGAATCCGTACCCCGGGTGGATCGCATCTGCGCCGCTCACTTCCGCGGCGGCAATGATTCGCTCGATGCGAAGGTAACTTTGCGCGGAGGGGCCAGGTCCGATGCAGATAGAACGATCGGCGTGTTCGAGCCAAGGCGCACCAGCATCCGCCTGGGAGTAGACGCAGACCGTCTCGATCCCTAGACACTTGGCCGCTCGGATGACTCGCAAGGCAATCTCGCCTCGGTTCGCGATGAGGATGCGTTTGAACATGGTGGGGTTCGCGATGAACTCAGAGGGGACGAATGCGGAACAATGGCTGGCCGAACTCGACCGCCTTCCCACTCTTCACGAGCACTTCCTCGATCGTGCCCGCGGTCTCCGCCTTGATCTCGTTGAAGATCTTCATGGCCTCGATCAGGCAAACGGTGGTATCCGCGGTGACGGCGCTTCCAACCGACACGAACGCAGGTTTGTCAGGACCTGGACTTAGGTAGAAGGTCCCCACCATCGGACTCTCGATGGCCGGAAGTGCCGGAGCCGCCGGAACCGCTGCCGCTGCCGCTGCCGCAGGCGCGGCTGCCGGAGCGGACGCCGCGGCAGGCGAGGGCGCTACGGCATGGGTTGGGGCCGTATAGACCACCGGCACCCCGCCCGCTGCGCCACGCTTGACGGTGACGGTTTCTTCCTTATCCTTGAGATCGAGCTCCGAGAGGTCGTTCTCCACCATCAATCGGACGAGTTCTTTGAGTTTTCGAATGTCAATCATGGGGTTCACTCCCCGCGTTGGGGAAAGGGCGAATGATACCGCGAAGTAAATTCGGGTCAAACCCCCACCTGTTCACGAGAGATCCCGCCATTATCGAAGCATTATCCCGCCTCGAACGCTCCTCTGGGTTCTAACCCACGGGATGCCAAGGCGCTACCGCGCGGCAGCCACCGAGGACTTCGGACATCGCCATGAACTCTCGCATCGCGACCGGAGAACGCGCTTGACGCTTGAGCCTCGCGAGATCCGACGCGGCGTGGGCGCGGAAGGCACTCTTGTGATCCGCCATCGCCTCGGCAGCGGTCCCAATCGAGTAGGCCTTCGGATCTGAGGTCGGAGCCTGGGGGATCGAGCTTGGCGCACGGGTCTGCGCTGGTATCCGCGGCGGTTGGGCCTTTGCCTTGCCTTGCGCGGTCATTGCGCCCTTCTGAGTTTGCCCCTGATGATTCCCGTGCTTGTGATGCTTCTGCACCGAAACAGGGACGCGCGGCGGCGCCTTGGCGTCGCCGGTTCGAAGCAGCGCGTCCGCTTCTGCTTTGGCCTTCGCGCGCTTGGCGATTCCCGCGAGAATCGCGTTGGCGACGAAGACGGCGAGGATCCACCAAATGCCATTCATGCGCGCATCGTAGCGAGATTCACAAGTGCGGCCGCAGCCAACGCGCATCCGAGTTGGCCTCCAGCATTTCGTGCGCGTAGACCTCGCGGAGCATCGTCGGCGAAAGCACCTCGTCCGCGCTGCCCATCGCAATCGCTCGACCACCGCGCAACGCGATCGCGTCCGATGCAACCTCTCGCGCGAGACCCGCATCGTGGAGCGACAGGATCACGCTCCCCCCCTCACTGGTAAATCCTCGCAGCGCGATCACAAGTCGCGCGACTTCCGCTGGATCAAGACTTGAGAACGGCTCATCAAGAAGTAACACACTCCCCTGTGCGCACTCGATCTGTGCGAGCGCACGGCCGACTCGCACACGCTGCTGCTCCCCACCACTGAGGCTGTGAAAACGGACGGCGCAGCGGGCGGCGAGCCCGACAGCCTCAAGGGCCGCATCCACGCGCGCCGCCGATGCCGTCTTCAACGCAGTACCGAGTGCAATCGTCTCGCGGACGCTGAAGTCTGCGGCGAGGGATGCCCGTTGCGGCACAAACGCGCGCTTCGATGCGCGCTCCACGCGAGTGGAGTCAACGACTCCCTCACTCGGTACAAGCACACCGGCGGCGAGTCGAAGCATCGTGCTCTTGCCACTTGCATTCGCTCCAACAATCGCGGTGGTGCGGCCCTTCGCAAACGCTGCATCGACCCCCGTCAGGGCAGCGGCGCATTCGGTGCGCGTCGAAAAACGCATGCTCACTCGATGAAATCTGATCAGAGGTTCCACTCGGATCCTCCCCGCCGTGATCGCGAAAGCATCCAGAGAAAGAACGGTCCACCGACGAGGGCCGTGATGATCCCCACGGGCAATCGTCCGGTTCCAAGATCAAGCGCCTGGCGGAACAGATCCGCCCCTAAGAGCACAATCACTCCGCACAATGCTGTCGCAGGAACCAGGAGCGCATGTCGGTGCGAAATGAAGAGGCGCGCCGCATGCGGCGCAACGAGCCCGACGAAACCAATGGGTCCCGCAAAGGAGACCGCCGCGGCCGCGAGCACTCCCCCGATCAAGAAAAGTGCAACGCGTGTTCGCACGAGCCTCACGCCCGCTGCCGATGCCTCATCATCATCAAGCATCAAGAGGTCGAGTACATGCGCCATGCGCCAAACCAAGAGCATGCCGACAATGGCGATGCTCCACAGCGCAAGAAGGGTTGAAAACTCCGGCAATTCTGGAATACGGCCCGCCATCCACGCCAGCAGATCTCCCCGCAATCCGCGTGGAACGATCTGCTCGAGAAGCATCGCTCCGGAACTCATCACGCCGCCAAGAACGACTCCCGCGAGCGCGAGCGCGACCGCGTCGCGACCAGACGCGCGCTTGGCAAGTATCCAGACAAGGCCAAGCGCAAGGGCCGCACCCACGAGCGCGCCGGTGAACTCACCTCCAAACGCGCGCGTCGAAAGTCCGGTGGTCGCCGCAAGCGCAAGCACGCACGCGACGCCGAAGGATGCGCCGCTTGAGACACCGAGCGTGAATGGAGACGCCAACGGATTTCGCAGCAGTGCTTGCAACGCAAGGCCAGAGAGCGCAAGCAGAAGTCCAACCGCACCCGCTCCGGCAATCGACAAAGCGCGAAACTGCAGCGTCTGGGCGGTCGGAAGCGCGAGACCGAGGACGATGTTTCCATCGGAATCGGCTTGTGGACCAACGCACAGGCGAAGGAATGCCAACAGCAGGACGACGAAGACGAGGATGCAGAATCGGAGCGTCACCGCTTGGCTCCGCGCGCTTCGAGCGCTCGATCGATCACTGGTTTCAGGGCTTCCATCGCTTGCAATGCATGCGTCGAGGGACGCAAGAGTTCGCCAGCAACCACCACGACGACGCGCCCCTCACGCGCGGCCTTGCAGGGGATTGCCTCAAGCGATCGCGTGAGCAATGCGCGATGCTCCTCGTGCTCGGCGATGCCAAGGAGAAGGTCGGCATCGAGAAGCGCAAGCGACTCATGCGAGCATTCGATCCATCCTTCGCGATCCATGGCGTTTCGGATTCCCACGAGTGGCAATAGGTCCGTGAGATAGGTCGCGCTCCCTGCAACCAGCATCGGTTCCGCATTGACGAGAACGACGGCGCGCGGCGCGCGCGCATCCACCGTCGGAATCTGCGCGAGTGCTTCCATTCGCTCCTGCACGCGCGAACCATGCAGTCCGAGCTTCCCCACCGCGCGGACAAAGGATCGCACATGCTCCATGCGATTGATAGGGAGTGCGACGAGTTCGATACCCTCTTTCGCCGCGAATGTCACGAGCGCTGGATCGATGCCACTGAGCGGTGGTTGCAGGACGAGGTGCGTGGGCCGAACAAGCAAGAGGCGTTCCGCATCGAACTCGCGAAAGTCACCGACCACAGGCAGCCCCTTCGGGACATCGGTGCACCAAGGGCTTCTCGCCACGATCTCCGCCGCAAATCCAAGGTCAACGAGCGTCGCGGTCATCGCGGGACTGAGCGAAGCAATTCGGACCTCGTCGGCCTCAGCGACCGTCGGACTCGGCGATGTTGGGACATCGCAACCGATCGTCAAGCACGCCATCGCGCACGCGAGCAACAACCGTCGCAAGAGGATGGAGGGCGTTCGACTCTGCATCAGAGGGAGAGATTGTGCAGGAAATCGTCCGGCTCGGCCCAGATCGCGCTCGGTCCGCCGCAAGTGCAATGCTTCCATTGCCGGGATGGGAGGAGTTCGGGCGCAGTCCTCTCGATCGGGGTCGCGGGTAAACTTCACGCGCATGTTTGATTGGATTCGCAAACTCTTCAGCCCTCAGGCCGTCGATGCCGATTCGGCGGACGGATCCTCCGACGAGGTTGTCTCCGGACGAGAGTCGAAGCGACGCAAGTGGCTTCAAATCCCGAAACTGCGCGATCCACGCATTGCCGAGGTGCTCGCGAACCTCGAAGAGTTGCAAGAGGAGCATAGGCGCTGCGAACTGCGCCTTGCGGAAGACATTGCACGCATCGCTGCGGGTGTCGAGGCGATGCCGCAGGTCAGGCAGCAAGTGGAGGACTTTGTCCGTACCGTGGGCGGTGCGCTTGGCAACGCTGCGGCGCGGCTTGAAGAGGCCGACGCTCGCATGGGCGACATGGAACACTCGGCCCGTACGCAAACGGAGATCATTGCCATGATGCGCACGGAACTTGATCGCCAAGGTCGTTCGCTGCGCGACATCGCCGATCAGTCAGCCGCACTCCTCTCCGCCATGGAGCGCTTCACCACGGCACGCACGAATGTCGAACGCGCAAAACAAGACCTTGTCGGAAATGGGTCACACGGTTTCTTCAACCGCGACCTCGTGGTGTACGGAGCCGCATGTGTGGCGGTGATCGCCGCGCTCCTCACGATTTTTCGCTAGCTCGCACTCAAGAGTTGCGTGCGCGCGAGCCGCTCATAGAGAGGGCACCGCGCAAGCAGCGCGTCATGCGAGCCTATATCGAGGATTCGCCCATCCTCCATGACCACGATTCGGTCCGCCCGCCGCACGGTCGACAGACGATGCGCAATCGCAATGACGGTTCTTCCGGCGCGGAAGTCTTCGATCGCTTGCGCGATTTGCGCTTCGCTTTCCGCGTCGATCTGACTCGTCGCTTCATCAAGCACCAGAATCGCCGGATCTCGCACGAGCGCGCGCGCGATCGCGAGTCGTTGCTTCTGCCCGCCTGAGAGACCAGTCCCGCCCTCTCCAATCAGGCTGTCCAAGCCCTTCGAAAGCGTGGCGACAAAGGAATTCGCATGCGCGAGTTCGAGTGCGCGATCAAGACCGCGCTGGTCGATGTCATCGGCACCAAGCATGACATTCTCTCGGATGGTGCCGCGAACAAAAACGGACTCTTGCCCAACCACCCCGATTTGTCGGCGCAAACTCTGCATGTTTCCCGCACGAATGTCCGTGCGATCGAGCAGTACCGACCCTTCGATCGGGTCGAAGAGCCGACACAAGAGCGACGCGAGTGTCGTCTTTCCGCAGCCATTGGGACCAACCAGCGCGATGAACTCCCCGTGCGCAATCGTGAGTTGGATGTCGCGCAGCGCGTCGCGCTCCGCGTCCTCGTAACGGAAACGAATCCCGTCGAATTGAATCGACCGCGCGTGCCGCGGGAGTGCGGGAAGATCCAACTCACGCCGACCTTCGACCGGCGTCGCGAAAATCTCTTGCAATCGCTGCGCGGGTGCACGCGAACTTTGAATGTCATTCAACAGTCCGGTGAGCGGGCGGAGATTCCCACCCGCCACACCGAGTGCCCCCAAGGAAAGGATGAACCGTTCAAAGGTCATGCGGCCCGCGAGGATTTCGTTCGCCGCGATGAGCGCGAGCCCGACAATCACGAAGATTGCAATCACTTCGACCACTGGCACACTGAAGGCGCGAGCAAAGCGCGCGCTGAGTTCCGCGTCGAGCAGCGCGCGACTCGCACGAGCGAAGCGGCGGAACGCGGTTGCTTCCGCGGTTGCGGTCTTGATACCACGGAGTCCTGAGATCGCCTCATGTGAGACGCGCAGGATGTCTTCCTGCTGCTCGAGGGCGAGTCGCGTCGAGCGGCGAATCCGCTTGCCAATCTTGCGCAAGATCACCGCGAGAATCGGCGCAACGACGATCGCCGCAAGCGTCAATCGCCAATCGAAGTACACCGCGGCAGCAAAGGCTGCGAGTCCCTTCGTGAGTTGGGCGAGCACCTTGCTCGTCAGCGCCGTAAAACCGCGCTCGAGTTCTGCGGTGTCGCGACTGATCCGCGAGACAATCTCCGCCGGACCGCGGCGCAACACCGGGCCGAGTGGAAGATGAATCGCGTGTTGAAATGCACGCAACCGAATCTCCGCGACCGTGACGGCACTGAGCGTCAGCGAGCACGACTGATGAATATAGTTGGCGATACCGCCGAGCACCGCGAGGGCGCAAAGTCCGCCCATGAGGAGTGCGACGCCAGAGAATCGATCCGTGGGAATCCACGCTGTCGCCGCGATCGGATCGGAAACGATCACATTCGTCCACGAATGCGCCTGCAACCACTCCCGCGCGATTGTCTGCAGGTCCGCGCCGACGCCGAGGATCAACTCGAGCACTGGTCCGATGGCGACGAGGCCGAACGCAAGTCCGCCCGCGGAGAGCACCGAAAAGACGAGGGTGCAAATGAACAACTTTCGGCGGCGTGTCATCCGCTTGGCGAAGAACCAGAATGCGTCATTTCGTCGAAACATTGCGTCATCCAATCACACGCGGCGCGGAACCATGGGCGAAGCCTAGCCTAGGAGCGTGGCTTCGCGTAATGCATCCCAGAATCTTGGCCAACTCTTCGAAACCACCGATGGTTCGGCAATGGAAACCCCTTCGCGTGCGCACCCAAGTACACCGAACGCCATCGCGAGGCGGTGATCGTTGGCGGACTGGATGACCGCCGGAGTCAATCGTCGAGGAAGAGGGTGGACGCGCGCCCAATCCGAGCCGACATCGACGGAGCCGCCAAGCGCGCGCAATCCGGCGGCGACTGTTTCGATGCGATCCGATTCCTTGACGCGAAGTGTCGAGAGCCCAGTAAACAGGCTCGGTGCGTCCCCACACGCCGCCAGCAGCATCGCCATGACTGCGGCATCAGGTGCGCTGGAATAATCGCTGTCGTGAGCGCGCAGCACAGTCCCTCGGGGAACCCGAATGAGGACTCCGGATTCCGATCCACCCTGTGCGACGACTTCCACACCACGCGCCTGAAGGTCCCGGAAGAAAAAGAGATCGGGCTGACTACTCTGCAGGTCCAAGCGAGGAATCTCGATACTTCCGCCAACGAGCGCCGCGAGCGCTCCGAAGTAGACCGCGCTCGATGCGTCGGGCTCGATGAGCACACTGTGCGCCGGAATCATCTGTGGCGCAATCGAAACGCACGAAAGCTCGCCACCCTCGTGTCGTTCCACTTGGGCATGCACGCCGACGCGGCATAACGCCTCGATCGAGAGCTCCAGATAGGACGCGCTTGTGGGATGCTCCGCGAACCGAATCGCAATTCCGTTTTCGGTACAGGGGGCGACGAGCATGAGCGCCGAAACAAACTGACTTGACGCCGTGCGGTAGACGGTGACAGCGGGCTCGGTCAGCGGACCATGGATTGCAACGGGAAGTGCGCCCGCCTTGCGGGGAAATCTCGCCTTCGCGCCGAGCGCAACGAGCAGGTCAATGCCTTCGTCGACCGGACGCTCGCGCATGCGATCGCTTCCATCGACGAGCGTTTCATCCTCGCAAAGCGCCGCGACGGCAAGCATGAATCGCGTTGGAGTCCCACCGTGGCCAAGGTCGATCGATCCCCCGCCGCGCGGGTTCCCGGTAACGCCATCCACCAACCACGCATCGTCCTTCGCTTCAAATCGTGCGCCCAGTTGCGAGAGCGCGGCACGAAGCATGTCACAGTCGTCCGACGCGAGCACGCCTCGCAGTTCGCTCGCGCCGTGGGAGAGCGCCGCGAGGACAAGGTGCCGATTGGAAAGACTCTTGGAACCCGGAATCGAAACACGCGCGGCGATCGCTCCTCCGATCGCGTGTACGCGCCGCGTTGCGTCGTCCCCTCGCGCCATTACTTCGTTTCGCGGCGAAAGACTGCCACGACATCCTCGATGGGGATTACAAAGAGCCGATTGTCGCCTTCAAAGTCAACCGGTACACAGTGCTTGGGATTGAAGAGCACGCGGTCATACTGGCGGATCGGATAGTTTTCGTCGCGTTCAATTTCCGCACTCACCGCCACGATGCGGCCGGTGAGCGTGGGAATCTCCATCTTGTCGGGCAGATGAATGCCGACCTTGGTGATTTTCTTGTCTTCGTCTTTCCGAATAAGCACGCGCTTGCCTATCGGCTCGACAACCTCAATCGTGGTTTTCGAAGTGCTGCGTTCTTGCATGGAACGGCGCATGATACGGCAGCGGTCGATCCCGCAATGAAAGAAGCGCCAACGCAAGCGCGTCGGCGCTTCGATGCGGTGCATTCCTAAATCTCTGTCAGTGATTGCCGCCGCCGAGCAAGCCCATCACGACACCAAGACCACCAAAGAGCAGACCGATCACGCAACCCAGAAGGCTCATGAGCGTCGCAATCATGCCAAGGATCCTGCCCACATTGGTGTTACTGCGACCAGCGTCATCCATCAAACCGGCGTCCATCTTCTTCAGATCGCCTCCGCCCATGACCCACGCCGCGATTCCCAGAGGCAGGCAGCACACCAATCCAATGATGCCAAAGATCAAGATCATTGTGCCGCGATGCGGCGCTTTCGTCGCAGTCGATCCATAGTTTGCCATATCGTTCTCCGGTGTCGCTCTGAGAGCGGGACAGGTATCTCCTCCAGCGGCGCACACGCGCCACTGCATAATCTAAGAAAACTCTACCGCAAGGAGGCGAGCAGCGCAATGTTCTCGAAGGAACACCTGCTCAACTCTGCACCGCGCTCTCCAACAGACGCATCGCATAGAAACAAGTCAACGGCACAAGCACGATCATCAGCGCGGTTTGCACGACATTCGCGATGCCGATCCACTGACTCCACTTCGTCAGTTGCCGACCGCTCGGATCCATCAACCCTTCGTCCATCGCTCGCAAATCTCTCGACGCCATTGGCCATGCCATGATTCCGATTGGCGCGCAGAGCACAAATCCTCCGCATGCGATGGCAAGCAACAATGAGGCGCGATGCGGGCGTAATCCCGCGTGCGCCGTTCGCGTCGACGATTCCGCCCCTATCGGCAAGTGGGATGGAGGAATCTGCGTCATTCGCGGGCACAGAGTACCATTGCTCGCATCTCATGCGCGATCAACTTGCTGCGCTTATCCGCGATGTTCCAGACTTTCCAAAGCCAGGAATTCTCTTCAAGGATGTCACTCCGCTCTTAGCCGATCCCGCGGGCCTCGCGCTCGCGGTCGAGATGATGGCGAATCCGTTTCGCGCATCCCGCATCGACATCGTGGTTGGCCCCGAGAGTCGCGGGTTCATCTTCGGGACGGCGATCGCGACCAGCCTCTCCGCAGGATTTGTTCCGGTCCGGAAGCGTGGCAAACTCCCGTTTCGCACGCGCTCGATTGAATACGCGCTTGAGTACGGAACCGACTGCCTCGAGATGCATGAGGACGCGGTGCGACCAGGATCTCGCGTGCTGATCGCCGATGATTTGCTCGCAACGGGCGGCACCATGCGCGCATGCATGGAACTCGTCCGGCACCTTGGCGGCGAAGTGGTGGGCGCGAGCGTCCTCATCGAACTCGCGTTCCTCGGCGGACGCGACTTTCTGAACAAACAAACGCCGGAAGATGGAAAAACCTGTGATGTTCGGACGGTGCTGACTTACTAGAATGGCAGCATGACCTCGCTCAGTTCCGCCCCATCCCTCTCGACCTCGACCGACCCGCTGCAGTTGATCGATGTCGACCACGTCCGATTCTTTGTCGGCAACGCGAAGCAGTCTGCCTACTACTACGCGAGCGCGTTTGGCTTCGAAGTCGCGCAGATCGCTGACCTCACCACCGGCAGCCGTGAGAGCGCCTCGTACCTGCTCACGCAAGGCAATATTCGCATTCTGCTCGAAACATCACTCACGAAGGATGGACAAGCGTCGCGCGAAGCGAGTCTGTATGGCGACGGCGTGAAGGACATCGCGATGACGGTGTTTGATGCAGAAAAAGCGTGGAAGCAAGCGATCAAGAATGGCGGTGCGAGTGCGTACGAGCCGCGCGTTTACACCGATGCAACGGGCACCGTCACCATGGCGGGCATCCAGACTTACGGGCGCGCGATTCACTCGTTCGTTTCGCGAACGGGCGCGTATGCCCTTCCAGCACTGAAGCAAGGCGGACTCTTCGCGCCTGGATTCAAGAAGGTCGAAGGATTCGCGCTGAACGAGTACAACCGGAAGCATCCTTGCGGCCTGAAGTATGTGGATCACGCCGTCGGCAATGTCGAACTCGGCAAGATGAATCATTGGGTGAAGTGGTACGAAGAGGTGCTCGGCTTCGCCATGTTCAAGCACTTCGATGACAAAGACATCGGCACCGAGTATTCCGCGCTCATGTCCAAGGTCATGGCGAGCGGAAATCACCTCATCAAGATGCCGATCAACGAGCCCGCCGACGGCAAGAAAAAGAGCCAGATTCAAGAGTATCTCGACTGGCACAACAACACACCCGGCGTGCAGCATCTCGCGCTTCGAACCGATGACGAGCTTGCGTCGATCACCGAACTCCGTCGGCGTGGCGTCGACTTCTTGGCGATTCCCGACACTTACTATGAAGCCGTTTGGAAGCGCGTCGATGCCATGCTCACGCAGCACGGTCATTCGATTGTGAAGGAAGACCATCAGCACGTGAAGGATCTCGGCATCCTTGTCGACGCCGACGACGAGGGATACCTCCTCCAACTCTTCACGAAGCCACTTCAAGATCGTCCGACGCTCTTTTTCGAAATCATCTGTCGCCGTGGCTCGCAGAGCTTCGGGAAAGGCAACTTCAAGGCGCTCTTCGAGAGCCTCGAAATCGAACAAGAACGCCGAGGCAATCTTTAAGCCCGCGCTCGGCGATCTAGATCGCAAGCAGTGTCTTGAGCGTTTCGTCGATGACGGAGATGTACTTCGCCGCAGCTTGATATTGCCGCTGGAATTGCAAGAGGTTGATCGACTCTTCGTCAATCGAAACGCCGCTGAGCGCCTGCGCCTGCCCGTCGAGACCTTCGCGAACCACGCGTGCGGTTTCTGCCTTGGTGTTCGAGGCCTGCGTTCGCACGGCCAACGCGGTGGTCGCGCCCTGCCAGTATCCGCGTAGCGTGCGTCCACCGAGTTCCGTCACCGACTTGTCTTGGAGCGCCGCGATTGCGAGCGCTGTTCCATTGGAACCATCGACATGACCTGCGCCCGCCGCGAGGAGTGCCGGATTTCCGACGATGGACTGGTTGACTTCGATCGACGCCGCGTCCGACCCACCAAAGAGCACATTGACGCCGAGCGAAGCCAGTGCGCCCGAGGTGTCATTGGAAAAGTGCATCGTGTAGCCACTACTCGCGTCTAGCTGCAGCCGGCCATCACTCGTCACGCTCGCAGTCGCCGTTCCACTCGGAACCGCTGCGTTGATTGCAGCCGCGAGATCGACCAGGCTCATCGTCTGCGGATCCACCGCGATGACGGCCGTGGTGAGCAGTCCCGTCTGCGCGTCGCGCATGCTGAGTTCGAAGGAACCGTTTCGGATGGCGAAAGGAATCTCGGCTGCATCGGCACCGAGATTTGCGCTCGGATCCGCGACGCTCTGCATCCCTCGGATCTGCGACCAACCAATGCCGCCCTGCCCCTGTGAATGCACTCGATTCACCTGATATGCGAGTTGACCCGCGAGCGTGTCTAACTCCGCGATCGCTGGCTCCACAGTCTCCGCGCGCTGGCGGAAGAGTGCGCCGAGTTGACCTTCTTGCGGCGCGAGGAAGGACCCGTCATCGCGAACCCGCAGGGACAGGTCGACCGCACTACCCTGAGCGTCGGCGCGAAGCTCAAGTCCGCGCGATCCTCCCGCGAGGACGACCGGAATCGATCCCACGAGAATGTCGACGGATCCATTGGGCTGCTCCACGCTGTGGCAATCGATGAATTGAGAGAGTTCATCAATCAACTGATCTCGTCGATCGCGGAGCGAATTCGCATCACTGCCCGATCCCTGTTCCGTGTTCACGATTTGCGAGTTGAGCGTGGCGATCTGATCAAGAATGCCGTTAGCCTGATTGACGGTCGCGTCAAGGGCACGGTCGATTTCCTCTCGAACCACGACATGCTCATTGCGAAGTTGCCGAATCGCCGTCGCCAATCCCGATGCCTGTTGCACGACAACGGTGCGCACCGCTTCGTCATTGGGATTGTTCGAAAGTTCACTGAAACTGTTGAAAAACGCGCCAAGTCGGCTTGAGAGGTCCTGATTGGTGAGTTCGTTCCGGATCGTTTCGATGGAATTGAGAAAGCGCTGGTCGATCGCAGCGGAGTTCTCGTCGCTGATGGCAGAGCGGAGGCGCGCCTGCAACGCGGTGTCAACGGCGCGAGAGATTGCGGTCACACTCACGCCCGTTCCCACGAATCCAGCTCGCCCGATGTACTCCGGCCGTGCTGGCGAAATGCGCGCGATTTGCCGGTGATATCCCGGCGTCGAAGCGTTCGCGAGGTTGTTTCCCGCGATCTGCAACGCCGCTTGACTTACCTGAATGGCGGAGTGACCGATGTTGAGCGCGCCGTTGATACTCATATTGCGTTCCTTGCCGCGAGCGCGGCCATTTCAACTGCGAAGGTCAATCGTCGAAGCGACAGTCGCACCAAGCGCGACGCGCCCGTGACGACCGTACACACCTGTTTGCGCGAGCGCGCCACGAACCGTTTGTAAGACACCGGCCATGTGCTGAGCGAGTCGTTCCGCAGCCGCTCGGAGAATCCCGCCTTCGCGGCGAGTCTCTTCGATGCGCTGCTTGAGCATTCCGCGCAATCCTTCCAGCCGCGCACGGCTTCCTTCTGGAAGTGCGCTACTGATTTCGAGAATGCTCGCACCCTTGGCGAGGCCAAGTCGCGTCGCGAGTTCGACACCGAGTGCGGTCCGACGAGTATCAAGCGCGTAGACTTCAGCGAGCGCTCGCTGCTCTTCAATCGCGAGTCGGCTGTAGCGCTCAAGGTCTGCGCCGCCCACCGCGTCCCTGCGCTGCTGCAGGAGTCGCTGGACGCCTCCATAGAGTTCATGCTGAGCGGCAAGCACATCGGCGAGTTGCTGCGCGAGTGCCTCCACATGTCGCATCGTCGATGGGGAACTCGTCATCCGCGCGCCTCCAGCATCGGTTGCGTGGCGGGAGTCGCTTGCTGGCGAAAGGCTTTGGTGAGCAGCGAGCGCTGCGTCGCCTGCACGAGATCAAAGTTTTCACTGCGGGCGATTCGGTCGGAGAGTTCGCCGTCAAGAAGCGGACGAAATGCCTTTTCCGCACTTCCAGGTGCAAACGGTTTCATCATGTCCGAACTCGATCGAACCTGTGCGAGGATCGGTTTGATGAATGCGTCGGACACGAGCCGAACCGCCGCTTCGAACGCGAGCTCCTGTGGATTTCCGTCGCGCGCCGCCTTCGCAAGCCGCGCCGTCGGAGAGGTCAGGGCGAGATGCTGAGGAGCCGTGCCGCGAGGTTGCATTGCGAGCGAGTCACTCATTGCTCAATGATCTCCGCCTTCATGGCGCCCTGCGTCTTGAGGCTCCTGAGGACCGCGACCTGTGTGCTGAATGGAACATCGAGCTCGATGAGGGCATCGAGCAACGCACGCAGCTTCATACTTGTTCGTCCGGCTTCGCTCGTGGCAATACCGGCCCACGCGATCGTGTCTGCCAAGGGCGCGTCCGCCGTGGGCTGCGGCTCTGGGCTAATGGTCGTGATACGAAGCGTGCCCGCCGTCACCGCCGATGGCCTAAACTCGACTCGATCGTCGATCGTGATGACTTCATTCGCTCGATCGATCACCACACGCGCGGGCGTACGCACGAGGTCGCCTGGCACGGCGAATGTCATGAGCCTAGCAAGAAACGCGTTGGCTTCCGCAAGCGCATTCTGGGGGATACGCACGAGAATGGCCCCTTGGTCGATGACGCGCGCGCAATCGGAGTATCCAGAGAGAGAGAGTTCGTCGTTCACGAGATCCGCGAGGCTTGCCGCCGTGGCGTAGCCGGCGTACTGCGGCGCAATCAAGAGGGTGACCGTGTCGCCTTCAATCGGATTCTGAAGGACATCGCGGACCATTTGCGCGCCTCCGCGAATCACGCCGATGCGCGGATTGGAAGGATCGACTTCGATCGTCCCGCTCGCGACTGCGTAGGGCAGCCACGCAACACCAGCGCGGGGCTCGAAGGGGATCTTCACCGGACTCGCATGCAGACGACCACGGGAGAGGCTCGATGCCGAGCCAACCGCCGACACGCGCACATCGAATCGGTCACCACTTCGGGCACCCGTGGAAGGAATGTCTACCGTGACGCTCACGAGCGCGGCGGACTTGATCTTCGAAAGGCTCTTCAAGTCGGAGCGAATATTGAGTTCCTTGCTGAGGAGTCCGGCGAGGCTTTGTGCAGCGGGCGACCCGTCCTTCATCGAATCGCCGGAATCCTCAAGACCCGTCACGAGTCCGATTCCCTCGAACTGGTTCGACTCAAGCCCGCGAAGGCGACAGTACTCCTGGAGTTCGCCAGCCTGAGCCGTGCGCGCAGAAAATGCGCCTACGAGAAGCGCGAAAAGGGCGAGTAAGGCAAGATTCGCAGTGAAACGGGCGAGCGTCACGCTCATAAGAAGGACCTCCTGTCCATGGGAGCCAATCCCCTGCAATCGAAGTGCCACGCGGAAGAGTTCTCGCGCCTGCGCGATCGAACCGATACGCAAGGGATGCGACAGCCGCTTCTTGCCCTCCTCACATTCGTGGTCGTGTTCGTGGTTTGCCTCGTCGTTTTTTCCGGAGCCGACTACGCCGGGGGCTCATCGAGGACCGACGGCGTGTTCCGAAGCTGCTTGACAGACGCTCCGCTCGCCCTCCTATGGATCACCGGTGCGGGTGGGATTGGCTGGCTCCTCCGACGCGCATGCGCCTCATGGGCGAGCGAACGGATCGGTGATTCTCCAACACGCGCGAATCCATTCGATCGACAGAACCTCCTCGATCAGATCGCGGTCGAACTTCCGCTGGGCATCTGCGGAATGCTGCTTCTGGACACCTGGCTTGGCCTGTGTGGAGCATTTGGGGGCTCCACGAAGCTCGTGGGTTGGGGCCTGCTCCTCGCGCCGTCGCTGGTTTGGATTCGCGCGCTTCGCAATGCCGCGCAGGACGGAAGCACACTTGGGCTCCGCGCGCTGATCGAGTCGCAGACGCGCGTGCAGGTGATCTCAATCTCCTTCGCCTTAGGGTTGCTCTTCGGCATCCTCGCAATCGCTGCCTCAAGTACGCCGCTCTGGCTCTGGTCGAGCGAGTTCGGAGGATACGACGCGCTCAGTTACCACCTTGAACTCCCCAAGCAATGGATGATCGTGGGAAGTGCGGGAGTTGTCGAAGGAAATGTTTACTCGCACCTCCCTTCGTTCGTCGAGCATGCATTCCTCCACTTGATGATCGTGCGTGGAGATCCTTGGCATGGTGCGCTGACCTGCCAGTGGCTCTCGAGCGTCTTCGCGCTTACGACCGCCTTCGTCGCGTGGCGCCTCGCTCGAACGCTTCTACCAACCGCGGAGCGCGGATTTTCTTTCCTCGCACCGATGCTCATCCTGACGCTTCCCTGGATGCTGGTGGTGGGAACGCTTGCGTACAATGACACGATTCCGGTGCTCCTGCTCGGCGCGGGTTGGCTCCTTGTTGCAAGAATCCCCGCGGACGATTCGGACGCACGGCGCTTCACGCGGCCGATCCTGTGCGCCGTCGCGTTTCTCGCGGCGGTCGCCTGCGGCGCGAAACCAACCGCGCTGCTCTTCACCGCCTTGCCACTTGCAACACTCGTCCTCTTGCGACTGGGTTGGAAATCGGCGATCGAGCTTCCACTCTGCTGCGCGCTTGGCCTGCTCGTTCTCCTGCCGTGGATCCTGAAGAATTACGCCGAGACATCGAACCCCGTGTTTCCCTTCGCCACTTCGATCTTCGGCCTCGGTCATTGGACGCAGGAGCAAGCCGATCTGTTCTCGTCCGCGCACTCGACTCAGGCCGCGTGGAGTGATCGCGCCGTTGCATGGGGGCAGGAGTTCATCTATCACGGATTCGGGACCCGTCCGAGGGCAAACGAACCGTGGTACCCACAGTGGGGATTGCTTCCCGCTCTTGGACTTGTGTGCGCGGGTGCGTCCACGTACCGACGCGACGCCTCGCGCATCATTCGATTTGGCGCACTGAGTGTGCTGCTCGTCCAAACCATTGCATGGTTGCTCGCCACACACCTCAAGAGTCGATTCATGCTTCCTGCGGCAATGCCGCTAGCGATTGCGGTGACTACCGCGTGCGCTCCCGAACTGCTCAGATTCCGTTGGAAAACGCCAGCCGCCATCGGCTGCGTCTTGCTCGCCCTCTTCCCTCTCTCCGTGTTCCTCCGAGAACCGGCACGAGGCGGCGTCCGCGCGCCCGCCGCATTTGTCGACGGACTTTCGCAAGCGCATGGCGACGAAGCGCTCGCGGCGCATCGAGCGGCAATGTCGGATCAAGCGCGAGCCGAGACACTGCAACTCTTGCCATCATCGGTCGTCGTCGATGAGTTGTTCCCTCCCAATGCGCGCATCCTTGCGGTCGGGCTCGCGACTCCATTCCATTTCCACCGGCCCATCGAATCAACGACTGTGTGGGATCGCGGCGCACTCGATGAGGTTGCGCAAGAAAACTTCGGACAACCCGAACGCTGGCGCGATGCGCTTTCCGCGCGAGGCTACACACACCTCCTCGTTCAACCGACCATGCTTGAGGTGTGGCGACAGAGTGGATGGCTCAATCCCGTTCTCGATCTCCCCTCGCTCGGGAAGTTCGTGCAAACGATCCGCCCCGTCATGCGATGCGCCGATGGCGTCATCATCTACCTCCTTGAAGCGCCGCCGCCACCCACACCGAGTGCACCGTCGGGCGCAACTCCCTCGGTTCCGCCTGCGCTTCTCACTCCGCTCGAGCCGCAGCCGGAACCGAAACCGGGGTAAGCCAATCGCGCAGCGCCATCGTGAACTGGACCAACAACGCGAGTGAAATCACGAAGCACACAAGGGTCGTCGCAAGCAGAATGCGATTGGTTCGTTCGAGGCGTGCGGCACGATCGAGCAGCGTGCGCTCCATCACCGTCAGGAGTTCAGCGGAACTCCCATCGACTGAATCATGCCCCTCTCGCGTAAACGCGCTCTTGCCAGAAACGATACCCATGGGTTGTGCACGCGCCGTCCGCGCAAGCGCCTCGGACGCATTGCGTGGGGCATCCGAGCAAACCTCTGGGACAAGCAGTTCGTCGTCGGTGACAAAGGTCGACAGCGAAGCACTGCGCGTCGGCGTCATTCCTCGAGGAGTCATACGATCGGCGGGGTCGAGCGATGGGTCGTCAGGCAACGGATTGATGTCGGGAAGGCCGTACCAGTTTCGATCAAGATACGCGCCAAAGCTCACGCCGCACGCTGCGCAGCAGTGCGGAAGTTGCGCACCTGCGCGTCGTTCCACCTTGGCACGACACTGATGGCAATTCCCCACGAGATGCGCGATGCCCGGAACGCGCCGTGCCACCTGCCAGAGTTGTCTCGTGGAGGGACCGCGCAGAATGCTGTCGCGTGTCACAGCGCCCGTGGACACCATGCGCAGCAAAGTCTCGTACGAACAGCCGACAACCGTCGGATTGTCGACGCGATGCACGCTCCACGGTCCCATCTCATTGAGTGACGCTTGAATGGAGAGTGGGTCGAAGAGCCCCGAGCAGGAGCGGCATTTCTTGGCGATCGGTTGAAGATCACCGCAGTATGGGCAGATGCATGAATGGGGAGACGACACAGCGTGCAGACTACACGACGATGACGCAATAAAACTACACTAGATCGGAGATGCTCTCTCGCGCGCGAACCTGCTTCGTCCACTCACTCTGCGCCCTCAGCGCCTTCTGCTTGAGCGACTGCACGAGTCGGGGTGCCCCACGGCAGCAGTCCACTGCTCCCTTCATCCCTCAAGGCACGATCCCGAAACGCAATGAAGATCCGCTGATTGCACTCGTGGATGGCAAGACCATCACGATGAGCACGCTCGAGTCGGAGTTGATTGAAGCGGCGGGCAACCAAGCGCTTCGTGATGCGGTGCTTGATGTGCGCCTGAAGGAGGAATGTGCCGCGCAACGCCTCGAGGTGACGCCAGCACTCCGCGAACAGGAGCGGGCGCTCCTGCTTGAGACCCTTTCCAAGGAACCGCGCGAGGCGGAGGACCTCTTGCGAAAACTTCGCGCGAATCTCGCCCTCGGCGACGCTCGGTTCGAGGCGCTGCTCCGGCGCAACGCCGCGCTCCGACTCCTCGCAGGCCGAGATGTTGTCATTGACGATGCCGGGATGCACGCCACCTTCGACACGATGCACGGCCCTAAGCGGCGCGCACGCGTCGCCGCGCTCGCCGATCTCGCTTCCGCTGAACGATTCCTCGCATCCGTCGAGAGCGGAAGGACCTTCGCGGAAGTCACCGCGGAACTCTCCATCGATCCGAGCGCCCCACGTGGAGGGTTACTTCCTCCCATCGCTGCTCTCGACCCGAGTTGGCCTGAGAGCGTACGCCGAGCGCTCTTTGCGTTGGAGAAGGCTGGGGACCGCACGATGCCGATTCTCGATCAATCACACTACATCGTGATCGAGTTCCTCGCGACAATCCCTGCCGACGGCGTGACCATGGAGGCGGCGCGTGCGGATGTCGAACGCGTGCTTCGCCGCAGTCGAGAGCGGATCCTCATGGACGGCCTCGCGCGAACGCTTTCTTCGCTTGAGGGGGTGACCGTCTTTGATCGACGCTTCGCGTCGCGCGGCCACTGAGTCAAGTGCGAAGCGCGCCGAGTCGGGCTGCGGCGAATGGGAGGAGCAGCGCAACGGGAAGGAACACGCCGAGCATCACTGGGACGCCCGGGAGTGGCACCGACATCAGAAAGAAGCTCGTGAGCATGGCTGGAACGGAAACGCCCGCGCAGATCACGCTGGATCGGAGCAGCGTCTGCGGCACGCGGAGCAAGAAAAACGGCAGGCAAATCGCGAGCATCAGAAGATTGACAGAGGCGCCCGCGAAGCGCATGCCCGTCAATCGCGACGCGGTCGCTGGCGCCATGCCGCCGTCTTGGGCGAGTTGATGGAGTTGTCCAATGGACAAGAGTTGCGCGTAACTTCGAAAGTGCCGCGACATGATCTCTCGCGGAGAAACATCGGTGGCGAAAAAATCGATGGGCTCGCTTTGATCGATGCGCGTCTCGCGCGTCGCGTGAATATCAGGAATCGCGCGGCCACTGGCGCTCCCACCAACGAGGACCCACCCCTTGCGCGCGTCATCCCAAATCGCTGATTCCGCAACGATGCGCCGCGTTGCGCGACCATCACTATCCCGCTCGATGACAAGCACACCCGTGGCCTCTTCCGATTGCGGCTCGAATCCGCGGGCAAGAAAAAGTGCGTGGGATGCATCTTCGATCAACGGCACGCTGAATCGCGCAACACCATCGGAAAAAATCGCGTCATGCTCTCGAACGAGCCTCGGGGCCAGGCGAGGAAGCATCACTTCCTGATTGGCGAGTTGGAGCAGGTTCAGTCCAACGCACGCGGCAAGAATGGCGAACGCCACGCGATGGAGAGACACCCCTGCGGACATGATGGCGACAAGCTCTCGATTTCGAACGAACTGCGCGAGGGTAAATCCCGCGGCAGCGACGCTGACGAGGCCGAGCATGTACGCATAGAACTGAAAAATGCGCGGTGCATTGAAGTCGATCACCGCGAGTGGGAGCGCGAGCAGCATCGATCCAAATCGCCCCTGTTCGACGGCCGCTTCGGCGGCACTCACATACCGCTCGAGTTCAAGGATGACATCGATCGATGCCGCGAAGAGGAACATGATGAGGAACAGCACAGCAAAGTTCGCAAGAAATCGCAGGGCTATCCATCGGTCGAGCAGGGTCATGAGGAAATGCTTCGCACTAGTGTTGTGCGAGAAGCCTCCAGTTGTACAGAATGAGCGTCAATAGAATGAGATTGCCGGTCGACGCGACCACGGCGCCGAGGCCGAGGGAACCAGAACGCACCAACTGCTCGCCACCAGAAATGAAGAGCATGCACGCAATCGCGGGAATGAACGCGAACATGTAAATCTGGAGTGGGAGCGCTCCTCGCATCCGCACGGCGAGCACGGCGCCAAGCAGGAGTGCCAAGGGTGCAGAGAACGCTTGATTCACGCGCTGCACGCAGCGAGCGAAAACATCCGCGCGAGTCTTTTCGAGTTCCCGTTGGAGGCCGTCGCGCTCGGATTGCAGTGTCGCGGCTGGCGCCGTTCCGACGGCGGAGAGCGGGCGAGCGCGGTAGGCATCCGCCTCCGCAATGCGTGTCTTCGAGGAGCCCGTCATGGCCGGATGCGGGGCACTTCCCTCCTGCGCGAGGTTGAGGATTCGCCCTGGCCAACGCCCGCCCGCGCCGATGCCGCGCAAGTCCTCGACATCACTCGCCTTTACGCGCAACTCAAACAGCGCGCGCTCGCCTGGTTCGGATGCGATGAGCGCAAGCCCTGCGCTCGTCGCGTTCGTGCGTCTGGTCGCGATACCTCGGTCAAACTCCGTCAACTCAAGGAGCGTCGATACATCCAAGGGGACAAGCCCTTCCGGCACAACGCGCGCGTTCTTCACTTCGTAGGCTCGGCGAGAGGTTGCGTCCTCAAACCGTACCACGCCGTCCATCGACGCCTCCGCGAGCGCGTTCCACGCGACGCAGGCCGCGAATGCCCGCTCAAACGCCAACCGCGACTCCAGCACCGGAAGGTAGTGCTCTGGATCATTCCACAGCGCCCACAATTCCGACGCGTTCATGCCGCGAGGACTCGGGCGAAAAGAGCGGCCAAGGTCAACCGCCTCTGGCACCACCGACGGCATGTAGATCAACGCCTTGTCGCCGCCTCGAAATCCCATCGCGTCGACGAGGGCAAGCTTGAGATAACTCGAACCGCCCCGCCGGTGGACATCCACGGTGGCGAACTTCGCGGTGAACTCGGTTGTGGGCATCCCATCGCGGCCGATTTCAACCGCCGCAACGCCCGCAAGCAAAAGTTCCGTCTCCGCGCCGTTGGCATGCGGTCCCTCCACCACCCGAACCTGGTCCGCGTAGAGCTGCGTCTCACCGATCTTCAGCGACTCACCCTTCTCAACACTCGCCACAAAGAGCTTCGTCACATCGTTGGCGAGCAGCTGCCTCATGCCGGTCCAGAATCGCGGGACACCAACATCGAGGAGCACCGCCATGACAACAAAAAGCACGACTCCTAAGACCATCGCGGGAAGGAGTACCTTGCGGTAACTCAGACCGCACGCACTCATGGCGAGCACTTCATTGTCGACGGCGAGCCGCTGATAGACGATGGTTCCCGCAAACGCGGCCGCGAACGGAATCGCGAATTGCATCATTGGGATGCTTGCCATCGCGACATACTGCAACAATTCATTCGGACCGAGAAGACTCTGAATGATCGGACGAATCGCGGCGCCAAAGGCGATCACCGCCACAAGCACGGTCGTGGTGAGTGCAAAGTTCCGGAGAATGTCGAGAAGGATGGAGCGAAACAGAATTCGCGACATAGAAGGGCGCAATCCTCACGCATTTAGGCCATTCGCGCAAGCGGTCCGAGCGATCGACGCAATCGTTACAGATAGAACTTGAAACCAAGGCAAACAGGGTGAATGCCGTAGGTTCGGCAATGCCTCCTGCGGGCGTATCCGATTTCTAGTGAACGGTGCCCAATTCGTCGTGGGCTCCGCGAGGAGATTGGAATGCCCCGAAGGGATCTGCATATCCGCTGTCGACCGCGTCGCGCAATCTCGCTCATCGAGACGCTCGTCGCAATGTTCGTGCTTTCGCTGGCAGGCGTGGCGGTTCTCAACCTTTTTGCGACCTCACACCAGAGTCGCAATGAGTCGAGCATTCGTCTCGCCGCCACTATGCGATCGGAAGAAGCTCTCTCGCGATTCGTTGGCGCGTCTCCGAGCGGGCGCAGAGACTTGCTCCGTGATGGCGAGTCACTCTCAAAGTTCGACTCGAACCTCCCCACGGGCAGCACCACCACCTTTTCGACGCAAGAGGAGACGCTCGCGCTCGGCGCCACGCGCGTCGAGATCCGCATCCTGCGAATTCGCGCGACCGTGCATGACGCCGATGGGCACACGCTCGCCACACTTGAGAGACTTGAACCGGTTGAAGAGAGGGGAACGCGATGACCGCCCCGCGATGCAATCGCCGCGGCTTCACGGTGGCGGAGCTCTTACTCTCGCTCGCCATTCTCGTGTTCGTCGGCCTCGGCATCACTGGCGTGCTCGCCGCGACGGCGACCGCAATCGATGACCGCTCGAAGTTTGGGGATCCCGCAGTGCTTGCGGCGCTCGCGCGTACGCGAATCGATGCGGTGACGGGCGGTGCGCGCTGCGTGCTTGGGACGGAGGAATCCCCCACGCAGCGCACCCTTGTCCTCTGGCTCGACGACGCGAGGCCAAGCGCCACCGCGCACGCGAGTGAACTTGGCTACCTTCGATTCGATCGGACGCGTGGCTCGCTTTGGCTCGATCTTCCCGACCCACTGCTGCGGAGTTCTCCCAGCGCGCTCGCGCGTCGAGATCCTGAACTCGACGCAGAAACGGGGTGGATGGGGTTCCGCGACGAGGAGGCCGCATCGGGCATGCTCCAGTCGGAGTTGCTCTACGAGGGACTTGCCGACTGCCGATTTGAACTCCCGCGCGACGCGCAGCGATCAGAGAGCTTTGCGATCCTTCTTGAACTACATCCGGACGCTGCGGCGAGCACGCGTGTGCTCCTGCTTCCCTTCGGCATTGAGGCGCATGAGGTACCTGTGCGATGAGTCGAAGCCTGCACTCCATCACCCTTCGCCCATCGACTTCGGTGCGTGCGCGCCGCGGTGTCGCACTCGCCTTCGCGCTCATGGCGATTGGCCTCGCGTCGTTGATCGCGCTGTCCTATGCCAAGTCTCGCGATAGCACACTCAAAGCCGCCGATGAACTGCGCATCGCCGCACAGGCGCGCCTTGCCGCGAAGAATGGCATCGCACTCGCGACCGCCATGCTCGACGCCGGGGTGATGCCATCACCTCGCGAGCAAGGCGTGCTCTTTGCGAGCGTACCCATCGGTGACGCACAGATGGACGCAACACTCTACGACCTTGAGACGAAACTTCCCGCATCCCAATTCACACGCGCATTCATGCTCGTCGTGGCAGGAATGAGCGGGAACATGCAGCAGGTCGCGACGGCCGTCGGACGCGTGCCCGCCCCCAATGCCTCGAGCTTGGCGGACGTGGATTTCTCTGAGTTTGCGATCTTTTCGACCACGACGATCGACATCGCTCCCGATGCCGCGCTCGCGCGTTGGAGCAACTCCCCCTTCGCGGCGCTGCATGAGCCACTCGCGGTTGCGACCACGGCGCTTGATCCAACGCAGGTCCGCATCGAACGCGATGCGGACGCGATCGACTTCGTCATCGGGCATGCGCGCCCACTTCCCACAAGTGCCGACGCGGCGCTCGTCTCGCTCGCCGATGGACGGCTCGCGATTCCCGACGCCATGACGCTGCCCGAACCACCAACGCCACCGACGCTGCCTGCGACTGCGGCGCTCGCTCTCGGAACTCCCTTCACGCTTGATGGGCTCGTCGAGTCGAGCGCACACGCGCCCGGGGACATTCGCGTTCCCGCTCGCGCCTCTGTCACCGTGCGCGGAGTCGTCACCATCGGCGCGGACGCTGACTTCAAGATCGAACGCGGCGCTCGTTTGACGGTCGAAGGTACGCTCGCGCTCGTCGTTGGCGATGACTTCATCCTCGAAGCTTCGGATGTGGAGGTTGCTCCTGGGGGAAGCCTTGTCATCTTCGTCGGTGGCGATGTGGAGATGGACAGCGCGTTCATAGGTCCGCTTCGCCAAGATTTCGACGAAGGACGGGATTCAAGCGGCCATGCGCAATGGGACGGCGGCGCCGAGCGCGCCGTGCTCTACTCCCTGCCGAAAGGAGCGAACAGAAGGAGCACAGCGGATGCACAATGGCGGCTCCGCGGCAACACCGTCGCGAAGGCAACGCTCTATGCACCGAGTGCTGTCATCCGACTTGAAGGCACCTCTGCGCTCTATGGTCGCGCTGCGGGGCACAAGGTCGAATTGCTCACTGGCAGCGCACTGTTCTATGACCCTGCGCTCGACGACCGACAAGGGTTCACCGCGTCTGCGAGTGGCGTCTATGACACCCGAGGTCGGGTGCACGCTGCGATCCGCGGACTCGCTTCTCTTTCTCCAGGAGATCTGTCACGACTCGCGAGCAATCTTGGTTCTCGCGTGCAAAGCGTCGCACGCAATCATCCCTTCCTTGAGCTTGCCATCGACACGCAGCGAAATGCCGAACAGCGCGCGGTCGAAACCAGTATCGCGTCGGCATTCGCGCGCGCGAGACACGCAAGCGAGCCGGAGCGAAATGGCGCGCGCCGCGGCGACCCCGAGGATGCGAGAGATGATGCGAGAGGTGATGCGAGAGGTGATGCGGCGAGTGACGAGTCGGAGATTGAGACGCGATCGCCGACTGCGGAGGCGCTGCTGCGGCGCATGACAACCCAGCAAGGTTCTTCCGTTCGACTGCTCACCGTCCAAGGAAGATCGGGCTCGGGCGACTGAGTTTGCCTTGGCGAGCAAGCGTCCGACAAACTCGCCTGTCACCGACCACTCGTTTCAGCGCAGGCCGTATTCCTTGAGTTTGCGATAGAGCGTGCGCTCACCAATACCGAGCATCTGTGCGGTCAATTCGCGGTTGCCGCCCGTCATCGCGAGCGTCTGTCGGATCGCTTCCTTTTCGAGCTTGTCAAGACCAACGCCTGCGAGCGTGCGCGTGGAGGGCAACTCGGAGTCGCTCTCGCTCGAGCGAATCTCCGCCGGAAAATCGCGGAGATCAATCGCGTCGCCTTGGCACATCACACTCAAACGATGGATGAGATTGAAGAGTTCGCGCACATTGCCGGGCCAGTCGTACGCCACGAGGCGCAGCATCGCAGGCTGCGTGACATCGAGCCGAGGCCGTCCAATCTCCGCGCAGTACTTCATGACGGCATGCTGCACGAGTAACGGAATGTCATCCCTTCGATCACGCAGCGGCGGAACATGAATCTCTGCTCCCTTGAGTCGGAAGTACAGATCCTCGCGGAACCTCCCCTCTTGGACGAGCACTTTGAGATCTCGATTCGTAGCGGACACCAGCCGTACGTCGACCTTTTTCGCGTCGTTGGCACCGAGGCGCACCACATCGCCTGTCTCGAGAACGCGCAGTAACTTTGGCTGCATGGTGAGCGGCATGTCACCGATTTCATCGAGAAAAACACTGCCCTTGTCGGCGTACTCAAAGACGCCTTCTCGATCGCGATCCGCGCCGGTGAATGCGCCACGGACATGCCCGAACAACTGATCTTCAAGCAGACTCTCCGCCTGACCGGCCGCGTTAAAAGTCACCAATCGCCTCGCCGCGCGCCGCGACAAACGATGAATTGCGCTCGCGACGAGTTCCTTCCCCGTACCGCTTTCGCCCGTCACGAGAACAGGGATGTTCGAAGGCGCGATCTGCCGCACCGTCTGAATCACGGCTCGCATCAAGGCACTTTCACCAATGATGCCCTCGAATCCAAAGCTCGCGCTCACTTGTCCTTTGAGCGATGCGTTCTGGGTTCGCAACGAGACGGTTTCCGCTGCGCGATGGACGAGGTTTCGCAGCACCACGAGATCGAGCGGCTTCTCAATGAAGTCATACGCGCCGCCCTGCAACGCCCTCTTTGCGGTGGGCACATCGCCGTGCGCGGTCACCATGATTGTCTCGGCGTCGGGCTGATGTTCCTTCGCGAGGGCGAGTACTCGGAGCCCGGAGTCCTCTGCCTCCATGACAAGGTCTGTCACGATCACATCGAAGTGACCATGCAGCAGTTCATTCTTCGCTTCCTTGAGGGAATGCACGATCGTGCAAACATGACCAGGACGACGCAGCGACTCTGCCATCGC
>SXUJ01000035.1 GCA_005790565.1 Planctomycetia bacterium
AGCTGCAAGCAAACTGGGAATCCGTGCTCACTGGTCTGAGTGGCGCCGTGACTACCGCGGATGTCGCATATCCAGGTGCTGGCATCAATGAGGTTGAACTTGAAGTGGAAACGGAAAAGACAGGCACGACCATCTTCTGGAAGATCGACCTCGTCACGGTGGATCGCATCGAACTCGACTCCTACGTTGACGCCATGACTCCCGCAGGTGGCGGCTTCCGATTTTCCACGGCGCCAGTCAACGCAATCCCTGGCGACTTCAACCATGATGCGATCGTCGACGCGCTCGACCTCTCCGAAGCGCTCAATGCATGGGGACTCGTAAACCCTCCCATGGATACTGATGGCAATGGCATCGTCGATGCGCCAGACCTTGCCGCGGTGCTCTCGAACTGGAACTGATTCTGTACTTGCCGATCACTTCCCCTCCATCCTCACAACACCGCGAGGTGGCGCAACCGCGCCACCTCGCGGTTCTTAGAGGAGCGGCTTCGCAGCGCTCATCACCGCTGCAATGCGTGCGGCACACGAAGCTCGAAGGTCGCGCCGCCGCCGCGGCTCGATGACAGCAGGCGCAAGGATGCACCCATGCTGTCGGCGAGTGCACGGGAAACAGAGAGCCCAAGCCCGAGTCCGGACTGCGTGCCACCTTCGCGGCCCGCACGATCGAATGGACGCCAGATCGATGATGCATGTGAGTCCGGAATCCCTGGACCGCAATCCGAAACTCGCACAACGAGCGTGTCGTTTTGCGCGAAAAAATGAAGCGTGATCGAAGCGGGCGTCTCGGCGAGGTGCCCGTATTTCGCCGCGTTCTCAAGTAGATTCGCGAGAATCTGAGAGAACCCGCTCACATCAAGCGCAACAACGGGCTGGGTAATCTCCATCCGCAGTTCGCACTCGGCGCCTTCCGTTCGCTCGGCAATCAACTTCTGCACGACGGCGCGCAAGTCGTTGAGATCGAGCGAGCTCGCGCGCGTGGTCACAACCGCGCCGCGCTCAATCCGCGAGATGCTGAGCACATTCTCCACAAGCGAGGAGAGGCGCACCGACTCACGGCATAGCGTTTCGAGACACTCCTTCCGCCGCGCTTCGTCGGTGACCATGCCATCGCGGAGCATCTCGGCGTAGAGTTGAAAGGTTGTCAGCGGTGTTCGGAGTTCGTGCGTGACGCTCGATGCGAAGCGCGCCTGTCGATCGCCAAACGAAACTCCGGTCCATGCCGCCAGAGCCGCTGCGCTCAACGCGAGTAGTGCAGCGATCCAAGCGAAAAGAATCGCAGTCGTACTTGACGCCGTGCTTTCTGCTGAGAGCACGATCGGGAATTCCCCTTGTAACTCCGCGGGAAGGCTCGCGAGCCTTGACGGAGCGAATTGCTCCACGCCTGCGGTGACCGGCGCGAGACGCGCGTGCTCTGCGAGGTCCGCGATCTGGCTGAGGAGACTGGCGGAGAGGAGCGTCCAATCGACGAGAAATCCCTGCACGCGCGTTTCCCCGCGTTCCCGCACCCTTCGAAGAAACGCGAGTTCTGGCGGATTGACCGACAACCACGCACCGACGAGTGGGCCGATGGTGTCTTCGCCAGCCCCGTCCTGCGACGGAGTCGTCACACCTGATACCTCAACGGCTGACTTCGCTTTCTCATCCGCGATCACGGCAGACTGCTGCCGCTTCCCGCGTCCCTTCGCCGGAGCTTGATCACTCGGCTGCTGCGCTTCATTCGAAGTCTGCGCTCGGGTTGCGTAGTCATCGAATGCGCGAGGCGGAGCCTTCGTCTGGGCTGGCAGAGGCGCGCTCCATGCCGATGCAATTGTCGCGTTCGAGATTTCCGCCTGCGAGACGCACGCATCGAGAGACTGCTTCGAGTTTGCAAGAAGCCCTGCAAGTCGCGTGAGTTGTTCCGCGCGCTGTGTTGGAACTCCGTCGTCAAAGTACTGCCCCTCGGCAAGGTCCCGGAGATTTCCTTCTGGGATCTGCGGACTCGTCAGCGTCCCGTCCGATCGCCACTCGAAGTGGATCGGAATCCATTCGGGCGCACTCAACAAGAGTGGGCTCGGCGCGAGGACTTCTCCTTGCGGCACCGCTTGGAGCAATCGGTTCACCGCATCGCTCGGCGCGAAGAACGCCGCGTACTCCGCCACGGGCCGCGCGGATTCCCGTGCGAGGCGCGGGGTCATCCACGCGTCCATCCGCCAGAGCGCGAGTCGAATCACTTCGGCGCGCGCGACCTCAACGCGCGATGCAGCTTGTTCTGCTTCAAGCGTGCGCAGCGAGTTCGTGACAAGCCAAAGTCCGGTGAGGGTCGCCACGGTCGCAGCACCAAGCGCGATCATCCAAGTGGAACGGCGCAGCCTCATGCCTGCACCTCCGCATCGGCAGCGAGTCGATAGCCCTTGCCGCGCACCGTTTCAATCAACCCCTCAAGTCCCACCGACGCAAGGGTTTCCCGAAGTCGCACGAATTGCATGTCGACAGCGCGCGTATCCGCACCTCGTGGATCAACCGCCCAAACGACACGGAGCAGCTCTTCGCGGGAAATCACTCGCGCGGCTGAGGATGCGAGCACACGCATGACTTCGACTTCGCGGGGGCTCAGACTCGCCCAACCGCTTGCTCCACGCGCTTCGCATCGCGCAAAGTCCACGACGCATCCGCCTCGCGTAACACTTCGAACACGCAACGGGCGCTCTGCGCTCCGGCGCAAGACCGCGCCAACGCGTGCAAGCACTTCGCGCGCACTGAACGGTTTCACCACATAGTCATCCGCGCCATGTTCGAGGCCGTCGACGCGATCTCGCTCATCTCCGCGCGCGGTAACCATCACGATAGGGAGCGTCGGGTGTACTGCTCGAACTTGGCGCAGGATCTGAAATCCATCCATGCCGGGGAGCATGACATCGAGAAGTACGAGATCGGGCGCAGTCTCGAGAATCTCCTTGACCGCAGTGTCGCCACGCGCGCAGGAAAGTGCGGTGTACCCGCCGAAGCGGAGGACATCGCACAGTCCGGCGCGAATAGCCTGGTCATCCTCGACAACCATCACTCGTGACTGCTTCGCGGTCATAGGGTGATCGTACGCGGATTCAGTTCTTCGACTGACTCGTCTCGGTGGTTGGCGCCGTCGCGGTGGTCCCGCTCGCAGGAGCCGGTCGCACAGGAGGCACCGGTGCGAACTGCATTCCCTTCTTCGTCGCTTGGGATCGAATGGCCTGCTTGAGCGCGTCATCGAGCGCGACACCCTGTGTGGTCGCCTGCTTGCGCGCTGCGTCGGCAAGGTATGCATCGCGCTGTGCTTGAAGCGCCTGGATCTCCTTCTGAATGCGCGTACGCTCGACTTGCTTCGCTTCGACAATGGACTTCTTCTGCTCGATCGTCTTGCCGCGCATTTCCTCGGGAAGATCCTCGTCCTTGATTTCCTCAAGCTTCATGGACCCCGCGGCACATCCGTCGACGATGTCCCACGCACGATTGTCGTAGATCGCGCTCCCCTTGCTCGCGGCGCGTTGGGCGGCTACTCCGCCACTCAAGCTCTGCGCGTTGCGATCCTGAACAGTTTGGTTTGCCCACTTCTCCTGACCCTGAACCCCGCACGCGAGGTAGGTCGAATTGATCGTGCCCGAAAGTTCCGTCAGTTGCTTATCGAAAGGCGTTTCCGCAACGACAGCACCCATGGTCTGATCGATGCAAAGGAACTGCCCGTCGGCCAGTCGAGCGACCTCTCCCCACGCGGCCGCGATGGGATCGGTCGCCGCGCCACAGTAGATGCTGTTCACCACGATGCCGCGCTCGATGCTCGCTCTGCTCGCATTCTGGTAGGTCACTTCGATGTCTTGATCGGCGCCTTCGTTGCCCGCCACGACGATCACGCGCAGCGCGTTGGGATCGGTTGACCACGCGAGTGATTTGGCCGCCTTATCCACGACGCGACCGACAAACTCAGTACCGCCGTTGGTCTTGAGCGAAAACAGTTTCTGCGAGATAAGGTCGAGGTCCTCCGTAAGATCAGCGTCGACTACGACCCACCCAGTGGACGAATCATAGGCGTCGCAGCCATAAGTCAGCAGCGCAACGCGAAGCTGGGGAACTGGCTTTGCGGTTGCAAGGTCATTCACAATGCTCCAGAGCCGCGCCTTTGCGCTCTCAATGAGCCCATCCATGCTGCCGGAGATGTCGAGGCAGACCGCAAGTTCGACCATTGGTCGGTCGACTGGAATTGCGGCGGGCGTCGCGGAAGCGGGCGCTTGGGCAGACGCCGTCGCCGCAACCAAGGTCGTGCATGCGAAAGTGAAGAGGGCGGATGCGATGGAAACCGAAAGTGTGCGTTGCATAATGGAGATCCTATGTTTGTCAGCAGCCTGGTTCGATTGGGTTTCGGACAAGAATGTTCTTTGATTGGTGGTGGATGATCGTGTCGCCTGGAAGCGAAAGGACCGATTGGCGCCCTTCCGTTGCAAGTTCCGCAACGAGCTCAAAATGCCGCACGGTCCCAAACTCAACCGTTTCGTCGATCCGAATCGCCTCGCGGCGAACGGCTTGGTTCTGCGCGTTCGACTTTTCCGCGACGAGTTGCGAGTCAAGCCAAGTCCCATCGTTGTTGAAGAAACAACGATCGTTTACCTGCTGCACATTCGTGATGCGTGACTCCCTCAATGATTGATCCACGAATCGATTGTCATACGCGAGTTGCGACTTGCCCTTCATCTCGTTGAAGTTGATGCCTTGATTGACTGCTCCGGTGCCGCTTCGCTGCGCGCCCGCTCGTGACTCGAGCAAATCCTTGCAACCGCCCGCAAGCGCGTTCCAGTCGCCGAGGTTTGTGCCTTCATCTGCGAAGAATGCCGTGTACTCGGTCAGCACGCCAAAGCGCGCACTCAATCGCACAATCTCATCAATGAGCTCCCGCGTGCGTGGATCCGCGGTCGGTGGCGCGGCGATTGGCTGTCCTGGCTGATCGGCGGCGAGTTGCCGCACTTCGTCAACGAGTTCGGCGATGCGGCGCGTCGCCCAAAGTCGCGCGACATAACCCTGCCGAGTCGACGCGAGAGCGGGATCGAAGGGCGCGAGCGCTTGCACCCTTCCCGCCGGACTCCGCGCAGCGATCGCGAGCGCGAGCGGCGATTCACCCAAGTAGGTACCAAAGACGACGAGCTGCTCACCCGCAAAGACATCAGGAATGCGTCGAGGGGCGAGATCGCGTATTCGCTTGGGGTCTTCGACACCGTTCGAGTCCTGCGCCGTCAGCGAGATCTCCGCAAGCATCGGCCCTTGCAGTTGTCGGGCGACCTGCGCGACCTTGAGTTCGACATCCTCTCCAGGCACGATGTAGGTGGCACGAGCGCGCGTGAGATCGGCAACGCGGTCGAGCAGCGGAACATTGACATCCGCCCCGACTCCGATCGTGTAAATGCGGCGCCCGTGCGAATTGCCCTTCTCCACAATCTCGCGAATCGCGCGTTCAGAAGTCTGTCCAACGGTTGGCAATCCGTCGGTCAAGAACAAGACGATGCCGAGCGTCGCATCCGCGTGCGGTTGACGCAGTGCTTCGACGAGCGCATCCGAAATGTTGGTGCCGCCGCTTGGACGAAGCGCCGCGAGGTGCGTGCGTGCTTGGGCAACACTCTCCGTGCTGTGGAGAACTGGTTCGCGCGCGAAGAGCCCGACCGCATTGGAGTAATCGATGATGTTGAATCGTTCTCCCTCATGCAAACCCTCGATGACCTGAAGCGCAGCGCGCTTCGCTTGATCAAGCTTGCCTCCCGCCATACTTCCAGATCGGTCAAGCACGATGGTGACCTCGCGCGCGATGGACTTCGACGGCGTGGTCGGAGTTGCCAGCCCACCGAGCAGCATGAAGTACCCGCCGCCCTGCGCGGGATCGGGATACGCCGAAATGCTCGTGGCGGCACCCTTCGGATCCGCACTGAGAATGCTGAGTAAGAACGGCCCCGGTGCCTTTTGACTCAACGCGTCCAGCACAAATCGCCGTTGCGTTGGAGATGCGGCGGTGTGGACCTCGACAACGCCGTGACTTGGCGAATAGACCGCCGCGATCGGTGCACTCTGCTCGATCGAGAGTTGCACGGTCCACGGGGTTGTTTGTCGCAGACTTTCACTGCGCGGGAGCGCATAGTCGAGTCGACCGTCGATACTCGGCAGAAGTTCTTCCCACTCGATGCGCACGCGTTGACGACTCGCCGGCGCGACGGGAAACACGCTCGAGCGCAAGAGGGTCGAGCCGGCAAACTCGAGGAGCCCTGGGTCGCGGCTCTGGCGAACGATTGAGTCGTAGAGTTGCCGCGCGTCCCCACGAGGCATCACGCGCGCGACGCCCTCGCTACGCGTTGCCGCGGCGCCCGCGCCGGCGCTGAACGAAAAGCCAGTCACCGTCGCGCCAGAGGGAACCGGGACAAGCAGCACCGCCTCGGCCTGCATCGGCGATGGATTCTCCACCGTCATATCGAGCGTCGTGTGCGCAACTCGTTCCTTCACGATGATGCCTGCGTCGACCTGCACGAGCGCGACCCCCGGAGCAACCCCCGGGCGCATCGGAATCACGCGGTGCTGAGGCACAATGACATGTGTGACTTCGACTTCGAAGCCGTGCGGAGTGAATGCAGCGGTGGCGGGCGGTTCGATCACCTGCGTCCAAGCGGTAGATGCGAGGAAACCCGCAGAAACTAAGGCGAACACCGCTCTATCTATGGCGGTGCTTCGAGAAAGTGGGGCGCGCAGTTGGGTCATGGCTAGAGAAACATAGAACCCCTTCGTGGCACGGTCGACCATGCGTTTGTAACAAGGTGGCGCGAAGAGTCCCACTCTGGGCCCGGCCCCGCCTCTGCCACCGGCCGCATGCCTGCGGCATGGGAACCTCGCCGCGAGGTGGCATAATGCGTCCATGGCGGATGCAACCACGGCGACGGAAGATCTCGCGCCCCAGGCTACTCAAGCTGCGAACGGCGCCTCGAAACGAGCACTACGGCTGCGAGAAGTCTTGCAAGCGCTCCGATTTGCGGCATTCGCCGTGACACAATCGAGCATTCCCACCATGGCCGCGAACCTCGCGTTCCGGGCACTCTTCGGACTCCTTCCGGTGCTCGTCGTCGCAACGATGGTCGCACGCGCGGTGATGGGCGAAGGATTTGATGACCTCGTCGAGAAAGTCATCGCCGCGTTTGGGATCGATGCATTGCGTGTTGGATTGCCCGACGCTGCATCGGAAACACCACTGAGCACTTCGGTTGGTCCGTGGATTCGTCAACTCATCGTGGATGCCGCGAAGATCGACCTCGCTGGCATCGGATTGGTGGGGACGCTCGTCGTGCTTTTCTCGGCAATCTGGACCATGACCGCGATCGAGGGCGCGTTCAATGCGGTGACGCGCGCGCCCGCCGGTCGTCCCCTCCTGCGACGCGTACTCATTTACTGGTTCGTGCTCACTGCGGGGCCGATCCTCTTTGCAGCGATTCCGTTCTCGCTGCGCGTCCTCACGGATGCGAGTGGCGGCGAGGACGCCATGCTCGGGCGGACGCTCGGAGCGACGATCGCGAACACGGGAAGTTTTGCCGCGCTCTGGCTGCTCATTGGATTCGCTTTCGTCGCTGTTCCGAACATTCGCGTCGATCCACGCTGCGCGGCGATTGGCGCGTGCGTGAGCGCGCTACTCATCTCGCTTGGAAAAGGGGCGCTGGCGGCATCTCTCGCGGGATCGTTTGAGATCAATCAGCTCTACGGCTCGCTGGGGTTTCTACCGCTCTTCATGATGTGGGTCTACCTCATGTGGTTGGTGGTCTTGTACGGACTCCAACTCGCGGTCATTCTGCAATCGTTCAGCCGAGGGGGCCGCGCATTCGCTGCTTCGGGGGACGGACCGGACTTCTTCGAACCAGCCAGTGCAGTCGATGCGTTCACCCTGATTTGCGCGCGGTTTGCCACGGGGAAGTCCACGCGCATGGAGGACCTCCAAATCCACTGTGGACTCGCGCCGCGAGCGGCGAAAGAACTCCTGCTCATCATGGAGAAACGGAAGTTACTGCTTCGCGCGGGCGCGAGCGCGTCGGCGAACAACTTCGTTCCGGCAGCACTCCCCTCTCACTTCACCCACGCCTCCGCGTTGGAGTGCGGATTCGCGCTCGCGGATGGTGGCGAGATCTGCACGGCGAAGGACAAAGTGCAGCGGCTGCGCGATGCGCAACTCACTTCATTACAAGATGAACGATTCTGATCGAGGACGCAAAGGCAGCTTCGTTCACTCACTCTGGGCAGTTACCCCAAAGACTGAGCAGCATCGCCAGATCAGCGGCGTCGATGATCGTGTCTCCGTTGAGATCTCCAGGCGCACCGGGCAAGCCCCAGCTCGAAAGCAGAATCGCGAGATCTGGGGCATCAATGATGGTGTCGCCATTGAGGTCGCCGAGGCAATTGGAACCGCCTCCACCGCCTGCAATCTCAATCACCGCCAGGTGCGCATACGTTCCACCCGACTCTTGCAAGTCATTCCATGCCCCGTTGGATCCCAGCATCTCCGCGTAATGTTCAACCCCGCCGTAGTTGTTCGGCTCTCCGGCGTTCCAATTCGTGTACTTCGCGCTTGTTCCATCCGTCCAGGAGAACACCCCCTCATTGCCGAAGTCAGTAAAGCCAATCCAGATGCGCCGATCGACGCCCGCAAGGTTTCCAAAGTTCGAGTGCACAAACTCTTGTTCAGTGGAATCACCAATCGAAGTGAGGTGTCCGCCCAGCGCGACACCAAGCGCCTCGGCTGCGTTGAAACTCAGTCCACTGATCGCGACATAGCGGTTGCCGGTTGTCTTGTCGGTGATGTCCGCTTCAAACGCCATAGGCTGAATCGAGAACGATCCCGTGCCAAACTGGTTGGTGGCATACGAGCCCACACGAATGAGGTAACTCACCCCACCTTCCGTTGCGAATCGCACGCGTGTTTGGAGCGCGCATGCGTCATCGTTGCACGCGATCGCGGCACTCATGCACTCTTCGTGATAGATGGCAATCTTGCTGTCCCATGTCGCGAGCGCGCAGGTCGTCACATCGACCACACTCGATTCAGGAGCAGTCCACACGAACCAAACATCGTTGAACACCTGTTGGTTGCTAAAGAAGTTGCAGAGTGTGTCTGCGAGGCCGTCGGTCGTCGCACCGACATTGGTGACGGCAAATGTGCCGTATCCCTTCAACGCCTCGGCCGAAGCGCAGGTGTCGGCTCCCTGTGCGAACGCGCGTGGGGACCCGGCAACGATGGCAGTGGCACCAATGATAGAAGTGAGCGTGGCGCGAAGGAATGAAGGTTGCATAGCAAGCTCTCGAGCGGGGAAGACGCGAGCGGCGCGAACGACGACGCACCCGAACAAACGAGCCGCAGCACGGGTTCAGGGGCCCTGCAAACTTACTGCGGATCTGAATTCAATCCAATCGGAGCGCAAGATTCCTTCGAATGTGGTCCGCAATAAAGCATTTTCCGCGGACGCGCAATCCCATTGCGCCATGCACTACCCTTCTCCGCTTCCCACATTCAACAAGATTGCGGCATTGCGCTCCCCGTTCGGCAATCCGCCGCCCAAATCCCGACTGAAACCGATGACCTTTTACTCTCGCGCAAGCGTGTACTCCGCATTCTTCACCCCATCGGAGCAGGTGAAAAACTCGATCGATCGCCTCGTTCGGTTCGCGCTCAAGCGGCTCCCGAATGCAGTCATCGACCCATGCTGCGGACCTGGCCTCTGGCTCGACCACTTCGCGTTGTACGGTGCTCGAGTTGCGGGATGCGATCTTCAGGAGGCCGCGGTTGCCGCAGCGAAGGCGCGACTTTCGGTGAGCCGCGCGGTCGTTGCGGTTGGCGACATGCGCGAGCCTCCCCCGCGACTGGGATCAAACTTTGAACTCTGCATCAACCTCGACAACTCCATCGGCCACCTCGGCTGCCGTGAGGATGTCGTCTCCCACCTCGCAGCCATGCGCGCGCGCATGAGCAAGAAGTGCGCGTACATTCTTGGATGCGCGATCCGCGAGAAGGGCGATGTGATTGTGCCGCAGACGGTTTTCGAGCGCGGGCCGATCGAAGTCACGGGCGGTGGATTTGCCGCGCTCCGAACCGAAACAATGGGTATTGAACCAGCGACGCGATGCGAGCGCATTCGACAGTGGACAATGAGCGCGCACGTCCCGGACTGCCCGCCGCTGGTCATTGAGCAGTATGACCTTCTGACCTTCGGGATCGATGAGTGGAAGGAAATCCTCACGGAGAGTGGAGGCTGGGACGTGCTGCAGTGTTGTGATGCCACCGATGAGTCCTACCCCATCAAGCCCTTCACCCGCGGCGCTGGAGATGTTGTGCTTCTCCTCGTTCCTAGGTCAAAGGAATTCAATCGCAAGCGCCCGTCGATGGTGGAACGGACCGATTCTGATCGACGAGCGGCCAAGTCGAAGACGCATGCAACGGCGGCGAACGCGCAGTCGAAGTCGAAGTCGAAACCGAAGGCACCCCCGACTCGAAATCGCGCGTCCCGCAAGCGCTAACCCGCCGACTACTTCGAAAGTGAGAAGTTTTCCGGTGAAAAGTGCCTGTCGCGGAACGGGTTCACGCTCTTGAGAGAGATCGTCAACCGACCCGGAGGTTGCGACGAGAGTTCGGGTCCGCCCGCGGAGCGGCTCCCAGGGTGTGGTGGTTGAAAGGGCGGCCCGCCACTCTGAGGACCGTCGTGCGGGGGAGGATCTCCGCGCCGTGCAGGCGGCTCTCCGGGAGGCATATCATGGAAACGCGGCATCGGGGGATCCCACTTCACTTCAGCTCGAAGGACGCGACGAGAAGATGGACTAAGCCAGAGCAGAATCTCTATTGGCTCGACCCCTCGCCGCGCCGTTCGATTTCCATCCACATCGGCGGATACGCGCAGGCGCGCCGCGATCTTGGTTGCTGGTTCTCCATCCGGAAGCGTTGTCGCTTGCGGCACTTCGATTTCGTAATGGTCGTCAATAGACGCAATGAGAGTCGCGATCGAATCGACGACCAATCCCCCATCCTCCTGGGCGACCCAGCCAGGCCAGGTAACAGCGCCGCCTTCATCGAACATGCCATTCCGATCGCGCATCCATGAGCGGGCGCCATCACGACCCTTCACGATTCGGGTTCCATCTGGGTAGTCGAGGAGCAGCAGCATGTGCTCCGAGTCCCGCACATCGAGCCGTCCAAACAACGGCGGCGCCTCGCGCGCAAAGGGCGGTGGATCGATGCGGAAATCGAAGCTCCGATCCGACGCCTGCGTTTCGATCCGCGCCGCCGACGCAAGGAGATCACTCGATCCCGACGCGCTTGGCCATAGCACCAGCGCGACGATAAGCGCAGCGGCTGCCGCGATGCCCGCCCAGCGCCACCTCGCAAAGAGGAACGAACGACGGCCCACATCGCCATGCTTGGTCGCCTCCGTTGCGGCGTGCAGCAGGGAGTCGATTCGTGCTCGCCGTGAGACCTCCGTCGTGGTGAGCGCGATGGAAATCACAGCATCAACAAACCGATCGCGTGCGTCAAGGTCAACGACCGGCGGTAGGGGCGCAGGCTCCCGATCGGCATTTGGTGTCGATTCACTCGTCATGCGAGGAGTCCCTTCGACTGCATGCACTTCGCGACAGCCGCGCGCGCGCGCTGGAGTCGCTTCTTGACATTCTCTTCTGAGAGCGCAAGACAGTCTGCGATCGAACGAAGCGCATGACAATCCTGATAGGCGAGCCGTACGACGGTTCGATGCTCCTCGGCGAGGCGTTCGACACACTCGCGAACCGCGTCGATCCGCTCACCTTGCTCATGGTTCCTGCTCGACTCAAACAGATTCGCGTGCTGCGTCAACGATTCGAGCGTCGCCTCATCGACGAACACTGCCCCGCGCGTCCTTCGTCGTTTCATCGCGCATCGCGCCGCGATACCTCGCAGCCAAGGGCCAAACGGGCGCGAACGGTCGTAATCACCGAGGCGGCGCCATGCGATGACAAACGCTTCTTGCATCAGGTCATCCTCAATCGATCGATCGTGGCACACGGCACGAATGAATGCCAACAGAGAACCAGACTGCTCACGGACGAGTACCTCAAACAGTTGTCGCGCTGAAGGCACCGCAGATTGTGGGATCTCAGTGTCCGAAATCTCAGAGGAAGAGTGATCGTTTGGAGGTAGTGGAGTCGTCATGCCTCGGCATCCGCCTGTGCTACTTGCCGCAGATTGAACTGCGGGGACAGAGTATCCCTCGGGTGGTGCGACTTCTCGCCGAAACCGCCGATCTGCCCACAGTCATCGATGCAACGGCGAGGCCGCCAGCGCTTGGCGACCCCGCCCCGTTGCCCTCCGTCCCGAATTCCCACGCGGCTCGTGTGGGTTGTGCGAGGACGACTCAAATCTGCGCTGCGTTCCAGCGCTCAAGGAATCGAGCTTCGTCATGCGCGTCGTAACTCCCATCCCCTGTCAGGTCGCGGAGTTCGACGGGATCGGCATAGAACGCGTTGACATCCAAACCGTCCACGACGAGATCGCCATTCCAATCCGCGGTCGGATTCGGAACCTGGGGAAAGACATCCTTGGCCGCAAGCGTGTTGCGTGATCCAACGCTCACTCGAGGGCCACTACGGTCGATCGGGAGTTCGAGCCAGATCGGACGGTCGAGTAGAAGCTCGCCGTCCTGCACGATTGGGAACTTGTCACAAGGATCCTCCTTCTTCTCGCCGCCTTCATCGGAAGGTGTCACGTCGCTCGGGGGAACCGAGCTTGGTTCTCGCACAATGACGCCGTTCAATGCGAGCCCTAAGTACTCCTGCTCGCCACGCTGAAACACCACACTTGGCTCACTCGCATCAAGCCAGAGATTCACGCGGGCTCCATCAAGTTGGACGGTCACGGCGCAACACGCTACGGACTGGGGGACCCCTTCGTCAATACCTGGAGTGACAGGATGCACCGCGAACTCCATCGTCATCGGCAGCCGATCACCCGACCCATCGAACGCGATTGCGCCCGTCACGCGGTAACCGATCGTCGCGTCACCCGTAGCTTGGCAATCCACAGCTCTCTGTGCGCCAAAGAGTTGGACGGCGACGGTGTCAATGGGTAACACCGGAATCGGATTGAGAACCTCGCCAGTCGGACCGCGCACGAGCAACAGGTGGCACTCTGCCGCGATTTTCAAGGCGCGTTTGAAGACGCGGTCGACGTCATCCAAAATCAGGTCCAGGTGTTCGCCGCGGCGCTCGAGGCATCGGGTGTACGCATCGTCGATGATCTTCGCAACGCACGCCCGCTGTGACTCCCGGCGCTGCATGCACTCCATCACAAGTTCGGGCGCTTCGAGCTTTCGACAGCAGGCGAGCGATGCGTCATGCACTTGGTCGAGCATGAGCAGGCCCTTTTCGCGGCTCTTCTCGCAGTCGCATCCGAGGACCCCGACACTGAGGGCGAGGATTGCCAACGGCACGAACACCTGAGTCCGCCAACCCCCGCCAGAGGAACTCTCGACTTGATTGAAGACACACATGACCAATCCGACTCCTTTCCGTAGGGCTCAGTTCCCACTGAGCGCCGTTGCGACGAGGCGTAACGCCCATTGACGGGCTCACGAATCACACCTCGCGTACATTCTGTGCATCCGAGCGGGCGAAACCGAAAACCCCTCCAAAGTTCTTGCCCAATTTTTCTTCAACCCGCACGGGCCGATGAATGACTACATTTCACGCTTCATGACTCGATCCTCTTCGCTCACACCGTTTCTCACTGTTCTTCTGCTCGCAACCGGCGGCATGCAATCCGTTGGCTGCGCTGCCCGCGCGCCGACAACAACCGTCGCGCTCGCGTTCGATCGCACGGGGGGTTTCGCAGGCATCGGCTCGCCGGGGTGGAACGGCGCAGAGCTCGCCATCACACATGACGCAGCCGATGGCACACCCACAATCGCCGCGACGATGCACGACACAAAGAGCGATCCGGCAGTCGCGCGTGAAGTTGGGTTCGCGGCACGGCACGCGAGAGTCGACGCGATGGCCGGGCTCGCCGACAACGATCAGTTTCTCGCGTTGGCTCGCGCTGCGGCTGGTTCTTCCATTCCAATCATCAGCGCCGGCGCGACCGACCCGCGCATCCCCGACACAATCCGTACGCCCATCTTCATGGCCTGCTTTACCGACAATGTGCAGGCTGCGGCGATGATCCAGTTTGGCATGCAGAAGTTTGGGGCGCGCTGCATTCTGATTTTCGATGCCGAGTCTGACTTCACGCTCGGCCTCGCAACCTACGCGCAGGATGCAATCGTCGCACGCGGCGGGCAAATCGTCACACAACTCGCCTACTCGGACTCGGTTGGATACACCGCCGCGGTTCGAGCTGCGTCAGACAACGCCACGAACGCCGATTTCATTCTCCTCGCAGCATTGCCCGATCGAGCAGGCTGGCGTGTTCGCGCGCTTCGCGAGGCGGGCGTCTCGCTTCCAATTCTCGGAGGAGACTCCTTCGACACGCCTGAGATTCTCTCCGCCGACGCGCCGATTAGTGGCGTGTACTACGCGGCGCATGCGTGGTTTGGTCGCGGTTGCACGCCACGCGCACAGGCCTTCGCGAACGCGTACCAGAACGCATACGGCACTGCGCCGACTGGATTTGCCGGACTCGGCTACGACGCCGTTGCACTTCTCGTTGACGCAGTCGCCCGCGCAAACGGGAAGTCGCTCACTCGCGCGCTCGCAGAGACGACGCACTTCGAAGGCGTCACGGGAACCATTTCATTCGCCAACGGACCGCTTCCACTCAAGGAAGTGTGGATCGGGCAGGTTCACGATGGACACACCTCGCTCATAGACTCGTTCACGCCTACCGTCGCGCGCACCCGTTGACTCCTCACTATGCCGACCCGCGCACACGCCCATCTCTTTGCTCCCTTCCAGGTCGGATCCATGTCCCTCCCCCACCGCGTCGCGCTTGCGCCGCTAACGCGGTGCCGCACCGCCGCAGACCGCGTGCCGAGCGACCTCCACGCGCTGTACTACGCTCAGCGAGCATCGGCCGCGATCACGATTTCGGAAGCGACACAGATTTCACCGATGGGCATCGGCTATCCAGGAACGCCAGGGTTACACACAGAGTCGCAAGTGCAAGGTTGGAAGCGTGTGGCTGATGCAGTCCACGCCTGCGGCGGTCGATTGTTCATTCAACTCTGGCATGTGGGAAGAGTCTCGCATCCCACGTGGTTGGACGGCGAAACTCCGGTTTCCAGTTCCGCTGTCGCGCTTCGCGGCGAAACACGCCTCGCGAATGGAACGCTTGTCCCCGCCGTCGCACCGCGCGCGCTCGCCCTCGACGAGATCCCGCTGATTACGCGCGACTATGTCACGGCGGCGCGCAACGCCATGCTCGCTGGCGCCGACGGAGTTGAAATCCATGCCGCGAATGGATATCTCATTGACCAGTTCTTGCGCGATGGCGTCAATCACCGCCGGGATGCGTATGGCGGGTCGGCGACAAATCGGCTGCGTTTCTTGCGCGAGGTGACCGAGGGCGTCGTCGACGAATGCGGCAGCGCGCGAGTCGGCGTGCGACTCTCACCGACCAACCGATTCAACCAGATTTGGGACAGCAATCCGCACGAGCTCTTTACGCTCGCCGCGCAAACCCTCGACGCGTTTGATCTCGCCTATCTCCACATTCTCGAAGGCGTCGCGGGATCCATGAGCGCGCCCGCCGAGGGATGCACACCCGTCGCACCTTCGATGCGCAAGGCATTCCGCGGCACGGTCATGATCAACGGCGGCTACGACGCGCAGACAGGAGACGCGGCCGTTCGCGGTGGGCTCGCCGATCTTGTCGCGTATGGCATTCCGTTCATCGCCAACCCCGACCTCCCCCTGCGCTATCGACTTGGTGCGCCAATCACGCCGCCCAACCAAGCGACTTGGTATGCCCAAGGCGCGAATGGCTACACCGACTACGCGCCAATGATGCACGCGGAACCATCCCTCGCGAATGGCTAAGCGCGTTGGGTGAATCGCCGCGCATCACGCGCGACAACTCGCTCGACCGCAGCGACCATCGCAGGGCTCGATGTGCGCCGTTGCGGTGCCATCACCCACAGCCGCCAGTGCTTCCCGCTCAAGCAGCGACGCGACCGCATGTCCCTCCGAAACGGTCAACTTCGACGGTACCCGTAGGTGCATGTCGATCCAATGCGCTCGGCCATCGTGGCGATGTCGAAGCGACGCATACGAACAAATCGTCGCGTGTTCGCCTTGCGTGTGCTTCTCAAGAACATCGATCAACTTCGCGTGATCACCCGCATCCTGCCGCTCGAGCAACGACGAGAGCGATTCGCGAATCTGCCTTCCACCCACGATGACGAGAATGGTCGCGAGCGAAACGGCAGTCGCCGTATCGATCCACACCATTCCTGTCCATCGCACGAGGAGCAGTGCGCCGACCACGCCAAGCGTCGTCAGGAGATCTGCGAGGAGATGGCGGCCGTCGCCGATGAGCGCTGCGGATTCGTTTCGCCGTCCCCACCAAAGCAAAGCGGCACCCGTCAGTCCGTTGAGGATGGCGCTCGCGACAACCAACCAGAGTCCGACGTCAAGTCGTTCGAGTGGCGGACGCGCGCGCGCAAGCCCTTCGAGTGCGTGAATCAACACGACGATGCCTGCGAACGCGATCATCACGCCTTCGAGCGCGGCGCTCGCAAACTCGGCTTTGCCGTGTCCATAGGGATGCTCTGCGTCGGGTGGACGACGCGCGTACAGGATCGCCGCGAGTGCGACGATGCTTGCGACGATGTTGACGGTCGACTCAAGCGCGTCAGAAAAGATCGCTTCCGATCCCGTCAACATCCATCCCACACCTTTGAGCGCAAACCCGATCAGCCCCACGGCCACCGCGAGACCGGCCACGGCCGTGTCGCCGCGTCGACTCGTTGTTGCGGATTGCCTCGTCGTCACACGAGAAGATTAGCGCACGCGCGGTGTCGCTGACCAACGCGCTAGGAGAGCGATGCGGCGCGCAGAAACTCTCGCACGCCGCGTGCGTCTCCGCCGTGTGAGACCACAGCGATGTAACCATCTGGTCGCACGAGCAATCCTCCTGAACCCGCTCCGAGCCCAGCGACTGCCGCGCCCGTGGGATCAAGCAGCATCGAAACTCCGCCCGTGCTCTGTGCGGCGCTCGTCAAGAGCAAGGATTGTGTCTGCGCCCGCAATCTTTCGGGCAGCGCGGTGAGGATCGATTGCACCGCCGAGAATGCGCCGCCACTCGCATTCGCGTCTTCCCAACCGAGCGCGACGAACCGCTTGTAGGTCAACTCTCCCTGCAGCGGTCTGGGCGCCCCGAACTCATCGACCGCAACAAGGTTGGGAAACCGCATGCCCGCGCGCAACTTCCCCGCACGAGTCGAATCTCGCGCCAGCACGCCACGCGCATAGCTCAAGGAGAGTTGAGACACACTGTCGCGAAGCCGATCACGAACACCGTGACTCCGAAGGAGAAGTGGGACGACCAGGTTTCGCAATCGAGCAAGCGCGCGCGGTCGACCGAGCGCGAGGCGCAGCGCGACCGCCGTCGAGCGAACGGTGCGACTGACCGCGGCTCGACGCTCGGCGTCGTAGGTGTCCACCAAGGTCGCGCCCGCGAGTCCGCTGCGAACGAGATCAAGCTTCCACGCCAGATTCATCGCATCTTCAATGCCCGCATTCATGCCTTGCCCACCGACTGGACTGTGAACATGCGCAGCATCTCCCGCGAGAATGATTCGTCCCTCGCGGAATCGAGTGGCCACGCGCTCTTGCACTCGGAACTCGGAAAGCCACTCCGCCTTCTCAGGAAGTACGCCATCCGGAAGCACCCCGCGTGCGCGTTGCTCGAGCAACGCTCGCACCTCGGGGTAGGAAACATCGCGACTCCCTGTTTCAGGCGCCGAACCAGTATTGGCAATCGCTCGCCAAACACCAGCGCGGACGGGAATGAACGCGACGACTCCCGCCTCGTGCCAAATGATGCGCAAGACCTCACGCCCGGGCGCATCTCCAAAATCGAGCTTCAGGTCAGCGAGCACGAATCGTTCATCGACAGCCTTGCCTTGGAACTCCGCGCGCATGCCATGCCGAACCGTGCTGTGTGCACCATCGCAGCCCACCGCAAATGCCGCGCGAACGATTCGGTCACCTCCCTCACCAGCAACGACACACTCGGTTGTGTCTCCCCGATCGAACACGCTCTTGAGCGTGTGTCCGCGATGGATCTCAATACCTCGCGCTTGGCACGCATCGAGCAGCAGTCGTTCCGTCTGAGGCTGCGGCATGTACACGCCCATCCCGTGCTGACTCGGCGCGTCATCGAACGCAATCTCCGTCAACGCGCGAGCTCGCACTCCATCATGCGAATAAATGTGCGCACCGCAAACAGGCAAGGCCACACTCGTCGCATGCGCGACATCGAGTCCAAGCGATGCGAAGTGTTCAAGCGTCCTTGACCAAACCGCGAGCGCACGAGAAGTCGACGCAGGTTCCGTCTTCGATTCGATGACCGTCGCGCGGGTTCCGCGAGTTTCGAGTGCGAGCGCGAGCGTCAGGCCCACGGGACCTGCGCCAGCAATGACCACATCCGTTTCAAGTGCATCCATGCTTGAACGCATAGTACTTTGCCTCGGCTTCATCGTCCGCGCAGGCACAGCGCGTAGTATGAACCCTCGATGAGCAGCAGCGCGAATACTTACTCCTGCCCCATGTGCCCCGGACAGGAGCGACGCGAGCCCGGAGACTGCGGAGTGTGCGGCATGGCACTCGTCAAGGCGTTTCAACTCGGTACGGACGACGACTCTGCCGACGCGACGCTGCTCGCGCGCAATCGCTTCTTCGCGAGCGCGATTCTCACCGCGCCTGTCTTGGCACTCGCGATGACCGCCGACCTACTTCCGAGCCTCTCCCTCCGCGAGACCCTTGGCCCGTGGTGGAGCATTTGCCTCGGCATCCCCGCGTTTGTCGTGGCATTCGGGCCGGCTCGCATCCTGCTTGCCCGCGGCGCTCGGAGCGTGCTCGCTCGGCGACTCAACATGTTCAGCCTCCTCGCCTTCGGCATCCTCGCGAGCCTTGGGGCGAGCGCGTGGTCGACCCTCTTCCCATCTCGGGTGCCGGAGGCGTTGCTCCATCATGGGCAGGTGCCGCTCTACTTTGAAGCCGCCGCGGTGATCGCCACGCTTGCGCTCTTTGGTCAATGGCTTGAAGCGCGCTCCACCCACGCCACCAGTGATGCGCTTCGCGCTGTGCTGGCGCTCGCCCCTAACTCCGTGGGCGTCCTCTCGAAGGACAACCAAGAGACACCTATGGCGATGCGAGACGTCGCTGTCGGCATGCGGTTTCGAGTTCGACCCGGCGACCGCATCGCGCTTGATGGCATTGTCGCTGCGGGCGAGAGCGCCGTGGATGAATCGATGCTGACTGGCGAGCCGCGAGCGCTGCGCCGTTCGATCGGAGACGCGGTGATCGGCGGATCGCTCAACATTGAGGGAACACTGGTCATCACCGCGACCGCAACGGGAAACGATGGATTTCTCGCAGGAATCGCGAAGTCGGTTTCGAGGGCACAGAGCTCCCGCACACCGGCGCAGGATCTCGCTGACTCGCTGAGTGCGATCTTCGTGCCGATCGTCCTCGTGATCGCGTGCGCGTCAGCGCTGGCGTGGATCCTGTTCGGCGAGTTGCACGCTTGGGAGAACGCGCTCTCCGCGTTCATTGCCGTTCTCGTCGTCGCATGTCCGTGCGCACTTGGGCTTGCGACGCCGATGGCTGTCACCGTCGCCGCGGGATGCGCCGCGCGCGACGGCGTGCTCTTTCGCGATGTCGGCGTGATGGAGCGACTCGCGCGGTCGGATCTCTTCGTTTTCGATAAGACGGGCACGCTCAGCGACGGTCATCCAAGCATCGCGTCGATCGCTCTCGAAACTGGATTCGTCGACGCGGAAGTCCTGCAACTCGCAGCAAGCGCGGAGATTGGAAGCGCGCACCCTTGCGCTCGGTCACTTGTGCGCTATGCGCGGGCGAGACAGATCGACCTCGTCTGTGCGACGGCATTCGAAAGCGTCGCAGGTCGCGGCGTGCGCGCTCTGGTCTCAGGCAAGCAAGTGGTTGTGGGTAATCGCACCCTCGCACAAATCGCCTTGCATCGACCCCTCCAAGAAATCGCCGGCACGGGCGCGTTCGTCGTCATTGATGGCGCCCTCGCTGCGACCATTCGATTCCAAGACGCGCCGGTCGCCGACGCCGATCGCGCCCTCGGCACACTGCATCGCGGCGGAATCCGCACGATGCTCGCCACTGGGGATAACGCCTCTGGCGCGGCTGCCTTCTTGCGAGCGGCGGGCATAGAGAACAACGCAATAGAAGTTCATGCTTCCCTTCTGCCACAGGAAAAGGCGGCACTCATTTCTGAGCTGCGACACCAGGGGCGCGTCGTGACCTTCATTGGTGACGGCGTCAATGACACGCCAGCGCTGCTCGTGGCGGATGTTGGAATCAGCGTCGAGGGCGCGTCCGATGCAGCGGCGGCGGCTTCCTCGATCCAACTTCTCCGCAGGGATGTCATGCTCGTGCTTCGCGCGCGCGCGATCGCGCAAACACTCTCATCAACCATCCGACAGAATCTGGCGCTCGCGTTTGGCTACAACCTGATTGCAATCCCGATCGCCGCAGGTGCGCTGTACCCCGTTCTCCATCGCATGACGGATCCGATGCTCGCAGCAGTCGCGATGAGCGTAAGTTCATTCCTCGTGATCGCGAACAGTCTCCGGCAACAGCGCACTCATCGGTCACTCGGAAGCGTCTGAGTTGGAAGGAGTGCGCGCAGCGAGCGCACCGATCCATCGCGACTCGAGCGGACTTGCAGCGAAGTCACTGGAAACTCCTTCGAAATCGGAAACACGATTGATCCGCTGGAGTTCTGCGCCTTCCCTTCGTCCTTACTCCACACCACAAACATCTCTCCCGCTGCCGCGCCGGTGTCCCCTTCGATGGGCGAGAGATCCGCTTCGATCGCGACGACTTCCTTGTTCAAGTTTGAACTGCAACGAACGATGTAGGGACCCGTGCCGTCGATGGCGATGCCTTGGCAATCCGTCGGAATCGTGATGGTGTGCAACCCCCCCTCGGACTTGTGACCATCGGCGGGGAGTTCAAGCCACGCATATCCACCGCGAGGAACGAATCGTGGATTGCGCCACGCGACTTCGCACTTCGGTCCCGAGTGCACTTGAAATGCTAGGACACCACGAAAACTCTTGCACTCGAGCCAGTGCGCGCAGGGCACACGATTGATCCAAGTCCGAATGCTCGGACCTTCACATTCAATGCGATAGAGATTCCAGTCATCCACCTTGAATGCCGCTTGCGCTGCGGGGTTGTCTTTGAGCGACGCGAGCCAGCCTCGTCCACCCTCGTCATAAATCCCTCCCGACCACTTCCGATCGCTCGGATCGATTTCGACTTGCAATCCTCGGACTGCATCGTCTTCGACACGACTCCGAATCTGGATGCCGGAATTCATCTCGGTGCCAATCTTTACTTCGACCTCAAGGAAGAAATCACAGAGATCGAAGGGGCTCACGAGAAATCCGTTCTTTGAGATCGGCCCTCTGCCCGTGAGCACCGATCGCGCTGGTTCGCGCATATCAAACTCGAACTTCGCTTCGCCTCCGACGACCTTCCATGTCTCAAACGGATGTCCCAAAAAGACGGATGACATCATCCTCGGAGGCGTGGCAGCGCCGACCGAGACACACGCGACGAAACCCGAGAAGAGCACGCAGCGAGCAGTGAAAAGTCGATGCACGCACCGATTGAAGCAGAAGGCACAGGCTGCGTCAATCCGGAGCGCGAAGCAGCCCTTCGCGAGCAGCCTGTGCGTCAAGCGCCAGCGTTGTGACGAGCAAGAAAAATGGCAGCGTGCCGAGAATCAATCCAATCATCACGAAGACCGGCCAACTCGAGAGCGTCGCGTCGAGGCCAACCGCAACTCGGGCACTCCCTTCCACAATCCAGAGGAATAGCAGGGTCACAAGCGTAGTCACCCATGTGAGAAAGACTCGGACCGGCGCCACGATGACGAGACGGCCTTGAGGCGAGAGCGCGAGGAAGAGTTGTTTTCTCGGCACATTGATCAGCATCGGGCTCGTTCGCGTCATCCAGCCGATGCACCAACCAATGCCAAGCAGAAACGCTGCCATTGCGAGCGAAAGTGCGGGCAAACCAAACCAACCAAGAATCGACTTGTTCGCCCAGCCATCTGGTGTCCCCGCAAGGTTGAAGTGGATGGGGAACCGCTGCGGAATCTCCGGCCACCAGGCGACTGCCCGCCACCAGAGGAGCGCCTGAGACAAAGTCAGTAGCACTGCAACGAGCACCGCGATCCATCGCAACCAAGGCGCGTGAAAAGAGATTCCTCGGAAGAGCATGTGCGCATAGTAAGGCGGGACGAGTGATGTCAGGGCGTGAGCGGGACGCCAAGCTCTGCGCAGAACTCGCGAAGCAAGAGCATCGAAAATCGCGCGCGACTCTGCAACGCACCAGCAGTCCGCACACTCTCTGGTCCGATGCCGCAGTACAAATCAAATCGCGCGGGACCTTGAATCGCGCCGCCCGCATCTTGGACGCACCGCAGCGGGAAACCAGGCAAAGCCGCGTCGCCCTCCTCGGCTTCGAGGAACAGCAACGCCCCGAAGGGAACGAATGCAGGATCCGCCGCACAAGAAAAATCGCGCGTGAGTGTGCCGGCCGGAAGCGCGGGCGGAAAGTCCCCTTCGTCACAGATTGCAAACGAGACAAATCGTGGGTTCATCAATGCCGCGGCCTCGGCGAGATCCGGGCGCGCTTGCACCGCCTCACGGATCCGCGCAAGCGTGATTGTCGATGCATCGAGCGCGCCAAGTTCGGCCATCGCACGACCAAGCCCTCGCCACGGCATGCCATTGGTCGCCACGCGACTGATCGCGATCGAGGATCCATCACCCATGCGTAGACGCGCCGTTCCATTCGTCTCGACAAGTGCCCACTCCAACGGGTCGGCCATCCACGCGATCGCGAGAGCTTCGACGCGCCGATCGACAAGCGCCTCGCTTCGCTCAAGCCTCAGCAAGTCTGGCGCGCTCGCGCGAATGTCGCCAAGCAAAGGGAAACGGAAGCGAGAATCCCGCGAGAGCGATGCCGTCGCTTCGATGGTCGCGTAGCCAGTGCAAAGCGCGAAGGGTTCGAAACCATCGACGCAGACGAAACGGCGCTCGAACTCCTGCAAGAACTCCCCTTCATCCCGCGCAGATTGGAGGAGCGCGGCGAGGGCAAGACGAGTGCGCAGAGCGAGTCGTGCATCGGTTCCGGAGTGGGCATCTGATGCGACACTCGCGAGTGCTGCCGCAAGTTCCCCTCGATGCCGAAACACCTCGCGTGCTTGGAGGCGAGGCACGGCGTGGGCACCTCGCCATCGCGCGCGAGCTTGGAGAGTGGGCGATGGAAGGAGACTCGGATCAACGCCGGGCGCGGCGGAATCGGTGCGTGAGGGAACCGCGCCGCATCCCGCGAGCGCAGCGCTCAACAAGCTGCCCGCCATGAGTTGAGTCAATCGATGCATGCGCTTCCTCTCGCACGGTGCATCTTGGGGATTGGTTTCGTCAGACTGACTTGTAAAGCCCACGATCCACCTGCGCGACCAACTTCGCGTCGACGAGGCGGCGAATCGTCGAACTCACCTGTACCAGAAAGCTCTTGCTCGCGTCGCGGCCCATCGATTTCGAGAGACGCGAGACGAGGTCACGGAGGCGAACGGGTTCGGTGGACGCTGAGACTGTTTCGACGATGCGAGCACCGAGCGTTGGTCCTCCGCCTTTCCCCTTACGGCCGCGCTTACCAGAGGTCGCCTTCGCGACCCTTCTGAGCTCCGCGCTCGGAGCGGTCGTCGCCGTCGGGGTTCTCAAGGAATCAAGCGCCTTCAGTTCGAGTTCAACCGACGCGAGTTGCTTCCGAAGGTCGGCCGCCCTACGAGTGAGTGCTGGAATCGCATTGCGTCGGCGGGTGATTTCGGCTTGGAGTTGCGCCATCGTCACGCCGCGGAATCTGCCACGGCCTGCGCGAGGAGCTCCTGCAGACTTCAAAGACGCGGAACGCTTGGTGGAAGATTTCTTGGTGCGGGCCATCTATTAGGAATCCTAGGTATCGAGCCGAGGAGGGTCCTCGACCTTTGCGAGGGAAACTAACATAACGAGCCTGCGCTTGCCTTGCACAATGAGCGCGCGAGGGCGACACTATGGACATGCTCGATTCCCGCACGACGGATGCCCCAGTCGCCTCCCGCCTCCCCCGTCGCAGTTTCCTCGCTCTGATGCCTACCGCCGTGGCCGCGTGGGGCGTTCTCGCCAATCGCGGGCTGTGTGCCCAAGACGAAGCGAACCCTGCCCCGGTCGCTCTCGTGCCGCCCAAAGCGCGGATCGCGGTCATCGGTTGCGCAGGGCGCGGCGCGGACAATCTGGCTGACCTTCTCGCCAGCGGCGCCGAGATTGTCGCGATCTGCGATGTGTCGAAGGCGGCACTTGCCGCCGTCGCCGCAAAGGGAATCGGCGCGATCGCGTTTTCTGACTTTCGCGAACTCATCCGCAGGCGGATGGAACTCCAACTCGACGGCGTACTCGTTTCCACTCCCGACCATACCCATGCGTTCGCGACCGCTCTGTGTCTACGAGCGAAGCTACCCGTGTACTGCGAAAAACCACTTACCCACACGATTGAAGAGGTACGGCGACTTCGCGAACTCGCGCTGACGGCAGAGGTGCCGACGCAAATGGGAACGCAGATTCACGC
>SXUJ01000036.1 GCA_005790565.1 Planctomycetia bacterium
GGCCTCATCGGCGACCCAGCCGAGGATCCAGAGCGCAAGACCCGCGAAGAACTCATCCTTCAGATCAAGACCATCATTCAAGAGGAAGTTGACCCAGAAGGCTGGGTCGATGCAGGTGGTGATACCGGCAAGCTCCAAGAGCTCAATGGCAACCTGATCATCACGAACACTTCTCGCAATCATCGCGAGATCGAGAGCCTGCTCAGCCAACTTCGTGCGATCCGTGCACTACAGATCAGCTACGAAACCCGCCTGCTCTCAGTGACCACCGAGTGGTTCGAGCAAGTCGGCATCGATCTCGATCTGTACTTCAACACCAACGATGACATGTGGAATCAGGCGCGTGCGGCTGATCCAAACTTCAATCTCAGCGATTTCTTCTTCCAGGGGCAGGGTCCTGGCAGTCCGTTCCAGAATGGGCAGTTGAAGGATCCAGTCATCTTCGGAACGCTCGATGACACTCCGGACTACTCCAATACTCCAGCTTCGGGCGCGGCCTTTGGTGTGCCGGATGCTGCGGGCACGGGCATTGAGTATGTCTATGGTCCAGTCGGCGCCCCGATCCGGCGTCAACAGGGTTGGGCGCCGATCGGCTTTACGCAGAACTCGCTCGGACTTGACGAGCGACTTGCAGGCGCTGCTGTTGGTGCGGTTGGACAAGCCGCACTGCTCACACCAGCGGGCTTCACACAGCTCTCGTACATGGATGACATCCAGGTCGACCTTCTCATCAAGGCAACGCAGGCAGATCAACGCAATGTGATGCTCTCCGCGCCTCGCCTGTCGCAATTCAACGGGCAGCGATCATGGATCACGATTGCGAAGCAAGTGAGTTTCATCTCTGGTCTCACGCCGGTCACCGGCGATTCGTCGGGCGCATTCCAACCCGAGGTTGGCGTTGTTCAAGTCGGATTCGTCCTCGACCTTGAAGGCGTGATTTCGGCGGATCGCCGTTATGTCACGATGAACGTGAACTTTTCCGTGAGCGATGACCTTCACTTCCGCGACATTCCTGTGCAGGGCGCGGCAGGTGGTGGCGACATTGGTGGTGGTCGTGCATCGACCTTCACAGGCGTTATTCAGTTGCCTGAAATCAACGTGACTTCAGTCGCAACGACCGCAAGCGTTCCGGACAAGGGAACCATGCTTCTCGGTGGGCAGCGCCGCTTCAAGGAGTTTGAAGTGGAGTCGGGAATCCCAGTCCTCTCAAAGATTCCGATCGTGAACCGCTTCTTCACCAATCGCATCGATTCGGAAGAGGAGCTCTCCACCGTCATTCTTATCCGGCCAGAAATCGTGATCCAGCAGGAGAACGAGGACGAACTCTTCCCAGGACTGAGCGATCAGCTTGGCGCGATGGGCGGTTGATTCGGAGGCGGGCTGGATTGCAATTGTTCTTTCTTCCCAAGGCTCGCAAAGGCGAGCCTTGGGTCGTTTTTGCCTTGTGTGCAGGGGGTTGGTACGCTTTCAGCCCCGCAGGGCGAACTCGCCCACGCACTTGGTCAAGCGGCCGTCGCTGGAGTCATCATGCCTGTTTCGCTGCTGCAAATCCGTCGCCTCGAAGGCTCGATTCGCGTCGACTTCGTTGAGAAGAACATTCTTGACGAAGGAAACCTCCATCAGATTGAGCAGGAGATTCGAACCGCTCTTGAAGCGGAGAAGCATCCTCGCCTCCTCATCTGCTTCAAGAATGTCGAGCACATGTCGAGCGCTGCGCTCGGAACTCTTCTCGCATTGAAGGACAGTATCGAGAAGAAGAGTGGCGAGTTGCGCCTCTCCAATATTGATCGTCGTATCTACGAGATGTTTGTTATCACCAAGCTGAATCGGCTGTTCTCCATTCACGACAGTGTCGAGCAGGCCGCGAGTAGCTTTTCGACCAAATGACATTGAGACTTCGCGCGGGAATCGCCTCGACTTCACTTCTGCGCAGGCACCTCGCTCCATGAACGCGGCCAAGGACATCCTTCACATCGAGCGCAGGTTCTATGGACTGCGTCCAGGCCTTGAGGAACTCCAGGAGGAGTTCGCGAATGGATTGCTGAGATTCGGCTACGACGAGGCCGCGGCGTTTGCCATCCGGCTCGCGATCGAGGAGGCCGTGGTCAACGCACACCGTCATGGAAACAAAGGTGACGAGAATCGCTGTGTGCAGTTCCGAAGCAGTATCTCGGCGAGCCGGATTGAAATCGAAGTCATCGACGAGGGTGCGGGGTTCGATCCGTGCGCGATTCCCGATCCCACTCGCGAAGAGAACCTTGATGTTCCGTCCGGTCGCGGTGTGATGTTGATGCATGCGTACATGAGCGATGTGGAGTACATCGCCCCGGGTAACCATCTGCGGATGGCGTATTGCAAACCCTCACGGTCTTGAACGCTGGCGACTGGGATGCTGCCCCACGCTGCAGAATCCTCGCGCGCTTTGGTCTGCGCTGGCGGATGAACCGCCGCCGGCTCAAGCTATCGCGCCACTGCTTCGGCGCGGACTTCGCGGAGCACCGTGACCTTGATCTCGCCAGGGAAGGTCATCTCGGCTTCCACTCGTCTTGCGATGGTTTCGGCGATTTGAAAGGCCTTTGCGTCGTCCGCGTGTCGCGCATCGAGAATCACGCGGACCTCGCGGCCTGCCTGAATTGCGTGTGCTTCGACGATGTGCGGGTTCTCCTTCGCGATCGATTCGAGCTGTTCGAGTCGCTTGATGTAGAGCTCCATCGATTCGCGGCGCGCGCCTGGTCGCGCGCCTGAGATTGCATCCGCAGCCATCACGATTGGCGTGTACGGCGTAGTGGATGGAATGTCGGCGTGGTGTCCCGCGACTGCATTCAGAACCGCTTCGCTCTTTTCGCCGTACTTCTTAAGGAACTCCGCGCCGATGGCCGGATGTCCGCCTTCCATCTCATGATCCATTGCCTTGCCGATGTCATGGAGCAACCCACATCGGCGCGCGATGGCGCCGTTGAAGCCGAGTTGGTCCGCAATCATTTGGCAGAGGAAGGCGACCTCGATCGAATGTCGAAGCACATTCTGGCCGTAGCTCGTTCGGAAGTGCATCTTGCCGAGCGCTTCGATGACCTTCGGGTGCAAGCCGCGAATGTCCGCCTCCACGGCGGCATCGTTGCCCATCTTCTGAATGCGTTCTTCGATGTCGCGTTTGCATTGATCGACGAGTTCTTCGACGCGAGATGGATGAATGCGACCATCGGCGACGAGGCGCTGCAGGGCTTCGGAGGCGATGGCCTGGCGGACGCGATCGAAGCAGCTCACGCTGATCACACCCGGGGTGTCATCCACGAGAATGTCCGCGCCGGTCGCCTTTTCGATGGCGCGAATGTTGCGCCCTTCACGGCCGATGATGCGCCCCTTCATGTCCTCGCTTGGAATCTTGATCGATCGCACGGTCGACTCAGCAACGCTTTCGGCCGCGTAGCGTTGGATCGACATGAGCGTGATTTCGCGAGCGTTGGCGCGAGCATCGCGCGTTGCTTCATCGAGGATCTTCTGCCGCAGCGTGCTGCCATCATGCGCACACTCCTCGCGAACTTCGGTCATAAACGCCTCGGTCGCCGCCTCTCGCGTTAAGCCGGACACTTGGGCCAGTCGCCCTTGGAGTTCGAGCCGAATGCCCTTGTTTTCTTTCGCAATTGCTTCGGCGGCGGTGGTGACTTCCTTCAGTTCGACTTCTCGCGCGTCAAGCCGACCCTCGCGCTGGGAAATCGACTCAAGCTTTCGATCGAGCGTTTCCTCGCGCTTGGTGGCTCGATTCAGACTTTCATCAAGCTTCGTTTGCTGTGACTGAAGTTCGCGATCGACCGTGGTCCGTCGCTCGGTTGCGCGTTTTTCTGCCGCGAGCTCGATGCCCCGCGCCTTCGATTCCGCTTCCGCAGAACGCTTCTCGGCGCTCAGGTCTGCTTGTGCCTTTGCATCGGATGCGATGCGCTCCGCTTCTGCCTTTGCTGACTTTAGCGACCGACCGGTGATAAGGCCGCTGACAAAGATGCCGAGCGCGCCCGCAGCGATTGCAGTCACCACGATGGTGAGGACGAAACCAGTCGACACACTCGAATCGGTCGCTGGGTCGGATTGAAGCAGGAGTTGCAGCACAAAACCTCCACGGGAGGGGGGAACAATCGAGGCCCGTTGTTCCAATGCCGCAACGACAATGACGATCCGTTCAATCGATGGCTGCAAGAACTCAGCGTTCAGGCTCGCTCGCGGGATGCGCGAATCCAGTGCACGAGATACGAGGTGCGCCTTGAGGGCGGCCTCCAGTCTCATCACACGCATGCATCGCAAAGATTGCGAGGGTCAAGCGTGCGCAACGCGCATTCCTATGCCATTCTCAGACGCAAGCATCAGACGCAAACCAAACGCAGGAGACTTGATGCAGCAATCGATCTATCGGCCAAAAGTTTGGCCGGGAGGATTGGCGGTTGAAACCAACCCTCCTGTGAACGGTCGCCTCGCGATGAGCGCAATGGGCAACCGGGTGAAGAGCGGCATTGAGCCTAAGGGCGCGCACTGCCGATTCAAGCGCAAGGACGGCGCCTGAACACTGCTGAGTATCCGACGATTTGGGCTGTTGGTCAAGGTAGGATTTCCGGCGTGCCGCCGATTGTGCTCTGGTTTTCTCGCCTGCTCCCGACGAACCCGATTTGCATTCGGGTGGTGGCAGGGGGTTCTCGGCGCTCCCGCGACCTCTACGTGCGCGCCGCCTACCTCGCGATCGTCATAGCCGTGCTCCTCATTCAGTTGCTCGGGTCGGATTCGACGATGCGGCAGTTGGCGCAGCGAGGCGCAAATGCCTTCACGGTCGTCAGCTTCGGCCAGATTGCGCTCATCGTGCTTCTGACTCCGGTGTTCATGGCGGGTGCGATTTTGCAGGAAGCGAATCCGAAGACTTGGGACATCCTGCTGACGACGCCGCTCTCCAACCTGCAGATTGTGCTCGGGAATCTCTTCGGGCGCCTGTTTTTCGTGCTCACGCTCATTCTCTCAACGCTCCCGCTTTTCATTCTTACGCAGTTCTTCGGCGGAGTCCCGGGAAGTTCTATCGTGATGAGTGACCTTGTCGCGAGCACGAGCGCGCTCGTCGTGGCTGCGACTGCGGTTACGCTCAGCGTCACGCGCATCGGCGGGAAGCGCGCCGTGTTTGTCTTTTACGCCGCGGTCGTGATGTATGTCTTCGCGACCTACGCCGCGGACCTCTACCTTCGTTCGGGGAACTCCCTCGGCGCTGGGACGGGCGCCTCCTACACATCGTTCTTCGCGCCGCTCAATCCGTTCCTTGCGCTCGAAGCGCTCCTTGCCGCAAACACCTATGTTCCGCGCGGCGCAGAGGCGCTCTCCAACCCGCTCGCGGTCGCGTGGTACGCGTATCCAACAGCGACATTCTGTTGGCTCTCGATTCTGATTTCGATCGTCATGGTGCTTTGGTCTACGCTTTCGTTGCGGTCGTTTGGCCGAGCCCCTGGAGCGGCGTCGTGGTGGAGCCGAATGTTTGCCGTCACGATGCAGGGTGGCGAACGAGAGTCGCGCCGTGTCGGAAGCAATCCCATCGCGTGGCGTGAACGAAGCCTTCGCGCAGCAAGCCCGGCAGGCGTGGTGGGTCGATGGGTCTTTCTCGCACTCGGCATCTTCGCGGCGCTCGTGCTCGTCGGGCTCCACCATCAAGGCTCGATTTCTCCGAGGGACCTACGGCTTGGACTTCTCGCAACGGTGGGCGCGGAGATGATCGTTGTGCTGCTGACGGCGCTCAACCTCAGCGCGACCGCGGTGAGCCGTGAGCGGGAGGATGGAACGCTCGACATCCTGCTGACGACGCCCATTCAGCCGGGACCGTACTTAGCGGGGAAACTGCAGGGACTTGTGCAGTTCCTGCTTCCGATGATTCTCGTTCCCGTCGCCACGCTCGCGATCGCCGCGATCTATGTGCTCTGTGGGGGGTTTGGCGCGCCCGGTGGTGTCGTCCTGCAAGAAACGGTCGGCGTCAACACGATCTCCGTTCCACTGATGTTTCCTGAGGGAGCACTGCTCGTGCCGCTCGTTCTCGTCGCAACTGCAGCGTTTACTGTCATGATCGGATTGCAGTGGTCGGTCAAGACGAAGGGCACGATTGGGTCCGTGATCGCGGCGTCGCTCGTCGTGTTTGGGATTGGTGGGTTTTTCGGGCTCTGCGGGCTCGGCGCGGGCCGCGGTGTGCCCTATGTGGGTGCGGCCTTGTCGGCGATGAGTCCGGTCAATCTTCTTGTTGCGGTGATTGATCCGACGGAAGCGATTCCTGAGAGTCTCGCGGACGGCATGGCCGCGCGCGTTTCTCTTGTGGTCGGGTCCGTGGGCGCAATCCTCGCGTATGGACTTGCTGTGTTCGCTATGCACGCGCAATTGAAGCGGTCATTCATGATGACCGTTCGGCGCCTCGCTGGATTGAACTGATGTCGCAAACTTTTCTGGAAAGGTGAATCATCATGCATCTCTTCGCGCTACTCGTTCTGATGGCTTCGACCCAAGCACCGCCCACGGGTGCCCGTCCGATTGTGAAACCTGAGGGCGAAACAGCGCTCACGATTTACAGCAGCGCCGATCCAGCGGGCTTCGACCCGCAACGATGGATTCAACAGCAACGACAGGGCGTGGACAATCCATGGGGAGTTCCGGGGTACGGGGTTGTGAAAGTCGTGCGTGAAGTCGAGATGCCCAAGGGCACAGGGACGCTTTCCTTCACCGATGTTGCCGCATGGATCGATCCGACTTCGGTGTCCTTTGCGGACCTCGACGACCCAGAGACTTCGGTCATCGAGCAGAGTTTTCAGTTCGACCTCGTGAGCCCATCGAAACTGACTGAGCGGTACATCGGTCGCAAGGTTGTCATTTCGAGCCCGATTGGAGGCGTGTTCAAGGTGTTCGAGGGGACGCTCCTGTCCGCTACGCAGGCGCAACTGGTGGTGCAGATGGACGATGGACTTCACATCGTCGCCGCGACCGGCGCGCAGATCACGCTTGGCGAGTTGCCGGGTGGTTTGTTGATGAAGCCGACGCTCGTGTGGAGGCTCGCGAATGCATCGGGTGGACGGCACTTCGTCCGCACGACCTATCAAACTTCGGGCATCACTTGGCGAGCGGACTACAACCTCACGCTCAGCGAAAAGGAGGACGCGGCGGACCTTGGTGCGTGGGTCACCTTGCTCAATCTGAGTGGCGCGAGCTATCTGGATGCAACTCTCAAACTTGTCGCGGGAGATGTGCAGCGTGTGCGGGAGCATGCTCCTCGCGGTGGAGGAAGTGGCGGAATGCTCGGAGTGTCTGCGCGCATGGCCGACGAGGGGGGCTTCGAGGAGCAGAGCTTCTTTGAGTATCACCTGTACTCGCTGCCGCGAAGGACCGATGTCTTGCAGAACACAACCCAGCAGATTGCGCTGTTTCCTACAGTTACGGGGTTTCATGTGAAGAAGGAGTTACGCTTCGACTTCACCGGAGGAATGGGCGTTGCAAGCGAGCCCATGGTCGAGCGTGAATTCGAGCAGGAGATGAAGGGCAATCCTTCGGTTTTCGTGCAGTTTGAGAACAAGAAGGAAGAGCAACTCGGTATGCCGCTGCCGGCGGGCAAGGTGCGTGTGTACAAGCAAGATCCGCATGACGGAACGCTAGAGTTCATCGGCGAGGATCTCATTGCGCACACGCCGCGCAACGAAACGGTGTGCATCAAACTTGGCGAGGCCTTCGATGTCGTGGGCGAGCGCACTCGGATGGATTTCCAAGTCGATACCTCCGCAAAGCGCATGAGCGAGTCATTCCGGATCGAGATTCGCAACCAGAAGTCTCAAGCACAGAGAGTTCGCGTGCATGAGCGGCTTTATCGCTGGACGAATTGGAAGATCGAGAAAGCGAATGCGAAGTTTGAAAAGTTGGATGCAAACACGATCGCCTTCGACGCGGAGGTTCCCGCGGAAGGCAAGAAGGTGATTGAGTACACCGTCGTTTACTCGTGGTGATTCGCTGGTTCGCGCGAGCGGTCCGATTCCCAGAGTGAGACGAGTTGCGAGATGGTCAGTTCTTCTGGTCGCTGGATTGCGAGAATTCCCGCAGGCCATCCATGGTCGCGACCGAGAATCGAGCCGAGTTGTTTGCGACGGTTGGAAAACACACGCAGCAAGAACGCGCTGAACGCCTTGCGGAGTTGCGGGTCTGGCGCGATGTCGGGTGTTTGCCGTGGGCGGATGGCGATCATGGCGCTCGTGACCTTTGGCGGAGGCCAGAAGCATCCTGGAGGGAGCACTGACAAGAGCGTGACATCCGCGCACGCACCGATGGAAATGGTGAGTGGGCCGTATTCGCCGCACCCCTCGCGGGCAAGAAGCCGATCTGCCACATCGCGTTGAATCGTGACGAATTGTCCAAGGCAGTAGGGTGTCTCGCACGCCAGCATCGCCATCAATGGGCTTGCGATTTGATAAGGGAGGTTGGCAACGAGCGAGAATGGTCGCCCCGCGATTACATCCAGAATCGCGGGGCTGATCGCATGCTTGCCGTCGAGGCAATCGCCCTCAAGGAGCGTCATGCGCCGAGCGTGTTTGGGGAGCAGTGTTTCGCGTAGGAGCGCGCACAGATCGCGATCGAGTTCACACGCGAGGAGTTCGGCGCCGGTTTCGAGGATGCACTCGGACAGCGTGCCCGTGCCGGGTCCGACTTCGAGCACGAGGGAATTCGCGTCGATTGAGCTCGCGGCGACGAACTTCCGGAGGTGATTGTGATCGACGAGAAAGTTCTGCCCGAAGCGGTGCTTGGGAGTCAGCCCGCGCGATGCGAGAAGGGCACGAATCTCCGTCTGGGTCTGCAAGCGCGCATCGTATGAGCGCTCGCGCGATTCTTGAGCGCTCGCGACTTGGAATCCGCTCCAAGCAGCAGATTCCCTCGCTCGCGATTCTTGAGCGCTCGCGACTTGGAATCCGCTCCAAGCAGCAGATTCCCTCGCTCGCTTTCGACTGCGCCGCCGCGAATGAATCGCGATCGGCGCAAATCGGGCGGCCTTCGACGGACTGCGCCGCCGCGAATGAATCGCGATCGGCGCAAATCGGACGGCCTTCGACGGACTGCGCCGCCGCGA
>SXUJ01000037.1 GCA_005790565.1 Planctomycetia bacterium
GGTTTCAGCGTCCCCCTAGTGGTTCGACTCGAGGGAACGAATGTCGTCGAAGCACGGCGCATCCTGCAGGACGCGCGCGCCGAGCTGCCCACCATGCAAGTCGCGACGGATCTCACCGATGCCGCGCGGAAGATCTGTGCCGCCGTGCGCGAACGCACTGCGGTCAGTGCGCGGTAAGTCCTTCGATGTTGGTGCTCTTCGATATCGATGGCACGCTACTGCGCACCGAAGGCGCAGGCGTTCGCGCGATGCTCGCGACCTTTCGCGAACTGCACGGCGACCTCGGGTTTTCACTCGACGGCATTCAAATGGCGGGCGGGCTCGACAAGCTCATCTGGGAGGCGATGTGTCTTCGTCATGGGCTTGCGACTTCAGACGACGCGCACGCAAAGTTTCGCGCGGCGTACGGCGACCGCTTGCGCGCCGACCTCACGGCAATGCAGACGCGCGCGATGCCCGGCGCCGCCGCACTCGTCCATGCCGCACACGATTGCGGTGCGGGCGTCGGCTTGCTGACGGGCAACTACGAGCACACCGCGTACATCAAGGTGGAACGAGCGGGAATTCCCGCAAAGTGCTTCCCATTCGGCGCCTACGGAGACCAAGGTGCGTCGCGACGAGATCTTCCGCCGCTCGCGATCGCGCGAGCAGTGGCGCATCACGGTCGCCCCTTTGATCCCTCGCAGACCGTCATCATCGGCGATACGCCACTCGATGTCGACTGCGCGAAGGCGAATGGCTGCATCGCGCTCGGTGTCGCAACCGGTCCCGTTCCACGCGAAACTCTGCTTGAATCCGGCGCCGACCTCGCGGTCGATACCCTCGCCGACACGCCATCGCTGCTCGCGTGGATGCAGGGCGTGACAAGGCGAAGGTAACGACAAACGCCGCGGCAACGCGCTTCGCTTTCGTCCATACTGTGAAGTATGCATCCACTCGCGCTCGCCGTCCTGCTCCCACTTCTGGCAGTGGAACCAACGCGGAGTGCTCCACCCCCACTGCCGACGCCCCAAGCGACCGACGAGCGGCTGGAGCACGCACTCGCGTTGCTCGCACGACTGAATGAAACAGTCGTGCTCGGCGAACTCGATGTGCTCACCGTCGGCAATGTCCCAACTTGGCTTCGATTGAAGGGATTTCCGGTTCAAGTGGACACCGTTCGGCTTGTTCCCCGAGCCGACATGTCCGCGTTCGAAGAACGCGTTCCTGCCGGCGAAACAACCTACGGCGCATTGCTCGGATCCTTCGCACGCGCGACGGGGAGCGAGTTCGATCCGTGGTCGGTTGATTCGGATGGGTTCACGCTGCTCTTGCTACCCGAGAGCGGTCGCGATCGGCTCGCACTCACCGCGATGTACGATGTCTCCGCGCTCGCGCTGCATCGCGCATCGCAGCAAGTGCCGCAAGGTGATACGACCGAAGGCGTGCAGAAAGAGCTCGGGACGATCGTCGAACTTCTCCATGAGCATGTCGTGCCGGATGGCTGGACGGAGATGGGCGGCAAACTCGTCTCACTGCGCGAGGACAAGTTCAATCTGATCATTACCGGCGCGCCCGCCGTGCATCAGAGCATTCGCGAGTTCTTACGGCAGCTCGAGATCGCCGCAGGCATCGAGCAGATCCTTGTGTCGGCACAAGTGTTCGAGTTTCCATCGAGTGCGCTTGGAAACGCGGCATTCTCAAGCGATCGTTTGGACGCTTGCGTCGCCGAGGGCACGGCGAAGTTGATCTCCGATCCGAGAGTGATTTGCGCGCCAACCGGAGACGCAACCCTCAGCGTGACCTCCCGCAATGGAAAGCTGGAATTCGTAATTCACGCAGACCGATCCAAGGGCGCGACGACGTGGGCGTGCGAGGCCACGATCGAACAGGCCAACTGCACACAGCAATTCCAGATCCCGTTTCAAGTGGGCGCACAACCAAGTTGCGCGATGACCATGACCGCAGACGCGCAGCATTGCATTGCCATTCGCGTACGCGCTTGGGCGGTCTCGGCCGATCCCGCGCCCATTGCGCCTGCGGGAACACCTGCCGTCCGTTGAAAAGAACAACGCACTCCGAGAGGGAGTGCGTTGTTCTTGTGGGTACTTCAACTCAAGCGATCTTGAGATATTCGGAGACGCTCTCAACATCCTTGAAGATCTGAGGCGTCATCGCGATCGTGAAACTCTCGCCAGCTTCGGCGCGAGCGACGCGCGAGCATGTCTCGCGATCGATCCAAATGCGGCCACCGCGATTCGTGTCCTTGTTCAGCGTCGTCACGCGAGCATGGCGCAGCTTCTTGAGAATGCGGCGGGTCGATGCTTGCAAACGCATGAGCCGGAAGAGTGTCTTGCGTCCGCCTTCCGTGCGGGGCACAGCAAGGACGGTGAAAGTGACAGTTCCGGTCGTTGGGATGGTCAGGGTGGCCATAAGAGGTGTCCTCAGTCGAGCCGCGTACTGTAGCAAGGGTCTCGATGATTGGAAAGCCCTTGGGAGGCGCGGTTTGAGAGCATTTCGGCAATGCAATGCGCCGATTTACCGGTGCAGGAGCACCGCAGCCTGCGTTCCCTTCCTTCCGTGACCCGCATTGAGCAGGTCCTCGTAACAGGCGCGAGCCCGCTTCAGCATTGCGAGATCGAGGCCAAGTTCCCCCGCCGCCGCGTCCGCGAGGCGAAGGTCCTTCGCCAGATGCTCGATGAAAAACCCCGGCGCAAGGTCGCCTCGCAGCACCCTTGGCGCGAGGTTCGCGAGCGACCAACTCGCCGCCGCACCAGGCCCGATGCAGTCGAGAACCGCCTGCGGATCGAGCTGCGCGCGCTTTGCAAGCATGAGTGCTTCACACATCCCAAGCGTGTTCATGGCGACGCAAACTTGATTGACAAGTTTCGTCATCTGCCCCGCACCAGAACCCCCCTGCCGAACGATCCGAGTGCCGAGTTTTTCGAAGAGCGGTTGGGCCCGCGCGCACGCCGCGGCATCGCCACCGATCATGATTGAGAGCGTGGCGTTGCGGGCGCCGACATCACCCCCCGAAACTGGGGCATCGATTGCGTGCGCGCCACGGGTCTGCGCCGCCGCGTCCAGCCTTCGTGCGAACGAAGGATCACTCGTTGACATGTCTACCAAGATCGATGGACACCGCTTTGCCGCGAACACGCCCGCTGATCCAAAGAACACTTCTTCATTCTCCGATGGCATTCCTACCATCGAGAATAAGACATCGCTTGATTGCGCGATCTCTTGGGGCGTCGCGCACCAAGTCGCGCCCTCCGCGAGAATCGGCTCCGCCTTCGCTCTCGTTCGTGTGTGCACGAACAACGGATATCCGGCAGTGCCAAGATGGCGGGCCATGGGCAGCCCCATGACCCCAAGGCCCACCCAACCGATACGAATGTCTTGGCGTTGCATAAATCGGTAGTCGTTGCTGGTTGGATGAAGTCGTTAGCGAGGGGCGAAGAGGATGCGCGAAGGGGTGAGAATACGCCAGTTTCTCTATAATCACGCTCCCAATCCTGAGAGGACCCTGAACCCGTGCAAAGGTTGCGCGTAGTAGTAGCCCGCACGACCCTTTTTCGAGACCATTGCCGATGACAACTCCCACTATCTCCGCTGACATCCAAGAAATCGAGCGCCAAGTGACCGCCTCGAGCCGCCCCTTTCGAGCGCTCAAAGAGCAGATGCAGCGCGTCATTGTCGGGCAAGAGGAGCTGCTCGACGGCTTGCTCATGGCCCTTCTCGCGAATGGGCATGTGCTGATCGAAGGCGTGCCGGGGCTTGCGAAAACAACCGCGGTCAGTTGCCTCGCGAGTGGATTGCGAACGGCCTTCCAACGCATTCAATTCACGCCCGACCTCCTCCCAGCAGATCTCATCGGCACGCTTATCTATCGACCTGGTTCGGGCGACTTTGCCGTGAAGCGCGGGCCGATCTTCACCAACATTGTCCTTGCGGATGAAATCAATCGCGCACCCGCAAAGGTGCAATCCGCCTTGCTCGAAGCGATGCAAGAGCGACAAGTGACGATCGGCGCCGAAACCTTCCCGATGGCCGATCCATTCCTCGTCCTCGCGACGCAGAACCCGGTCGAAC
>SXUJ01000038.1 GCA_005790565.1 Planctomycetia bacterium
CAGAAGTTGGACGAACTCGCCAAGAAGGCGCGCGAGGGGGCGCTTTCGGAGGCAGAGGCGGCGAGTTTAGAGAAGGACCTCAACGAACTCGCGAAGCAACTCGAAGCGCTCGCGGATCGACAACAGGCGCTCCAAGACCAACTCTCGAAGGCAGGTCTCGATCCGCAACTCGCGAAGAACCCCGCAGCGCTCGCCGAAGCGATCAAGAATTCTCCGGGACTTTCAGCGCAGCAGCGGGCGGCGCTCGAGAAGCAGGTCGCCTCTTCAACCGCCGCGCAGAAAGTTCTCAAGCAACTCGCGCAGAGTTCACAGCAGGCAGCGTCGCAATGTAAGAGTGGCGCGCAAAACTCCGGTCAACCGTCCGGTCAGCAGCAAGGGGGGGCAGGGCAGCAGGGGCAGCAGGGGCAGCAGGGCGCACCGAGCGGAGAGGGTGAAGACAGCGGCCTCGGAAGTGGAATGAGCGACCAACTTTCGGAGCTCGAGCAGATGCAGTCGATGCTTGAACAGGCCGAGAGTGCCGCGAACGCGTGTGAGCGTGGGTGCCAAGGACAGGGGAACGGTCTCGGTCAGAGCCCATCGAAGGCACAAGCCAATTCCGACTCGCGAAGCGTCATGGGTCCCGACCAGATTCGCGAAGGCGGCCGCGGCCAAGCCTCAGGAGGAAAAACTCCGACGGCGAAAACTCCGTCAGGAACGAAGTCGCAGAAAGAGAAGACGCAAACCACTAAGGGAGACATCATCGCGCGGCAACTCGTTGAGAATCCCAATCCGGAAGTGGGCGTGAGTAGTACGACGCTTGAGAACATTGCTGAGGAAGTTGCCGATGCAGCCGAAGGCGCGGTGCTCGAGGTCGATGTCCCCGCGCACTTGCGCGACGCACACAAGAGATACTTCGGAAGGATGAAGCAGGAGCTCGATGCCAAGGGCGTGAAGGTGCCGCCCGCTTCAACTCCACCGGCGCCGAGCGGGAATGCGAAGCCGTGAGGAAGGCGCCCTCTGCGCCCGCGCGGATCTCGCGCCGGGACGCCATGTTGCGCGTGAGTGCATCAGCATTCGTCCTGCCGGCGATCACGAGCGCGACGGCGATACTGCTTCATGGGTGCAAGGGCCGAAGGAGTGATGACCAGCTTGTCATCTATACCTCCGTCGACGAGGCCGTTGCGCGAGAGGCACTCGCCGTACTCAGCGCAGGTTCGGAGTTTGTCTGCGGCGTAAATGCTCGATACGACACCGAGGCGACGAAGACTACCGGTCTCGCGAATCTACTGCGGTCAGAACGCGATGCTCCGAGGGCGGATGTTTTCTGGTCGAGTGAGCAGTTTCACACGGCGGCGCTCGCGATGGACGGAGTACTCGCGCCGTTGCCGCAGTCCTTACTCGAGGGATGGCCCACGGCATGGCGTGATCCCGCGGGGCGTTGGATTGCGATGAATGCGCGTGCGCGGGTTCTCTGCTTTGACGCGCGCAAGGTCTCGCCGACAGCCGTCCCGCAGTTGTGGAGCGACTTCGTGTCGGCGGCGACCGTGGATGGGATCGCCATTGCCGATCCGCGCTTTGGAAGTACCCGCGGTCACTTCGCGGCGATGCGTCAGGTGTATGAACGCGCGCAACCCGGCCTCTTCTCGCGCTTGATCGATTCGCTCCACCGCCACCAAGCTCGGCTTTTGCCTGGTGGGAACTCCGCGGTCGTAGACGCGGTGCTTCGTGGTGAGGTGACCTACGGCTTCACTGATACCGATGATGCAATAGTTGCGATGGATGCGGGAAAGCCGCTCGGAATCATTCTGCCGCGTCATTTCAAGGAAGGTGAACGCGGCGGTGGCGCGATGATCATTCCATCCACGGTTGGAATTGTGGAAGGATCCAAGCGTGTCCACTGCGCAGAGGAGTGCGTGCGATTCTTGATTGCCCCCGAATCCGAAGTGCGGAGTGCACAGTCTGCGCTCCGCACGCTTCCCCTTGGCGACGGTGTGCGATTTGGTCCTGCGTGGGGAGAGAATGATCCACTCCGATTCGATCTACGTGCGGCGGTGGAAAGCGCGGACGCAACCGCAGCCCAAGTGCACCTTGCATTGGCGAGTACGCCGTGAGATCGCCGCTCGAAGTGAGCGCACTGCTGCTCTTGGCGTTGGCTGCACTCATCCTCTGCGCTTGGCCAGTCGTTGCGCTTTTCTGCTTTGAATCATCGTCCGCGCGAGTGCTGACTCCGATCCTCCCTAGTTTCGAAGGCGAGGCGCACTCGGCGCTCGCGTTGTTCTTTCTAAGTGTTGCGTGGGCGGGAGGAACCGCCGGCATTGCCACCCTCTGTGCATGGCCGATCGGCCGCTGGATTGGGAACGCGATGGCATCCGGCGCGTCTGGGTGTGCCTCCTTCGCGCTCGTCGTGCTGTGTGCGAGCACGGCGCTTCCGCCTTGGCTCCTCTACTTTTCACTCTGGACGATGTGCGCGCCGGGATCGATGTTGGGCGACTTGGCTGCGCAACACGACGCCGTTGGCACGCTGCGGATTGGGCTCCTCGTGACTTCGCTTGTGCTGTGGGCAACCGCGCCTGCGGCGGTGATTGTCGCGGTCTTTCGCTCGGGCGGAGATGGACGCGCCACGATGCTCGAACGCGTAGACGGTTGGGGCCGCCTGCGTCGATGGCGCGCCGCATGGTCACGCGATGTTCCGGTGCTCGCGGCGGGATTCGCGTTCGTGTCTTTGACGCTCGTGGGCGAAACAGTCGTGTTTGATCTGGCACAGGTGGTGACCTACGGATTTGAACTGCGCACACTCGACGCAACCGGTGCTCCCGCGGCGCAAGTTTTCGTGGCGGGATTGCCCGCGATTCTCCTTGCATTGATCGGCGGCTTTGCGCTTCTGCGATGCCTCAGCCAGCTGGTGCGTCCGAGTGTCCGATTGGCTGTTCCAGCGATTCCGAGTCGCTTCACGCGCGCGAGTGTTTGCGTTGTCGCTGCGCTTCCAATGCTGCCGTCGCTCTTCGTCTTGGCGCAGGGATTGGAGTGGCAGTCATGGCAACGGTTCGCCTCGCTGCATGGATCGCAAGCGGTTTCGATGCTGATAGTGTCACTCGCGAGTGCGGCAGGAGGCGCGTGCCTTGCGTCGGCAACGGCACTCCTCGCGTTGCGGGGTGGATCGAACGAACGCTGGGCGAAGTTGTCGACACTTCTCTTGCTGACGCTCGCCGTTACTCCGGCGACGGTGGTCGCGTTACTTCTCGAAGCGGCATGCAATCGACCAGAACTCGCCTACGGGATCGGTGCCGTCGCGGTTTCCGTGTACGACTCTCCTTGCATCGTGGTCCTTGGCCTCATCGCACGAACGGGCGGATGGGCAGCGCTCGCAGGCGTGCTTGTGGGTATTGGATTTGGAACCCGAGCGCGCATGCTCGCGCAACTCGACGGTCCCTCACTCCTTGCGGCATGGCGATCATCGCGCCGTGTGACCTTGGTCGCGGGTGCCATCGGAGGAGTGCTTGCATTTGCGGGCTCGCTCGCGGAACTCGGGACGACCTCTCGTCTCGCGCCCCCGGCGTTCGACTCACTTGCCACAAGCATCCTCAACGCGATCCATTACCAACGCCCAGAGACCGTACTGCTCTCGATGGTTTTTCTGCTCGCGTCCGCGGTGCTCGTCGGCGTTCTCACGGTGGGAGTGAGCACGCGGTTTCGGCGCGTGCGTGGGATGAGCATCCTTCTTCTCGCCGCACTTGTCCCGTTCACGCTGGTGGCGTGCGGCGGGGGGGACTCTTCGCTTGGGGCCCTCAAGGTGGAGCAATCCGTTGGCTGCGTTGGTCGCGGCGCGGGACAGTTTGTCTTTCCTCGGGTTCTTGCGAGCGATCCGCGCACGGGGGATTTCTATGTGATCGACAAGGACGCTCGCGTGCAGCGCTTCTCAGAAGACGGCGCGTTTCTCAATCAGTGGCGCATGCCCGATTGGGCGACGGGCAAACCGACTGGCGCGAGTGTTGCGCCCACGGGAGAACTCGTCGTCGCGGATACCCACTACTACCGCATCATTGCATTCACGCCCGAGGGAATCGAACGATGGCGGTTCGGGAAGTACGGTCTCGAAGAGGGTTCGTTCATCTACCCCACGGACATTGCGTTCGGGGAGGACGGCGAAATGTTCGTGAGCGAATATGGATCGAACGACCGAGTGCAGGTCTTCGACGCACGCGGGAACTTCCTTCGGTCTTTCGGGAGCTTTGGAAGCGACGCGGGGCAGTTTGCTCGGCCGCAGTCTTTGGTCTGGGATGCAACCCGGAGGGAACTCTTCGTCGCCGATAGCGTCAACGGCCGCGTGCAAGTGTTCGACCGCGAGGGCAAACTCAAGCGCATTCTTGCGTCGGGCGCGCTCGTGTATCCGTACGGGCTCGACCTCCTCGCGGATGGATCGCTTGCGGTCTCGGAACTCGGAGCGCACCGCGTGCAATGGGTTGATGCGGACACCGGCGAAACGCTCGCGAGGGCTGGCAGCAGAGGGTTCGCGCGCGGACAACTGCAGTATCCTTGGGCTCTCGCGGCTCGTCGAGACGGTTCTGTCGCCGTCCTCGATTCAGGAAACAACCGCGTAGAGTTTGCACTCGCTCCGTGAACGCACTCGCCTTGCAATTCGAACAGCCACTCGCGCTGAGTTTGGGTTTGCTCCTCATTGTCGTCGCGCTCCTCGCGTGGCGAAGTCGCCGGAGTGAAGGAACCGCGAAGTGGTGGACCGCGCTCCTCCTTAGGACAGTGGTGGTGCTGTGTCTGGTGGGCGCGCTGAGTCAGCCTTCATTGACCCGTCAGGGCGAAGCGATCACGACCGTCTTCATTCTCGACGACAGTCGGTCAGTGCCACTCGAGATTCGACGGGCGTCGCGCTCGTTCGCGAAGGCACTGGTCGATGGAAAGCCCGACGCGGAGGATCGGGTTGCTGCGATTACGCTCGGAAAGGAAGCGGCCATAGCGGCGCAGCCGGATGTTCGCTCCATTGTGCCGAGCGAAGAGCACACCGGCAGCCGTGATGCAACGGACATTGGCGCGGGAATTCGGCAAGCACTCTCCATCATGCCGCCCGACACGGCGCGGCGCATCGTGCTTTTCTCCGACGGAAACGAAAACATTGGTGATGCGCTCGCCGAAGCACGCCTCGCAGCGGCCAACGGCATTCCGATCGATGTCGTGCCGCTCGAGTATGAGTTTCACAATGAGGTGGTCTTTGAGGGCATTCGCGCACCATCACGGGCGCGGTTGGGACAGACCGCGGACATACGCTTGACCTTGCGAAGTCAGGCGGCGACGACAGGTCGCCTGACTTTGACGGAAAGCGGTCGGCCGATTGACCTATCGCCTGAGCTTGCGGGGGACGCGCGCCAGATTGAGTTGCCCGCAGGTGCGACCGCGATCAGTATTCCCATTCCGTTTGACGCGAGGGGGGCGCGCCGATTTGAAGCAGTGTTCGAACCCATCGACGCGGAGTCGGATCGACAGTTTGAAAACAATCGCGCGACTGCCGTGACCTTTGTGGGTGGAGATGGAGAGGTCTTGATCGTCGATGAAGGCGGCCTCGAGTCTGGTCCGCTTCGTGAGGCATTGCTCGAGAGCGGCATTAGTGTCCGGACGATCAGTCCAAGCGAACTCTCGCAAGGGGCGGATTTTCTCGGAGGATTTGACGCGATCATCCTCGCGAATGTCGCGCGCTGGAACATCGATGGAGAAACCGATCGGCTCCTGCGGGCGTATGTGCATGACTTGGGTGGTGGTCTCCTGATGCTCGGCGGTGACCAGAGCTTTGGCGCGGGTGGATGGATTGGATCGGAGACCGCGCAGGCGTTGCCGGTGAAACTGGATCCTCCTGCGACGCGGCAAATGGTGAGGGGTGCGCTCGTTTGCGTTGTCCATTCTTGCGAGATGCCGCAAGGGAACTATTGGGCCCAACAGGTGACGATTTCGGCTGTCCTAGCACTTTCGCGCCTCGATCTCATCGGCATCGTGACTTGGGTGCATGGTCCGAGCTGGGCCTTGCCGCTGCAAGAAGCTGGCGACAAGTCTAAGGCCGTCGCGGCGGCCCGTTCCATGACTGTCGGAGACATGATGGACTTTGACGGTACGGTGCAAATGAGTGTGAAGGCACTCGCCGAGAGTCGCGCAGGGCAGCGGCACATGATCATCGTGAGTGATGGTGATCCAAGTCCGCCAACGAAGAAGACGCTCGAAGCGGCGATCGCGGCGAGGGTGACGATCACGACGGTGATGGTCGCAGGGCACGGCACTCCGCAAGACAATCAGAACATGAAGTTCACCGCGGATGCCACGGGCGGGAATTTTTACGAAGTGAAGAATCCCAAGAATCTCCCGAAGATCTTCATCAAAGAGGCGCAGATGGTCGCCCGAAGCTTGCTCGTCGAAGGAGACTTTCAGCCGACCGTGCTCTCGTCCGCGAGTGGTCCCACGCGAGGATTTGGCGCGGTCGCGAAACTTGGCGGCTATGTGCTTGTCATTCCTCGCGAAGGTGCGGCGAGTGTGCGAATCTTTAACTCCACATCGGAGGGGCAGGATCCGATTTTCGCTGATTGGAACTTCGGACTCGGGCGGAGTGTCGCATTCACAAGCGATGTTGCCGGGCGTTGGGGAAAGTCATGGGTTGCGTGGAGCGATTTCAAACCATTCTGGGAGCAGACGGTTCGATGGTTGATGCGCCCACCGACGCCACAGAATTTGGCGCTCCGCACGCATGTCGATGGCGATCGTGCGGTCGTGGAGCTCGAGGCACTCTCGAGTGGCGGCGGCTTTGCAACGGATGTGCAGCCCGACTCGGCAATCATCGCTCCGGATGGAAAACTCTCAGCACTGCCGTTGCAACAGATCGGTCCGGGTCGGTGGCGAGGAGAGTTTGGCGTCGAAGAAGCGGGCAGCTATCTGATCAATGTCTCTGCGAACTCACCGAATTCCGCTGCGAGCGCGAGTGAGAATTCGCGCCGTGGGAGCGTGCAAGCTTCGGTGAGCGTTCCCTATCCCAAGGAGTTTCGCACCGTCCGCGACAATCGTGCGTTGCTTGAGAGCATCGCGCAGGAAACTGGCGGCCGCGTGATTCGACTCGGAGACCTTGCGTTTGCGAGTGCGGGGGAAGCGTTCGATAAATCGCAGTTACCGATCCCCGCGAGCGCGAAGCGCATTTGGGATTTGCTCGCCATCATCGCCGCCGCGTGTTTCTTGCTTGATGTGGCCGTCCGACGACTCACCTTTGACGCGGACGCTGCGCGTGCGCATCTCCGCGGCGCAATGACTCCTGTCGCCGCCGGAGGCGAGGCTTCGGTGGCAGCGTGGAAAAAGGCGCGGGCGCGTTCCGGTACTGCACGAGCATCAGACGCACCCACGGGCGCCGATCCGCTCGCCGGGCGAATGGGGCCAGCGCTCGACACGCGTGCAGAGTCCGCGCACCCAACCCAGCCGGCGCGTCAGACGAGTTCGACGGAGCACGCGTCGGACGCGCCCGAGCGCGCTGTAAATGAGGAGAGTTCGATGAGCCGACTGCTCCGCGCGCGAAAACGAGCGCAGGCAGAGGCTCGCGGCGAGGGTTCAGACGAATCGAACGCCGGCGGCGCGGGGGAGCCACCGCATGGCTGAGACCACATCGCCCTCGTCAGGTTCGTTTGATGCGCTTGCTGCGGCGCAGGAATTGGAGAGCGCCGCCATTCAGGAGCTCTCACACGCGCAGAGGCACGCGCAACTCTTCCGTGGCCTCTTCCATCGTTTGCGAACCGAGGTTGGGAAGCGAGTTGTCGGCCAGCAAGAGGTGGTTGACCTCGCGCTCACCTGCCTCTTCGCCGATGGACATCTCTTGCTCGAAGGTGTGCCCGGACTCGGGAAAACACTGTTGGTTCGCGCGCTCGCCGAAGCAACGGGCGTTCGTTTTTCGCGCATTCAGTTTACCCCCGATGTCATGCCAGCGGACATTACAGGGACGAGCGTGCTGACGGAAAATCCAGTGACGCTGCAACGATGCATCGAGTTTCGACCCGGGCCGATTTTTGCACAGCTTGTGCTGGCCGATGAGGTGAACCGTGCAAGCCCCAAGACGCAGTCTGCGTTGCTCGAGGCGATGCAGGAACGCAGCGTGACTGCGGGTGGCGAAACGCGGCCGCTCGGTCGGCCGTTCTTCGTGATGGCGACGCAGAATCCCATTGAACAAGAGGGGACCTATCCGCTTCCGGAAGCGCAACTCGATCGTTTCCTGCTCAAGGTTGTGGTGCCCGCCGCCAAACGAGAGGAGTTGCACGAGATTCTTTCGCGCACCACTCGCGACGGGGAGGCGGCACTCGAACAGGTGGTTGACCATCGCGGGATTCAAGCGGCGCAGAAACTTGCGCGCCGCATCCCTATCGCGAGTGAAGTGCAGGATTGGTGCGTGAGACTCGTGCTCGCAACGCATCCGGACAGTGAGTTCTGCCCTGAGAGTTTGCGCCGCCTGATTCGCGCAGGCTCAAGCCCGCGCGGCGCGCAGGCCCTTGCGTCGAGTGCCCGCGTGTGCGCGCTGATGCAGGGCCGCTTCGCGGTCAGTTTCAGCGATGTGAAGCGAGTGGCGCGCGCAGCCCTTCGACATCGAATCCATCGATCCTTTGAGGCAGAGGCGGAGGGCATCTCCAACGACGCGATCGCGCAACGCCTCATCGCGGGAGTCCCCACCATAGCCCTCGCGCCGAGTGCGCCTCGCGCTTCCACTTTCTCGAACGGGCGAGGGGCACGATGAGCACAGCGAAGCAGTCTCTGGCGCGCCTTGACGATCTGATTGATGGTCGCCTCATGGCAAAGCTTGATCAGCTTGATGTGGTAAGTCGCAAGATTTTTTCCGGCAAGTTGCACGGCGAGCGGCGATCGAAGCGGCGGGGGCAATCGGTGGAGTTCGCGGACTTTCGGCCGTATGCCGCCGGTGATGATTTGCGTTTCGTGGATTGGAACATCTATGGCCGACTTGATCGACTCTTCCTGAAGATGTTCCTAGAAGAGGAAGATCTCTCGCTCGTGATCGCGATCGATGCGAGTGCTTCTATGCGCACGGGGGAACCGGACAGTTTCGACTACGCGCGAAAACTTGCGATGGCGTTGGGCTATGTTGGTTTGTCCAACCAACACCGCGTGTCGATGCTCGCATTCAACGAGCATGGCGTCGAACGGATTTCCAACCTGCGCGGCCGTCGAAAGAGTTCCGAACTCGCGAGTTGGCTCTTGCGGTTGAAGCCAGAAGGCGGAAGCGGATTTGATGCGGCGATGAAGACCGCTGCGCTCTCCCGACTTGGTCGCGGTGTGATGATCGTGGTGAGTGACTTCCTGTTGCGTGAGGGGTATGAGAGGGGACTCGGCATGGTTGCGGGAAGGGGATTTGATCTCTTCGCGCTGCAGGTGCTCTCGCCGCAACAGGTCGATCCCACGCGAGAGGGAGGCGTGAGTGGAGACCTCAAGCTTGTCGACAGTGAGTCTTTGGGTGAAACCGAAGTGACGGTGACGCCGGCCCTTCTGAGTTCCTACAAAGCGCGTCTTGACGGATGGACGGGTGGATTGCGGCAGTGGTGTGCCCGTCGAGCGGTGACGCATCTTGTCGTGGAGAGCAGTCTTCCGGTGGAGACGCTCATGCTTGAATATCTCCGGCGTCGAGGACTCGTGCGTTGATGCTCGCGCTCACTTGGCTCACTCCCTTCGCGGGCGCGTTGCTTGCAGGAATCGTGCTCCCGCCTCTCCTCGCGCTGTGGTTCCTGAAGCTGCGTCGCCGGCCTCGCATTGTCGCGAGCACGCTGCTCTGGACGAGATCGTTGGCCGACCTTCGCGCCAACGCGCCGTTTCAGCGACTTCGTCCGAGCGTGCTTCTCTTTCTCCAGTTGCTCTTGATTGCGCTGATCGCGGTGGCGATCGCGCAACCGGAGTCGACGGGAGTCGTCGACTCGGGCGGTCGGTATGTGTTGCTGATCGATCGCAGCGCGAGCATGCTTGCGACGGAATCGATTGATGGCGCGTCCAAGACGCGGCTCGATATTGCGAAGCACGCAGCGATCGATCGAGTGCATGAGTTGCTCGGCGGCGGATTCTTTGCGCCGCGAGCGGGCGATGTGATGGTCGTTGCTTTCGCATCGCGCGCGGAGGTGCGGGCGCCATTCACCGACAGCGTGGCTGATCTTGAGAAGGCGATTCAATCGATCACGCCAACCGATGAAGAGACGAGGCTTGGCGAAGCACTCGAGGTTGCTCGCGCCTTCTCGACAAATGTTGATCCGGATCGTCCTGATCGCACCGTCGCCGCACCCGCGAGGCTCGAACTCTATAGCGACGGTCGATTCGCGGATCTCGCGCAACTCACGCTTCGTCCCATGGAATCGTTGGTGTATCGCAAGGTTGGATCGGCGAAAGACAATGTCGGGATTGTCGCACTGGCCGCAGAGAGGCCAGCGGATAGACCGGATGATGTCCAAGTGTTTGCTGCCTTGGTGAACATGAATCTCGAACCAGTGTCGGTTTCCGTGCAACTCGCGCTCGATGGTCAGGCGCGCGCGATTACTCCGGAACCGATCGCGATTCCCGCGGCTTCGCTGGGGGGCGCCGGCGGCACGGAGTTCCGGCCAGGAAGCGCGCAGGTGATTTTCCGGCCGATTGCGCAGCCTCGGGATGTCGTGATCGAAGCCTCGCTCTTGCGGAAGGACGCACTCGCGAGTGACGACACCGCCTTCGCCGTTGTCCCTCCCTCGAAGCGACTTCGCGTGCTGCTTGTCAATAGCGAAGGGTTCGTGCTCGCGAGTGCCCTCGACGCGCTTCCCGTGGAACGAGTCGATCGGATCACGGGCGCGGACTTTGACGCGCTCCTCGCCTCGCAAGCTCCGGTTTCCTACGACCTCGTGGTGCTGAACAATTACGCGCCCAAGTTTCTGCCGCAGGGTCGGTACCTGATCTTCGGCGCAGCGCCGCCGTTGCCGGAACTCAACGTGTATGGAACTCAGAAGGATGTTTGGTGTCGCGTGATGCGAGAGGAGTCCCCTCTGCTTCGATCAGCGTCGCTCGACGAACTCTATGTGGGAAGCGCCATCGCGACGCGTCCGAGCAAGGCATGGGAGATTGTCGCCGAGGGCGCGGATGCGCCGCTCGTGCTCACCTATGACGCGGGTGACACCCACGCCGTGTATGTCACTTACGACATCCTCGAGTCGAACTGGCCGTTTCAGCGGTCGTTCTTGAACTTTGTCGCCAACGCCGTGGACTCGCTCGGCCACGCCGGCGAAGCGATCACCGCGCAGGGAGTTCGGCCTGGCGATGCGATCGCGCTCCGGATCCCCGCAGGAAGTCGACAAGCTCGCGTGACGGGGCCTGCGGGGATCGATGCAACCCCCAAAGTGGATTCGGATGGAAACCTCCTGTGGGGTCCGGTTCTTCGCGCGGGCTTGTATGACATTTCCTTTCTTGAGAATGATCGAACAGAACCGTCCACCCGCCGCGTCGCAGCGAATCTCTACTCCGCAGCGGAGAGTCACATCGAACCGGTTGCCGAGATTCGCCTCGGCGTCGACGCAGTTTCAGCGGCCGCAGTGACTGCCGAGCGACGGTCTTCGGTGTGGCCGTGGATCCTCGGCCTCGGCCTCCTGATTTTGATACTCGAATGGTGGGTCTATCAACGGCAGGTGCGCGTTTGAGACCGCGCGCGCCTGCGGATGCTTCTACACTCACTGTCCACAGGCTGCACGAGAGAATCGCCCCATGAGCACACCGTCTCCATCTTCCGCGGATCGTATTTCTCAGTTCGAAAAAATGGCAGCGGCGGATCCGTCCAACGAGATGGCGCACTTCAGCCTTGGTAATGCCTACCTCCAAGCCGGACGCGCCGCGGAAGCCGCGGTTGCATTTGAGCGCTGCGTCGCAGTCAATCGCGAGATGAGTAAGGCATGGCAACTCGGTGGTGATGCGATGATCAAGGCGGGGTGGGAGGATCGCGCGGTGAAGTTCCTCGAGGAGGGATACGCGATCGCGGCAAGCAAAGGGGATCGCATGCCGCAGGCAGCGATGGCCCAGTTACTCGAATCGATCGGTCGCAAGGCACCCGTGACCCAGAGCGCGCAGGATGTCGCCGCCGACGCGATTCGCGTTGCCGGTGGATTTGTGTGCCGGCAGAGTGGGCGACCAGGCACGAAGATGGAAACTCCTCCCTTTCGCGGGAAAATGGGCGAGTGGATTCAGGCGAACATTTCGAAGGAGACATTTGACGCGTGGATTCGACAGGGGACGAAGGTCATCAATGAACTTCGCCTCGACTTCTCCCGTGACAAGGATGTGGAGATTTACGACGGACACATGCGCGACTACCTCGGGATCGACGACGCGGTGATGCAGTCATTTCGTTGACCGACGCCGGCGTGATCGTTAGGCATAGCCGAGTCGCTCGAGGTCGTCTTCGTCGAGACCGAAGTGGTGCCCGACCTCGTGCAGGATCGTGATGCGAATCTCCTCACAAATGCGATCACGCCCGCCCCAACATTGGCCGTCCTCATCCTCCCACTCCTCCCATCCTCCCGCCATTTCGAGGATGCCGATGCGAAAGAGATGAATAGTCTCGAGACCATCGGCATGCTGCACGCTCCGCTCAGTGAGCGGCACGCCTGTATGGAGACCACACAGGATGTCATCGGGGTCATTCGGGTCGATGCCGAGTTCCGCCGCGAGTTGCGCCGAGGGGTGATCTTCAAGAATGATCGGGGCCTCCTCAAGCATGTGGTGGACGGTCGCTGGGAGCGTCTCAAACACCGTGTGGAAGAGCAGGTCGAAGCGGTCGCGCTCTTGGCGGCTCATGCCTTGCATGCCGCTCATGCGTGTGCCTGCCCGATCAATTCCGTGATGTTCTTGCAGCCCTGATCCATCGTCCATCGGCGTAACCCCTCGACGACCGCGAGCGGAGAACGGGGATCGATGAAGAGGGCCGTCCCCATGCCGCACAGAGTGGCGCCGGCGAGAATGAACTCCGCGGCATCCTCCCATCGCGTGACGCCGCCGAGACCGATGATGGGGCGCTTCGCATCTCGCGCGACTTGCACAAAGATGTCATGCACCATGCGGACGATGATCGGATGAATGCCGGGGCCTGAGTAGCCGCCGCGCTTGTTCGAAAGTCGGAAGGCGCGGGTGTGGACATCGATTGCCATCGCCGTCCAAGTATTCGCGACGGTGAGGGCATCCGCGCCCGATGCGATGGCGGCTTCGGCCATCTTGACAATGTCGGGGGCATTGGGTGAGAGCTTCACGATCAGGGGCTTGCGCGCAACCACAGCACGGACTTCGCCGACCAAGCTGCGAAGCACGCTAGGGTGCTCGCCGAATTGCAATCCATCAGCTGTGTTGGGGCAACTGACATTCAACTCGACCGCATCAAGGCGAGCATCCTCGTCGAAGGCCTGCGCGAGAGAGACATATTCTTGCGTGGAATGCCCAGCAATACTGCCGAAAAGACGGCAACCGATCGTTGCGCGCGCCGCGAGTTTCTGCGAGAGAAACGCCTCGACTCCGACATTCGCGAGTCCGATCGCGTTGAGCATGCCAACGGGGCTGTCGAGGATGCGCGTCGGCGGATTGCCTTCGCGCGGCGCTCGCGTGATCGACTTGCTGACCACAGCGCCCACGCGCGCCAAATCAAACGCGTCGTTCAGTTCGCATCCGTAGCCTGCGGTTCCTGCCGCGAGCAGGACGGGATTTGACAGCGAGAGTCCACAGAAGTCGAGAGCGAGCGGATGGCCTGCCTGCATCACCGACGAGTGTAGAGGAGATTTCAACCGTGGATGCGTCGTGCGATCAGAGGCACGGGCCCCAGTTCCCCAAAAGAGCTGCGAGGTCCGCCGCATCGGTCGTGCCATCGCCGTTGAGGTCGCCCGCGGCGCCGCCCCAACTACTCAAGAGCACGGCGATATCGGCAGCGTCAACTCCGCCGCTTTGGTTGATATCGCCTACGCACGAGGATTGCGCGCACTCAATGACGCGGAAGACAAGGTCATCGATGCCCGCTTCGGTCAGCGAGTTGTTTGGATTGTCGGCGGCGACAAACCGTAACTTCATCGTGTTCGTCAGCGGAATGTATGACTCGAGGTTGTAGGATTTCGTTTGCCAAGAACTGCCTTGGCTCGCGAGGCTTGCGAGCACGGTCCACGACGCACCATCGTTGTTTGAGACATCGACGCGCAGGTAGTCCTGCTGCGCCGGTGTTGTCGTCGCATCGTCGCAGTAGAACCAGCAGGCGAAGGAGACGCGTGCTCCGATGAAGCCCGCAAGGTTGTAACTCGGCGTGGTGAGCGTGACGGGTCCGCCATCAAGATCCTGGGTGCTCCCGACCCCGCCTGCGACGCCGAGTCCGGTGATCCAGCAGATGGTTCCCTTGGCAGTGGCATCGGTGGCAGGCGAAGTTTGAGTCGCCCCATTGACTGCGCCAACCGGTGCTGCGGCAACCCAACCGCCGAAGCTGACGCTTGCGTCGGTCGCAGTGGTCCAGCCCGCCGTGCCGCCTTCGATCGAGTCTGAGTACGCGATGTACTCGCTCGTCTGCACAGGCACGAGGTGGAATGTCGTAGGGGCCGTCGGCGGGTCGTTGTAGTAACCACCACCGGCATACTGAGCAGTGATGTAGTAGCGCAACTCTTGGCCGCAATTCACCGCGGGCAGCGTTGCAGTAAAGGTCGTCGGGCTCGTCGCCGTCATCGGGACAGAGGTCCAAGGTCCATGATCAATCGAAGTCACGATGGCGGCGGTGCCAGCCGCGATCGAACCGCCGCCAAGGATTGCCACGGAGACTGGAAAGGAGGTTGGCGTCGCAGGCAAGACGCTCGTGGGAAGACCGCTTGGGTAGCTGAAGGTGAGACCGATGGGTGGGTTGTTCATCCACACTTCGATGCCCGCACACTTGCCAACCACGACATCCGGCCAAGTGTCGCCGTTGATATCAAAGGTTGCGAAGTCAAACACCGCACTCGCGGACGCGTACGGAATGATCTCGCCAATCTCATCTAGGAGCGTCGGGAGCGAACCAGTGTTGCGGTAGATGTGCGATCGGCGGCCGGTGGTCGGGCAGAAGCTCGGAAGATCCGCGTCCACATCGGTGATGAGGACATCAAGTTTGCCGTCCTTGTCGAGATCGATCACACGAGTCTGATTGCCGAACTCGCTCAGGCTGTCCGCGATGGTGTAGCTCGTGAAGTTGGCGAGCCCATCGGTTCCGTTGCCCTGGTTGATGAGGAACTTGTCCTGACCATCGTCGACGACGATGAGGTCAACCCTGCCATCGTTGTTGAGGTCGCCGACATCAATCTCGTAGGGCGCGACCGCGCTGACGCTGTCAGGCCCGATGAAACTATTGCCGAGATTCGCGGCGTTTGCGTAGAGAATCGCGACATCCTGTCCGCCAGTGAGCGTATTCACGCGGGCGATGTCGAGGTGACCATCGCCGTTGAAGTCTGCCGTGGCCACCGCATTTCCGAACGCGGCAGAAAGTTGCGCGGCCGTGAAGCGGGTGGTGGTCGTGTCCACGAAGTAGCCGGGATTGGCCGCACCGAGGTTCACAAGGAACTTGTTCTGGAAGTCATTCGCGGCGCTCTCTCCCGGAGAGGACTGGCACTCGCCCGCGTCCGCCGTATCGCCATCCATGTTGAGATCAATGCAGACGGTGCCGCTTGTTTCAGGCGTGTCGTAATCGGTGTAGAACAAGTCTGCGAAGCCGTCGCCGGTGAAATCCGCGGCGACAAACTCACAGAAGCGAGGATTCGCAGTTGCGCCTCCTGCTGCGAACAGCTGAGGGATGCGCGCATCTTCAAACCGGAACCCAAGCCAGTTCCCACTCGCGTCATCACCGCGGTTGAGATACACGCGGGGTTGCCCCAACATCGTCGATACCGAGTCAGACATCGTTGTCGCGGTGACAAGGTCAACCCAAGTGTCATTGTTGACATCGACTGCCTTCACATCGCGATCGTTCACTGGGTCGCGCATGCCCTGGCTACCAGCAACATCGGCTGCGGTGCCGTACTCGGTCGTGCGATCCACCAAGACGCCGCCCTCGTTCATCAGGAGCAGATCAGGGAATCCACCCTGAATGGAGCCAGGGAACTTGCGCATGCAAATGAGATCGATGTCGCCGTCCTTGTCGAAGTCCGCGTACTCAAAGTCCTTCTCGATATTGTCATTGACCACGAGTGCCGCGGACGCGACCAATCGTGTCGAGGTTTGGTTCACGAACGAGGTCTGCCATTGCGCGGAGGCGCTCGCGCCGAAGAGTGCAGCAAGGGAGCAAGCAGCAGCGGTCGAGAGATTCGTCATGCGCATGGATTTGCTCGATGGAGTGCAGAGCCGAACTGGAAGGCAGGGATTGTAAACTCAGATCGCGGACTCGAGAAAGGAGGAAAGTTCGAAAACTTAAGTGCAGCTTCCCCAGCCGTTGAGAAGCACAGCAAGATCGGCAGCGTCTGTTGTTGCATCTGCGTTGAGGTCGCCGCCAGCGGTGCCCCATGCATTCAGCAGCGTCGCAAGGTCGGACGCGTCGACGGTTCCATCGGAGTTGAAGTCACCCACGCATGGCGTTGGGCAGTTGTCGCCCCGACCATCGCCGTCGGCGTCGGGCATCGTTCCGTTGAAGATGTCCACGAGATCGGCGATGCCATTGCTGTTGCAGTCGCGAGTTGGATCCTCAAAGTTCTCGATTGCCCCGACGAATGCCATCGCGTCGATTGCATTCACGATTCCATTCTGATCAACATCTCCGACGGCCCCGGGCAGGTTGGGATTCGTGCTCGTTCCCGCGTAGGAACGAAGCAGCGTGAAGTCCTCAAGGTCTCGCACGCCGTCCCCGTCGAAGTCAAACTCGGCGCGGCCGAGGGAGTCAAGGAATGTAATGAGCGAAGACTTGTCCGATGCGGACAATGCTTCAAACGCCGCGGCACTCGCTGCGCCTTCGCCAAATGGTCCGTGTGCAAGGATCGCGCTTGAGACGCGGTCGGCAAAGAGGCCGCCAGCCGCGGTTCCGTTGTGCAGCATCGGATCTCGTGAGCGAAGATTCCAAAGTGTTGGTGTGCGGAACTCTTGTTCGGTCGCGTCACCTTGTTGGACACCGTCTCCGAGCGTGCCCATGTCGTGGAGGAGGAAATCGGAGTACGGACGAATCGTCTTGTTGCGCAACGCACTCTCGAGACCCTTCGAATTCGCTGTCGTCCAACTGGCGATATGGCAACTCGCGCAGCCTGCCGCATTGAACACCGACTCTCCGCTCATGCCGCTCTTGGGGGTTTGCGGTGGAGGTCCGAGGTAGCGCTGAAAATCCGTGACGCGATCAATGAAGTGCTTACCGTTGACATCGGCGAAGTCTTCGGGATCAGCGACGCTGTCGCACTGGCTCAGGAGGAGTTCGTCACCGTTGGGTGCGGTCTCGGTCGGCACGAGGCGATTGGTCAATCCCATTTCGTTCCGGCTCGCATCGCCGCTGAAGGTAAGTACGGTGGCAACCTGCGCCTTCCAACCAAATCGTCCGGCGCGAAGGGGGCTCCCAGCGGTTGCTTCCAGCGGAAGAACCCAATGCACGCGCCCACTGATGCCGTCGAGATTGCTATCAGTTGGATCTTCGTTCGTGCTAATACTTGCATCAGGAATCGCTTCGATCATGCCAAAGGCCAGGGAAGAGTTGGTGATGCGAGTCGCGGTGACGGTCGCTTCAGGCGGTATGACTTCACGACACGCCTGCGAGATCGCCTCTGCTTGAAGGAGCGATCCACCGAGCTCGGGAATGTCGACGAACTCGCCCTTTTCATCCATTCCGAAACGCGTGACCGCGATCGCCCCCCAACCGCCGAGAGGATTCGCGTGGCAACTCATGCATCCACCCTTGTTGAACGCCGGTCCGAGCCCCGTCGCAATGGTGAGCGGCGTTTGGTAGGAGAGGGAACCGATCGTGAACGCCTCCATCTGGCTCAAACTCAATCCCTCAAGTGGCGCACCCGCCTTGGGTTGCAGTGTGACATCCGCCATCGCCAGGGTGGAAAGGAGCGGCATGACGCAAGCGAGGGCGAGGGGGGAGTACTGCATAGGTGGCTCGAGGGAGGGGCCGGCAAACGATACAAAATGGCACCGTGCTATATCCATGCACGAGCCTCGACTGCATTCAAGCTATGCACCAATAGCTCAAAGGGAAGTGGAAGCGATCAAGATTCCCAAAGATTGTGCGGGAGCGGGCCAGCTTCTTCGATGGAACAACCCGCCGGATGGTCGAAGAACTGTGCAGTGGGGCACAACTTCTATACTCGGGGTGATGCTGTTACGCCCCGCTCACCTCTCTGCCCGTGGGTTGTTGATGCTCGGGGCCCTGTTCTTGGTGGGGGCGGGACTGTTGCTCGAACAGCGGCTCGCGCTGCAATCGACAGAACTTGGTGAGCCGCCGCCGTCGCGGCAGGGTGGAGGATCCACTCCTGATCGAGTTTCCGAGCACGCGCGAGCGGCACCCGGTCCATTCGATGTACCCGAAGGATCGCGCGCCGTGCCGCTCGAAAACTTTCCCGACGATCCGCGGCTCGATGTCGTGGGGCGGATGCTGAAGTCTGGTCAGTATGGCACCGCCGAGGTCGCGTGTAGGGCGGTGCTCAAGGAGCGACCTGACATCGGCCGAGCGGAGTTTCTCCTGGCCCTCGCAATCACCAAGCAAAAGCGTTACGAGGAAGCGAAGTCCCACTTCCTCGCCGCGCTCAGGTCAGAGCAGAAGTTCCTCGAGCGACAGCATGGGGCGCACTTTCTTGGTTGGTGTCACTACCACCTTGGTGAGATGGCCGAAGCTCGGAGTCGATTCGAAGAACATCTGCAACGCGTTCCGAGTGAACCGGATTCCACATTCGGTCTCGCAGTCGTCAATATCGCGGAGGATCGAACGGAGGAGGCTGCGGCTCTGCTCGATGCAGCATTCATCGCCTTCGGAGACGCCAAGCCGCGCGATCAAGCGCGTGTGCTCGTTCGGCAAAGCGATCTCGCGCTGCGCCGCGACGACGCCGTCAAGGCGGAATCCCTCCTCGCGCAAGCGGCACTTCTCGCGCCGACATTCCCCGAAGTCTGGGCGAAGACTGCGCGCGTCAAGGATCGTCTCGGAAAGTCCGAGCAAGCGCAGATCGCGCGCACGAATGAGAAGACACTGCGGGAGCATTCCGCTGCGTCGAGTGAAGGCGGTGGATAGTGCTTGTTTTCTCGGGGATTCTTTCTGTTTCAATCGCGCTCGCGCAGGTTTCGACGACGACTGCGGCTTCGCCCCCTATGCACTTCACGGATGTCAGTTCTTTCAGCGGGCTTGGCACCGTCGTGCCCTGTGGGAACCCGGACGGGGCGGAGATCCTGGAGGCGAAGGGGACTGGGCTCGCAATGATCGATCTTGAGGGAGATGGGGATCTCGACC
>SXUJ01000039.1 GCA_005790565.1 Planctomycetia bacterium
AGGGGTTGCGTGCGTGGAGGTCTCTCGGGGTGGGCCAGCGGAGTGGCGCGGCCGAGTGCCTGGCCGACCCCCGCCGAGGTCTCGCCGGATTGTCTCTCCGCGCATCGAGAGACGTCGCGCCCCGAAAGGTCTCTGGTTCACGATTCCCGAGGCCGAAATGCACGAACTCATAAGCAACTGAGGCGCTCCGGGCAAAATCCGGACGGCGCGGAGGGCGCGGAACACGGAAGTCTCGGGTGAAGAGTCGGGAAGCCTGTGAGTGCTCAACGCCCCCGTCGGTCGAAACTCGGGCTGAAAGGCAGATTGGACCCGCTGATCAAGTCTTCACGCCCAAGACTTCAGGCCCGTGGCCGCGCCGGACGCAGCATCACCCGGAGCAGTCCTCCGATACCGAGACCGATGGCAATGACCAACGCAACCACTGGCGCTCCCACGAGCAGCGTGCCTCGAATGTCGATCTCCAGGCCACTGATCGGAACCCCTTGCCACAATTGATCGATGGCGATCGCGAGCAACGACCAGCCCACGAAACTCCAGCTGCCGATCGCGTAGGCGATCGCCGATCGGACACGCGCAAACCGAGCGCACAACACTGCGGGCACAACGGCTAGTCCGACGACCGGAGCGATGAGGTTGAGCATCGGCATCCACTGGTTGAACTTCATCAAGCCAAACCACCATCCGAACGCAAGCAGCCCTGCAACCGCGACCCCGGCGGTGAATGCCACCATGTGTTCGACTCGATGCCGTCGGCCGCGGAGGTCGCACACGCTCCGCGGGTTGGCCGGGTCGAGCGCGAGCCCGCATTCCGGACATCGGCTCGGCATCACATTGCCCAAGGGCTGCAGGCACCGACGGCAGCCGAGACGCAAGGCGTGCACATCACCCGCGCTAATCGGATCGGCGAAAGCGGACTGGGCTGGCGCGGCTTCTTTGCCTTCCACGGCTGCGCATTCTCCTCAAGGTTCGGCGACTGGGAGTTGTATCCGTGGGCGACGATTTTGTTCAGCGATTTCAGGACACTTTCGTCAACGCCCCATCAGGCGCGCGAACTACGCGAGCCCCGCGGACGGACAAACCGCCTGATCCACGCAGAACTCTGACGCCCTCCGCCAAGAAAGCGGAGGACTTTCGTTTCGGCTGCGGAGATAGAGGGATGGAGGCGTGCGCCTCCGACCCTCGACATGTCCCACCCAGACGAAGACCCCATCCCCCACGCCGCCCGCATGCGAGCGATCGGCGATCTCCTTGCCCGCGGCGTCCGCAGGCTCGACGACATCCGGCGGCGCAGCGACGATGAGGAAATCCTCGCCGTTGACCCCGCTACATGCCTTGATCTTGAGGCCGAGTTGAGCGTCACTGTGGGCCACGCGGCGATGCCGCGGATGCCATCCCGAAGCAAGGAGACCGGATGACCGCGACTGAACAGGCCTTCGACCTCGCGAGCGAGCGCGGGGAGCTCGAGGCGATGACGATGAACGCGCTCAAGCGCCGCTACCGACAGGTCAGCGGACACGACTCGCGCACCCGCAACCGCCAGTACCTGGTCCGGCGCATCCTCTGGCTGCTGCAGGCCGCAGCCCACGGCGGGCTGAGCCAGGAGGCGCTCGCACGCGCCGCGGAGCTGGCCAACGGCGAGCCCGAAGGGGCCGCCGTCCGCGCCACGCCGCCCCGGGCGCGCGTGCTCGGGGTCGTGGCCCCCAACGCCGACGGGACCCGCGACGAGCGGCTCCCCCGCCCGGGCCACGCGATCGTGCGCCGGTACAAGGGCGAAACGCTGCGGGTCACGGTGCTCTCGACGGGCTTCGAGTTCAAGGGCGAGCGGTACGACTCGCTGTCCGCCATCGCGAAGGCGGTAACCGGCTCGCACATCAACGGCTTCCGGTTCTTCAGGCTGGTGAAGGTGGCCGCATGATCAAGCCGCGCAGGAGCCGCGAGACCGAAAGGAGCGACCGCAAGGCGGTGCGCTGCGCGATCTACACGCGCAAGTCGACCGAGGAGGGCCTCGACCAGGACTTCAACAGCCTCGACGCCCAGCGCGAGAGCGCGGAGGCGTACATCAGGAGCCAGGCACACGAGGGCTGGCGGCTCGTGCCCACGCGCTACGACGACGGCGGCTTCTCCGGCGGCAACCTCGACCGCCCGGCGCTCGTCCAGGACATCAAGGCGGGCCGCGTTGGGTGGGGCGAGCGATCCCGGTAGAATCCTTGCAGATGTCTGCCTTTCCCATCCAGCCTCCCATCACCGAGATCGCCGACTTCTGCCGGCGGCACCAGATCGCGCGGCTCAGCCTGTTCGGCAGCGTGCTGCGCGAGGATTTCTCGCCGAGCAGCGACATCGACGTGCTGGTCGAGTTCCTGCCGGGCAAGGCGCCGGGATTCATCGCGTTCGCAGGCATGCAGATGGAGCTTTCGAAGATCCTCGGCCGCACTGTCGATTTGCGCACGCCCGCCGATCTGTCCGGCTACTTCCGCGACGAGGTGCTTCGAGAGGCACGACTGCTGCATGCCGCGTAACCGCCCCGGCGCTCCGGAGGACCGGATCCGCATCCAGCACATGATGGATGCGGCGCGGCAGGCCATCGGCTTCGCGCAGGGCAAGTCTCGCAAGAGCCTCGACACGGACCCCATGCTTGCGCGAGCATTGATGCACGCGATCCTCGAGATCGGCGAGGCGGCGTCGCGCACTTCGTAAGCTGGCCGGGGCCGTGCGCCCGAGGTTCCTTGGGCGCAGATCGTCGGCATGCGGAACGTGCTCATCCATGTCTACTGGGGCGTCGACTTCGACCGGCTCTGGAAGACCGTGACCGACGAGCTGCCCGTGCTGCTGGCGATGCTCGAGGCCGCGACGAAAGACTGGCCTGCAGATACTGGTTTGTGACCGAGCGGGTGCTTCTGGGGGAATCCTGTTCTCTCCAAGCGAACGAGAACCCCGTTTCCAACGCGCCGAAGGGTTATCTCGCTCTCTCGGGGAATCGGAAGCCAACTCGCCTGTTCGAAACCTGTTTCGCTCGCCCTACTTCAAGAGTGGTTGCGAACAGCAGCCCTCGCCGAAAGCAAGAGAGACGCGTCCTCCACGAGGGCGCGTCTTTCGCTTTTGCTTGGGATTTCTGGGTTTGCATGCTTCGACCGAGTTCGCCTCTCGAGGGAGGGACATGACCGGCAGCTCACCTAACGAGCGGTCTCGGCGGTGTGCGGACCAAGCATCTCTCCCTCCTCGGCCGGCGATTAACCCCGCACTTATAGCGATCTCGGTCCTAATGGAGCGCTCGCGAAGGGGACCGCCCTTCACGCAGACTCACAAATGATGCTCTCCGCCGCCGCAACCGCCATGGTGACGGCGGCATATCCACTCGCATGCACCGTGATCGACTGCGCCGCGGATTCCGTCGCCGCGACGATCGCTTTCGTCCCTGGCCGCAGCCCGTGCTCGGCGATGAAGGACAGAAACGCTGGCCCTTGGTCAGTGATACGCGCCACGCGAATCTTTGAGCCCGGCGCGAAGGTAGAGAGCGCCGCGCCGCGCTCAGTACGGATTTTCCCATCGGGTCCGGGGATTGGGTCACCATGCGGATCAACGCTCGGATGATGGAGATGAATGTCGAGGGCCTCGAGCACAACACTCGAAATGGCGTGCTCCAATCGCTCGGCTTCCGCATGCACGATCGACCAATCGAGTTTCAGAGTCTCGACGAGAAATGTCTCGATCAACCGATGACGGCGCTGCACATCGATCGCCGCGCGCTCGCCTCTCGCGGTCAGTCGCACGCCTCCAAACCGTTCATACTTGGCCAGTTTCGCACCGGCCATCCGCTTCACCATCGTCGAGGCCGTCCCGACGGTGACGCCCGTCAGGGTGGCGATGGCTTTCATGCCGGCTTCGCCGGTGGGGGACTCACGCGAAAGCGAGTAGATCGCCTTCAGATAGTTCTCGATCGCTTCGCTCGCCACTTCACTACTCCTCACGGCTAGGGGTGCGCACAAGGCATTTGACTCCGGCGCTCGTCGCAGGTAAGTTTGAATCGTCAAACTTTTTGGAGCAAACTAGTCATGTCACAGTTTTCAGGTCGTTCGAACTCATCGTATCGCATTCGCATGAGTGTATTCGTCCAACTCCTTCTACTCGCGTCCACCGGCGGCGGATGGGCTTATGCACAAAGCGAGACGAGCGTCGACAAATCGCAGTACACGCTGTTCAACCCAACTCCCGCTGAGTTGATGCGCCCGATGAGCACGGACCGACCAGACACGACTGAGAGCCCCTACACAGTCGACGCAGGCCACATTCAACTCGAATTGTCCTTCGCGGACTACTGGTCCGACAATGGCAGCGGCGACTCGCCATCCTCGCACGGATTTGCAGCCGCACCGATGTTGATCAAGGTTGGCCTGTTCAACGATGTGGATCTCCAACTCGGCTTCGATCCGTACACGCGCGAGACCACAGACGATGCACTCGGCCAGGGTTCCAATACGATCGACGGGTTTGGGGACATCGTCGCCCGCCTCAAGGTGAACCTCTGGGGAAACGATGGCGGCACCACAGCCTTCGCCATCATGCCATTCATCGAGTTCCCAACCGCGAGCGGCGACGCCGGAACGGGCAGCGTCGCGGGCGGCCTCATCGCCGTCCTCGGCGTTGAGTTACCGTACGAGTTCAGTTCGGCGTTCATGGTGGAGTTCGACTTCAATACCAACGAAATCGATCGCCCCTACTTCGACGACCTTGTGCTCACCGCGACGGTGGGCCGAACGATCGTCGGTGACCTCGATGGCTACCTCGAGTACGCCGGCTTCATTGATCTCGACGGAGATGGCGGTTACGAGGACTGTTTCGACGCTGGCTTGACATACGGACTTTCACCCGACATCCAACTCGACTGGGGTGTACGGATTGGACTCGCAGAAGCCGCCGTTGATCTTGGCATCTTCGCAGGGATCTCCGTGCGATTCTGACTCTTGGTGCCCACGCCAACCCAACCGCATGCTCCCCGGCACCGCCTGCGAGTCCAACTTCGAATACTCACTGCGCGGAGAGCCTTGATTGAGTTCACGCAGGCCGCCCGATCTCGTCACGCTGGCACCTGTGCGATGCGACGCAGCGTGACCGACCTTACATTTGCAACCGCCTCGCCGGGCTTGGTCAGAGCACGCAGCACCAATGCATGCGCACCGGCGTCAAGCGTGATTTTCCCGAGAGAGACGGTTTCGTATTGCTGCCACCCGCCGGTCGCAGGCACGATGAACTCAAGATCACCCGACGGCGCCTGCAGTTTCATCTTGGCCCCCGCAGAAGCATCAGCGCAGGCGATCTCCATTTCAACCGCGTATTGCCCCTGCTGATCGCCATCAATCCCGATGGGGAAACTCACCGTACTGCTCTGGTCGAGCCAGTAACCGAGGTTGTACTTCACATTCTCAACCGCTCCGACTTGTTCAACGCGCAACGCTGTTCCGGTGAAACTTGCATCGTGGGGCCCGAATGTAGCCACGCCATTGCGCGCAGGAAACACGAGCAACGGAAGCGGCGACACATCGCTCGCGAGTTCGAGCTTCACCACAGAGCAACCAGAGCCGACCGCGTGATCGGGCAGTTGCACTTCGAGTCGCTCACGATCCTTCGCCGCACAGTGGAACGAGAGTTCGCCGTCGCGACCGAGCAGTCGAGCCGACTTCACCGCGCCGCGCATCGGAACGATGAGTCGTCCATCGCTTGGCCAGTCGAACACCATGAGATAGAGCGCGCCGGACTTCTGCGTCGCTCGGCCCCAGGGCAATCGCGCGAATGGACTCGCGGTGGTGCCGTAGATCGCTTCGGAATTCACGCGCATCCAGTCGCCCACAGCGTGGAGTGTTGCCTGCGCCTCTAGCGGAACAACTCCATGCGCGTCAGGTCCAACGTTGAGCAGTAGATTGCCGCCCTTCGACACGACATCGCACAGCAGTTGCACAACCACCGCTGGGTCTTTCCATCCCTTGTCATGCGCGCTAAAACCGTACGACTCATTCAGCGTGTGATTGACCTCCCAGTCCATGCCGGGCAATCCCGTTGGCGGAACATACTTCTCCGGCGTTCCGTAGTCACCGTTCTTGTTTTCGAGTCCTTGGAAGAGTCGATTGTTGATGACGATGCCGCTCTGCTTCGTGCGCAAGTCGGACATCAGCTGCGCCGCGCCCCACGCGGCGCCTTGGTGTGCATGATCGGAGTAGTCAAACCAGATCGTGCAAAGCGGCCCGTAGTTGGAGAGCAACTCATTCACATGACCGCGCACATACTCGATGTAGTTTGCGTGATCGCGTGTCCGCGCCGACTTGGCGTATGCAGGGAGCGCCATTTCGTAGGCGTCGGGATGTTGCCAGTCGAGAAGCGAGTAGTAGAAGCCAGGCCGCACACCACGCGATCGCATCGACTCTGCAAACTCGCGTGCGAGGTCTCGATCAATCGGCGAAATGTTCGTGCTCTGCGTGACCGTGTTTGCCAGCGAATACGCCTGGTCGGAGTTGAAGAGCGTGAAGCCATCATGGTGCTTCGAGGTCAGGATCGCGTAACGCATGCCCGTGGACTTCGCGAGATCGGCCCACGCATCCGTGACAGCGACATCAGGCACGAAGAGTGGCTTCATGGTGCGCGCGTACTCCTGGCACGGCACCGCCGCCCAATGCTGAATCCACTCGGCGTAGTGTTGCGGATAGATCTTTCCGTTCCAACTTCCACCTGCGCCAGAGTAGAGACCCCAATGAATGAACATCCCAAAGCGCGCGTCTCTCCACCACGCCATGCGATGCTCGCGGCTTGACGACCAATGCGCCAACTCCTGCCGTTCATCGCTCGACTGCGATGCCAACCCCTTCTCGGCGGACACGCAGAACGCAAGGAGAGCACCACACACGCACGCGAGAACTCGATTCATGCAGGCAACATATCGGCTTGAGCAGCGAGCGCGGCGCTGCGCAGCGCAAAGAGGGTGGCGCACTGTGGCCTAGCCGGCACTTCCCGGCTTACCCAGAGATTCCCAATCCCTTGACGAGCAACCCCCGCGAGAACTCATCGATCCCGCGCCCAAGATCGCCGCACTGCCGTGCGCACTTCGCGGGATTCTCGCCTCGCTCGGTCTCGAAGCCGCCACCGCCACGCAACTCGGACGCAGACTCGAAGCTCACGAAGCCCTCCTTTGGAGATCCATCGATTCGAGCTCGCCGAGAAGCATGATCGCGCGGGATTGCATTCCGCGATGCTGGAATCGCGCGGGTGGGATGCGCGGTGTACCACACACGGACGCCAGCCCGAGAACCGGGATTCGATCAATCGGCCAATCGCGCCTTCCCACGCCTGCAACCAGCAACCCACGATGGCTGGCGTCACGCGCGGGACTCCGTTTGGCACCGCACTCGACGACGACAGCCGCTCGCGGGTCATGGCCGGACAGACGCCACTTCTTCAACGCTTCTCGTCTCATAGAGACGACCTCCGGGACGTACCGCTACGGATCGGTGCAAGCGCGAGTCAACCAGTTGGCGATCGCATCGGCGCTAGGTCCGCGCACTCGCCTTCGACTGGCATCCCCGCCTCACACCAGTGCCCCCAGCGTGCGACTTCGACCAGGTCGCGACCCTCAAGCCATCGCGCACGACTTGCGAGGCGCAGATCGACACCTTGCGCAATCTGCTCTGCGTCCATCGGAATGCGATTCTCGGCTTCGATTCGCACCACACGAAACGCACTTTCGCCGGGACAGATACCGAGCGTGACGAATGCCTCTCGGCATCCATGTCGCTGCACTGCCTTCACCGCGAGTTCGCGCGCGATCAGTGGACCTGCGCGATCAACTCTCCAAAAGTCCTTCCCACTCATTGCGCCTCCGCCGATGGGAATACGAGGGCCATAGAAGTCGACGACGAGTTTTTTGCCGGACAACCCGTTGTCGCTCATCGGCCCGCCAACGCCGGCCCATCCGTTGCCATTGAGTTGCGCGCACACATCCTTGGCGCATCCAAATCCTGGCACGATGCGGGAGAAGCGCTCGAGCGCGTGATGCAACGCGACTTGCAGGCGATGCACATCTTCCGTCGACGTGCTCGCCGCCCAATGTTCGATTGAAACGCTCAGCGCGTCGAGTTCCCAGCGCTTCCCGTCCGGCGACTCCTTCACGAAGACGATCACCTTCCCATCCTGGCCATAGTTGATCGGATTACCGCGCACGAATCCGTGAAGGGCTTTCGCGAGGTGGCGTGCGAGTGCGTGCTCGACAGGAAGGTAGCCAGTTCCCGGCGTGCTACACGCGTACCCGGTCACGATCGATTGATCGTCGGAGACGACCCTGAGCTCGGATTCATCTCCTTCGAGCGGACCTCGACAGAGATCCGTGACGACATTGAGTTCGCTCAACTTCGGTTGCGACGACTCGCTGTACCCCGCACTTCGAAAGACCCGTTGAACGAGCGAACGCACGCGAATGCGCTCCGTGTTGTGACCCGCAATGCGCCCCGTGAGGAAGACGCTCTTGCGAACGAGCGCGACTTCGATTCCCACAAGCGCGCGGGGGTCCTTCTCCCACGCGGCCTGCACGATTGCATCCGCGATGGCATCGCTGAGCTTGTCAGGATGACCAGGCAGGACCCACTCCGCTGCGCGCAGTGTCCAAGCCGATGAGCGGAGATTCATAGTGCGCCCTCCGGAATCACCATCCACTCGTTGACGTACGGCGCAAGGTCTGCGCGCGACGAATGATGTGCCGGTAGCGCCACTCCAATCGTGGCTTCTTGCATGGCCTGCGCGAGTTCTCCTTGAATTCGTCCGACGAAACCGTCGGTCACAATCACGGCGCGCTTGATTCTGTTCTTCTTGATGTGCTTGGCAACACAACTCAGGGCTGTTCCGCCCGTCGTCTGTATTGCGCCCGCGCGCAGCTCTCGCATCGAAACATCACAAATCTCGGTCGAGAAGAGGTGAATCTTAGGATGCACCGACTCCGCGCAATCACAGATGGCAGCGCAGAGGGGCGCAATGACGAAATCCATACTGCCCGAAACATCCATGTAGACATGCACTAGGCCACCATCCGATTGCATCTTTCGCTGCGCTCGCTGATGCGTGAAGAGCAGCGGCGTACCGCCGAGTGCGCGAAGCACGATCTCGCGGCGAGCGGCTGCTCCACACGGCGACCGCGCTTTGCAATGCACGATCGAGCGACGCCGAACGCTCCCGCCACACTCCGCCTGGCCAATCTTCTTCAGTATCCCGCGCAGCACTGCTCGCTTGGTTGGTTTGATGAGAAGGCGCATGGACCTCAAGGATTCGCCGATCGACTTCCCTGGCAGAAAGTCGTCCGCAGGCCATTGATCAACGATCGATTCCACGAGTGATTGCAACGCTGGCGCGTCGTTGAGGCAAGAGTCCAACGCCTCCTCGTGATTTCCCAGCAGCATGCTGACAGTCAAGCCGTTGGGTCTTGCATCTTCCTGCAGCACCTGTCGCAATTCACTGTAGGTGCTACCCACGGTGTACAACTTTCGATGCATGGCGGCGAGTTCGGGAAGGCGCAGCAACGCCAACGGCGTCACGGCTTGCGCGCCGGGCGCCCAGCCTGCCGCCGGACGGAGGAAGCACTGCAGCGGATCGCGTTCGTCGTACATGTCGCGAAACAGTGCGGTGTACGCGGGGCCAGGATGCGCATGACACAGCATCGCGTTGATGATCGCATCGAAAACAAAGTTGTCGAGGAGGTTCGCCCTCGGGAAGAGACGCGTGTGACCAAGCACGATGTGGTGCAACTCATGGAGGATGAGCATCATCAGCTTCTCCCTCGTGTTCGCATGTTTCGCACAGAACTCAGGATTGACACGGAGCGTGGAGTACTCGCCGCATGTCACACACGCGGTGGGAACACTCGTCGACTCTTCAATTGCGATGAGTCGGAGCATCGCCGCAACGCCATAGTGCCCAAGCGGAACGGACTCCAAGATCGATTGCAGGAGCATGCCACTCGAAGCGGCGGGAAAGGACGGGACAGCGATCGTGGAAGCGGCGTGCATGTTCATTTCTCCCTTGGTTTCCAATCATTTGGGACGGCGAGGGTCAACTCGCGTGCGAGTCGAGTCGGTGTGTAGATCGGCGGCTGAGAACGGATGAAGACTTTGTCGGTGCAGCGAGCCAGCACGGGAAAGGTGCGACGAAGATCCGGCCACGCGTCACTGGTCACCGCGGGCGCACCGACAACGAGGCACACTGGAACAATCAAGGGCAACGCATTGACAAGCGACAGATCCTCGGCGCTCGTTTGCAGGACCTCGCACAATGCCCCCGCAGTCGCGACCATTGGAATGTTCCAGAGGCGGCAGAATCTCGCAATCGCCGCCGTGCCTTCCACGCGCGTCGCCGCGTAAGTGCGCTGCCGATGCATACCCAAGGCATCGATCAGTTGATCGTGGTCGGTCGGTGTGCCCTCCACCTCGATGAACGCCGTTCCACGAATGACGAATCCCGTACGGACGCCGGCCCCTCTCGCATTGAGCGGAACCCTCACGGGACCCATATTGCGCAGCGCTGACGCGCCCCTCCACTCGGGAAGTTCACGCATGCGATGCCCTCGCTTGAAGGCGCGCGAACATCGATTTGTAGTCCGCGACGATCTGACCAAGTGCTTGCATGGAAGAACATTTGCCCTCGCTCCACAGCCTGAGCAGCAGGTTTTGGAGCGGAACCATGACCTCCCTCGGTTCGCTTGCGCCACTCGTCGCCTTCAGGATCTCCGCGAACGCCAACTCTTGACTCGAGCCCTTCTGCGATTGCACGCTCACCGAACAGCTCATCTCGGCTTCCCCAACGAGCACGCCAACCTGCTCGGCGATCGCGGGGTGGAAGTGCGCGACCGACGGGTGGTGTGAGATGGCGATTGCAACGAGGTGCCGCGCGCCGAGTCCGCACGAAGCCAAGGCATCGGCGACATACGCAGATCGTTCGTGCGCCGCGAGTGACTCGACTTCAAGCGCGAGGAAGGCGCGACTCACCGGATCCGCCGCTTGAGCGAGCAACCGACGCGGATCAGCGCGGTCCATCGCGACCAGACCACAAACTCGGCGGTGCGCAAGTTGCATCCTCCCCTCATCCACGACCGCGCCCCATGCTCGATCGGGAATGGTGTGTTTGAGCGCGATCCATGCGCTCTCGTCCATCTTGAACTGCGCGCTCAAGGTCCAACGAGCCGCGTGCATGCTCAGCACGGCGTCACGCAGCATTACCGCACGGCGCGCGGACAAATGCAATCCCATCGCGACGAGTTCGAGGGCGATGAGTTGCACATACTCGCAGACCCATGCCTTGAAGGCGCCCTCGACAAAGAGAAGGCGCTCTCGCACGAGTTTCACCATGGCGGCGATCGCGAGCTTTGCCTCTGGCGAAATCTCAGTGATGTTCAAGCCGACGAGCGCGAGGCGATCCGCTTCGCTGAAGTCCCGCCAATGCGGCATTTCGACAACGAAGGGGAAGCGATCCGCAAGCGCGATATCGAGCGATTCACTCCCGAGATACTCCGATGCGTCGCTCCCCGCGCTCGAGTCAGTCGGCGGCGGATTCATCGCAGCCCACCGATACTCCAAGCCCGCGAGCGGAATGCCTTGGATGCACTTCTCATGGATGATCGGGAAGCACTTGTTCTGCATTTCCGGTCGGCATCGCGAGATTTCATCAAGAAACACAGCCTGCGCGCCCCACACGCTTGCGGGCGTCTGCACGAATCTCAGCGAACCCGAGGCATCGGGCAGCGGATATCCCACGAGGTCGTCGTAGTTGAGCAGGCTCGCGTTGTAGTGTCGAAACGAAAGGCCAAGCGCCTCGGCAAGCCGGGCGAGGAGGAGGCTCTTCGCGGTCCCATGCGCGCCGATGAGGAGAATCGGCGCCTTCGTCGCGAGCGCGGCGAGGATGACTGCATCGAGTCGATCCACGCCAATGATGCCGAGTTCCCGAAGGAAGCGAGTGGGCACGGTCGGCGGGGAGTCGTGTGTTGGCGCGATCTGCTCTCTCGTTGCGGTGCTTACGGTCGTGGCCACGGGGACTCCCATGGCATCAAGCTGGTGGTCAGCTCCGAACGCACGCGTCCAAGAATGCACGGTCGTTTCTGCTTGAGCGGCAGCCTTTGAAGGCCACCCTAGGCAGACCCAACCAGACACTCATCCACGCGTGCAGTTCGAAAAGGGTTCGTCCGAGCAGGATGCTCGAGCGCCACGATGCTTGAGCAAGACGATGCTCAAGCAATTTGCGTCAACACGATTCGACCGAAAAAGTCGGAAAAATCAGGCCGCCGCATCGTTCCCCCTTCGGGGCTGCCTCGGCACCGTGCGCACTGCGATTGAGCAGATGGGTCGGTTGCCGTTCAGACAAGAGGCTGTCTGAAACTCTTGATGCCGCGAGGACTGTAGCACCGTGATCGCAGCTCGGCAATGAAATTCTTTGGGGTTCGTACCTCCACATTCATCGCCTCGGTCGAAGGCAATCACCCTGACGCAAACAACCACGAACCGCGAGGGCCGGCCTCAGCGCAAGCAACCTCCACGCGCTGAGAGTCAAGTCCGTCTACTTCGACGACGCAGGATCAGTCTCGGCGGCAGTTCGAGCTCCAGAGCCAGACGCCCGTGGCAATACGCTCCATTGAACGCGCCCCCCGCCGGCGAGTTCAATAAGATTGTGTGGTTCGATGCATGCCCAGCGTAGGTCGTTGCGCTCGCAAACGCGTTGCGCCTCGAGCTGCTCGTCGGAACCGATCGTCGCGACTTGCTCCGGCAAGGGAAGAGCACCGTTCCCTCGATGCGTGCGCGATGCGGCTTCCCGCGAGCGCGGGAGCAACGGCGAGTTTCAAACTCTTCGCTCGAATCCGACCGATCGCTTCTGACGATTCGTCAATGAGCCGGAACCCATCCCGTCCCGACGAACTGTCCGGACAGAAAACGCCCTCGCAACAACCGTTTCTTTCGGGTTTTCCTTCGCTCCATGTCCCCTCGCGCTCGCGCCTTGCCAAGCAGATCGCACGCGCGGACCGTTCCGCCGCGAGTGTTCTATTTGTTGTCCGTTGTTGAAAGGTGCGATTGATGTTCACGCTGCACGCATCGAAAGTGTCAACTCTCCCGTCCCCCTCACTCCGCGCCACTGGCACCGGCACATGGTTCGTGCTTCGCTCACCCCCTACCCTCGTTGCTCTGGGTGTCGCGCTGGGCTTATCGTTTACGAGTCTCGCGCTCGGCGATGCGACCGTGAACTGTTGGGGTCTCGGCGCTGGAGGAAACCTGTGCGTACCGGTAGGTACGGGAAGCGTGTGCGGCATCGCCGCCGGTTCAGATCATGTCATTGCGATAAAGAGTGACGCGAGCGTGGTGTGTTGGGGACGAAACTACGAAAACCAATGCACCGTTCCATCTGGGCTTGCGAGTGTCGTCAGCGTTGCCGGTGGCGGATATCACTCCGTCGCACTCAAGAGTGATGGGACGCTAGCGTGTTGGGGCAGCAATTCGAATGGGCAATGCAACACGCCAAATGGAATTGGAACAGTCGCGACCATCGCGGCGGGCGGCTACCACACCGTCGCACTCAAGAGCGACTCGACGGTCGCGTGCTGGGGACTCAACTCTTCCGGTCAGTGCACCGTCCCCTCCGCACTCGGAAGCGCCAGCGGCATTGCCGCAGGCTTCAGCCACACCGCCGCAGTCAAAGTCGACGGAACCGTGGCATGTTGGGGAAGCAATTACTACGGCGAGATTCGTGTTCCATCCGCGCTCTACTATGTCGTGAGCGTTGCCGCGGGAAGTTTTCACACCGTCGCACTCAGGAGCGACGGCACCGTGACATGTTGGGGTCGCAACTTTGAAGGCCAGTGCACGGCGCCCTCCACGCTGACCGGCGTCAAGCGCGTCGCCGCGGGCGGCAACCACTCGGTCGCGCTCCGAGACGACACGACGGTTGTGTGTTGGGGAGACAATGCCTACGGTGAATCGAGCGTTCCCGCGGATCTCGCGCTTGGTATCGGCATCACCGCCGGAGACACATTCACGATCGCGATTGCCTGCGGCGAACCTGTGGCAAGCGGAAGTTCAGGAGACCTTGGCGCGATCGGCTACGGCGTGCCACGGCAGTTTTCGTTTCAGGGGCTTCCGGACGCCGCGTCGAGCGTGCGACTGGGCATTTCCATCCGCGCCGACCTCGACCTTGCGAGCGAATCGATCGCGGTGCTTCTCAACGGCGGCGCGTTCGCCACCATTGACGGAAATCCGCGCGAAGACTGCCCCGCCGCCGCCGACACGGTGGTGCTCACTCTCACCGCGAAGCAATTCAATGCCTTGATCGCATCCACCGGAACGCTCACGGTGCGACTCGAAGCCTCGAGTGATGTGAGCGCAACGCAGTGTTCGAGTGGATCAACGGAAATCGCGTTCGACTACGCATACTCGTCGAGCACTCTCGATTGCAACAACGACGGCGTTGTCGACTCGTGTGAGATCCTCATCCTCCCCCAACTCGACGCCAACGGCGACGGCCATCTCGATGACTGCGATCTGCTTGTGGGCGATCTCAACCTCGACGGCGTCGTCAACGCACTCGATGTCGCGGAGCTCATCTCCTTGTGGGGGAGCAACGATCACCCGCGCGGCGACCTCAACCTCGACGGCGTCGTGTCTGGCCCCGACCTCGCAATTCTCCTCAACCACTGGGGCAACCTGCACTGAGGTCGGGGTGGACTGTCGACGATGCGCCTCCTCGGAAGAATGGAGAGTCCGATTGGTTCGAACTCTCTCGATTCGGAGCAGCGCAACAAGCGCCGCGGCATGCGTCGAGCGGGCAGAATCGAGTGGCTCTTCGAACTGCGGATTCCCAGCACGCATCCAAAGGAAACTGCGTCGCCTCGAAGCGATGTCGACCTTGTTCGCCACGCAGTCGTTCGGAAGGAATGAATCATCCACGACGATGCTTGCGCCACCCAGGAGCGTCCGGGGGTTCAAACCGGTGGAATCGGCCCCGCCGTTTTCAAAGGTCCACGAGGCAACCAGGCCAGCGAAGCCCTCCGTTTGCCCTGCAGGGATCTCAGTGAAGCGCAGTCCGGCGATCTCCGATTGCGCGCGTTCAACAGTGCATACCCTGAAGTAGTCGATCAACCCGAAGAGTGGCGTGTTCGCATAGCCGGCTTCAAAGCCGATGAGGACTGAGTCGTTGGTGCTCCGCATCGGACTCGTCGAACCGGTCGCCTCGGCGAGCATTTCCCCGTTCAGGAAGACTTTCGTCCTGCCGGCCGCGCGGTTGAAGGCGCCCGCGTCATGAACCCATTCGTGCCGAGGTCACATCCATCCCTTTGGTTGAGGTACATCCATCGTGGGGCCAGCAAATGCGAGAACATTGTCGTGCTGATGAAGGCGCGGACCACAGCTCCATTGAAAGTCGCGTGGAGCGTTTTCCCGATGCGACCGCCACCCGTCCCGGCGACTCCCACAGCCATCACTCAATACTCAACCGTGAACATCTCACTGGCCGCGAGCGACTGGGTGTGCGGTGCGATCATGGAGTCACCCATAGCCGAGAGTCTCATGTCAGAGTTCTCCGCCATCGCTGTCGATGGAAGGAGCGACGGAACCGCGATCGCCGCGGTTACAGTTCCGGCGTGCACCTTGCGTTCAAACTCCTTGCCTCACTCGCCCCCTGCTTCGTAGGGATTGCGCTTGCGCAGTCCGCACCTCATTTTTCCCAAGAGGCGTCTCGCGACCCAGAGTCCATCGCCGTGGAGCTCCCCTGCCCCGCGCGTGGCGATTCGTTTGCGCCGCGATTGCTCGTCGATGGCGATGTACTGGTCCTTTCGTGGATTGAGGCAGAAGGCCCACGCTCGCCGTCTATGCCACCGTTGCATCGAGTGTGCATGTCGCGATACGCCGACAATGCATGGAGCGAAGTCTCGACCATCGCGTCGGGAGAAAATCTCTTCGCAAACTGGGCGGACACGCCGACGATCGTGCGAGCAACCGACGGCCGTCTGCTCGCGACTTGGCTTCGCAAGAGCGCCGCGAGTACCTATGCCTACGACATTGTGACTTCACAATCGAAGGATGATGGACAGACTTGGGAAACACTCGGGCCACTGCATGACGATGCGAAGTTCGCCGAGCACGGCTTCGTTAGCGCGCAATCGACCAAGGAACTCAGCGCATTCTGCTGGCTCGATGGTCGCGCGATGGAACTGCCGGATGAGAGTGCGGGCGGTCACGGACACGGCGGCGGCGACATGACACTACGCGCCGCGCGGACGACGCCGACAAACGACCGTGCGGCGCCGCCGTCGGAGATTCTGGATGAACGCGTGTGCGAGTGCTGCCCAACGGATCTCGCGATCGGCGCGCGCGGGCCAATCATCGTCTACCGCGATCGCGGTGAAGACGGCACGCGCGACATTGCCATCGTGCGTTGGCTCGGTGAGGGTTGGTCGCTTCCCCAACCGGTCGCTCGCGATGGTTGGATGCTCGAAGGTTGCCCTGTGAATGGCCCAAGCATCTCGGCGAATGGCGATGATCTTGTGGTTGCGTGGTGGACAGGTGAGCCAACAAATGGCGCAGTGCGTGCCGCGCGGTCGAACGATCACGGTGCATCGTTCGGCAAGCCAATCGACCTCGACACGAATGGCTCGCTCGGACGCGTTGAAACGCTGCTCCTTCCAACTGGCGACGCGCTGATCTTCTGGTACGACCGCGATGCAGGCGCGGGTGCTAGCCTCGTCTGCAAGCGACTCACACTCGCGGGCACCCTTGGCGCGCTGCAGAAAGTCACGAGTGTCGCGGCCGATCGATCGAGTGGATTTCCGCGGGCCGTGGTGCGAGGCACCGACGCCTACCTAGCGACAACCGAAGTCGGCGCGGACAAATCACGGCGTGTGAGGTTGCATCGCGTGTCGCTTGCCGCGCTCGCGAAGTGAGCTTTGCGCACGACGCCGACGGCGCGCGTGATGTGAATCGTCGACTGCACCTCCGCTGGGCCGCACGAGTCTTCTGCGCGCCGAAGCGTTGCGTCGATGGCGTTGCGAGTCGATCGATGCGAATACACCCAACTGGCGATACGCTCGGCGCATCGCTTCTTCCGCACCATCATCAGACTCGCCGAGCCCGACAACTACCGCACTTTGGATTCGAGTCTTGTTCGTGCTCGTCCTCCTCGGTGCAGTCGGGCCATGGTCGCGCGCGGAGTTCGCACTCATCGGAGGTATCACGATCGCGCTTCTTGGTCTTTCGGTTTGGCCGAAGGAATCCAAGTTCGCTTCGAAATGGCTCATCCAAGCGTGCGTCGTGCTCTTGGGGTTTCGACTTGACCTCGCCAAACTCGCGGAGTCCGCGCAGGACGGTTTCTTTCTCGCCGTCGGCACCATCGTGGGCGCGATCCTGATTGGACTCCTCCTGGGAAAGCTGCTTCGAACGAGTCGCGAAGTTTCCGTGCTCGTCACCGCAGGGACGGCGATTTGCGGCGGATCCGCCATCGTGGCGATAGGAACCGCTCTGGGCGCAACGACCTCCAACATGGCGGTCGCCACCGGCGCGATCTTCCTTTTGAACGCGATCGGCCTGTGGACCCTGCCCGCCATTGGCCACAGCCTCGGGCTCTCGGAGATTGAGTTTGGCCAATGGGCTGGCATTGCGCTGCACGACATCGCGTCGGTCGGTGGCGCGTCGAAAGAGTACGGATCGGTCGCGTTTGAAACGGCGACGATCGTGAAACTCACGCGCGTGATCTGGATCACGCCCCTCGCCATTCTCGCTGGCCGATACGGCGCATCGCGCGCGTCGTCAGGCAAGAGCGCGCCGTTCCCGTGGTTCATCCTCGGCTTCCTTGCGGCAAGTTGTGTTCGATCCCTCTTCCCAGAAATCGCATCGCTCGACGAAGCGTTCACGCAAACTGCTGGCGTCGGATTTCGCGCGGCGCTCTTTCTCATCGGAAGCGGTCTCACTTTCGCGGCCCTCCGAGAGGTCGGATTCCGCGCAATCGCGCAGGCGGCGATTCTCTGGATTCTGGTCGCGAGTGGCTCGCTCGTCGTCATCAAGATGCTCTGAGTCGCGTTGGAGCCTCACCGCAAGAGCAGTACGAGCATCGCAGCGAACGCAAGTCCATTGCTCGCGCCATTCGCCAGGAACCACCAACGGAACGGATGCATCGAAGGGGACACCTTCCAATAGTGAATGAGTAATGCGGTTTCGACACCCGTGTTGATGACCGTTGCCATGATGTACGCAGCGGCCCAACTGAGTAAACCCGTGAGGTCATTCGTCCCATGCGTGAGATGCAAGTCGAGCGAGTCCGCAATTCGTCCGAGCGTTTCGGTTCCCACGAAGAGAAGCGGAAGGGCGAGCATTGCCGAGAAGACATTGACCACAAACACCGCAAAGAAGACGCTGCGCCAACGCAACTCGAACCTCCGCCGCGCAATCCAGCACTCCATCAACAGTCCACCGCAAATGATGGGAGCGGCCCACATTGGAAGCACAAACACGAAAATCGGATGTGTGACATTTGCGAGATGCACCGACATGCAAGCATACTCATGCGCCTGCTCCGGCAGCTCACCCCTGCTCCGGCATCTCACCCCTGCTCCGGCATCTCACCATTGTGAGAGGAGGATCGCGAGGTCCTCGCCGCCGACTGCACCATTGCCACTCAGATCGACGCACCCGACGCCGCTGCTTCCCCATTGTGAAAGAAGCACCGCGAGATCCGCAGCATTCACCGCGCCGTCATGGTCAAAGTCAGCGACGCATGGCGGGGCCTGTGCCATCACGAGGGTGTGCTTGTTTCCTGCTGAAACTGCGGTGACCGCGCCAAGTGAGGCCGGTGGGTAGCACTGACCATCGACATTCGAGCCCCAGCAGCGAACGCTCCCGTCAAAGCGCAACGCAACTGTGTGATACGCGCCCGCCGCGACGGCCACGATGCCGAGCAGATTCGGCGGAACATTACATTGACCGTCGTCATTCAGACCCCAACACTCGACGGTGGCGCTCGACCTAACCGCCGCTCCGTGCCAACTCCCACTCGCCACCGCCACAACACCACTGAGGTTCACTGGCACGCTGCATTGACCGTAGGTGTTCGATCCCCACGCCTTCACGGCGCCGAGCGCGTTCAGTGAAACCGAGTGATGCCATCCTGCCGCGATCGCTGTGACTTGCCCGATGTTGCTCGGCACGGTGCATTGACCGAATGCGTTGTGACCGAAACACGCGACGACTGCGCCGCTCTTGATCACCATCGTGTGGTATCCACCTGTCGCAATCGCGCTCACGACGCCAACATTCTTCGGTGGAGCACATTGCCCCTGCGCATTGCTGCCCCAGCATGCGAGCGTGCCTCCGACTCGCAACGCGACGGTATGGAACCCACCCGCTGCAACACTCTCGACATCAGCGAGACCTGCGGGAACCATCGATTGGCCGCCGCCGTTGTAACCCCAACACACGACCGTGCCATTGAGCTCTACCGCGGCCGAGTGCGCGTAGCCCGCGGAAACCGAACGCACCGCGCCGAGGTTGGTTGGGACATCAACCTGCCCGAAACTATTCCATCCAAACGCGACCGCTTCGACGCTCTGAGCCGTCGCGAAGGGCGTGGCTGCGATGGCGCTCACAAAGCCGGCGAGTCTGAAGAGAGAACGGAAGGCTTGCTCCACTCCTCTATTATGCGTGCAACTGCGAGAGATCAAGGTTCTTCTTGCACAAAATGCTCGTCACGACAGCGCGCATTTTTCACAATCAGCGCCTCTCCCCATGTCCTGGTTTGCGGCAGCCGAGTTCGACGGCATACTGGGTGCATGAATCGCTTTTCGCCTTTCACGGTCCTCGCCTTGGCAACGGCGTTTTCCGGTGTCCCTTTCGCAAATGCACAGTACGCATCGGACCCTGCGGGTCCGCTGGTTGTTCGTGCGACAACCTCCGATGATGTGCAACCGAAGTTTGCCTCCGCACCGGATGGCGGCAAGTACATCAGCTTCTTTAGCGGAAGCGGATACGACGTCATGCTTGCGCGCCTTGATGCCGACGGCAACTTTGTGTGGACGGCGCAGTCGATCATGGTTGCTGATCGCTCCGTTTCATCCACCACCGACTACGGACTCGCAAGCGACAGCGCAGGCAACGCGTACCTCGCGTTTGATGGTGTGAATGGCACCACGCCTGCGATCATTGTGCAAAAGGTCATGCCGTCGGGTGTGATGGGTTGGAAGAGCGTCGTGAGTGAGAGTGCGACCGCCTATCTCGCGGTGGGTCGTGTGACGGTCGCGAGCGATGGCGGCGTGTGGGCGGCGCACATTCAAGACACCACCACGCGTGTGCAGCGCTTTGATGCCGTCACCGGCGGCAAGACATTTGGGTCGCCCATCACGATTTCTGAAACCGGTGCAAACCAGCTCAGCGCGGATATTCAACCGTCCGTCGACGGCGCCGTCATTGTGTCGTGCGTTCGGTACACGACTTTCACGGCTGCGAAAGTGCTTCGCGCTCATCGCGTGAATCTTGACGGAACAAAGCCTTGGGCCGCCAATGGCACCGCGGTGTTCACCACCGGATCGCTGCAGTTTGGCGCATACCCCCCCTTCGTCAGCGATGGCGCGGGAGGCGCGTACTTCACCTGGTACACCTCAAGCCCACTGCAATCGTTCGTGCAGCGCGTAAGCGCCGCCGGTGCGATCCTGTATGGAACAAACGGTATCCCCGTGACCTCCACGACAACCGGATACGAACGCGTCAGCCCTTCGAGCGTGCTCGGATCGGACGGTCGTCTGTACACCTTCTGGTCGCAGCATGTTCCGACGAGTTCGAACTACGGCATCTTCGGGCAGTGCTTCGCGAAGGGTGCGCGCGTGTGGGGAGACAGCGGTGTCGCCGTGCAAGCGATGAACACCAGTTCTTACTCCCGCGACTTCGCCACGGCTTCCCGCGCGGGAAGTGGCATCAATTGCTTCTGGGTTGACAGCGCGAGCGCAGTGCAAGGATCACTTCGATGCGCTGGCCTCGGAAGCACCGGGAGCGTTCTCTGGACAAGCGATGTGGCAACGAGCTCCGGCGTCAAGTATCGACTCTCTGCGACCAACACCGACGATGACGCATCGGTGGTGTGTTGGCAAGGCGGCGCGAGTGCGGGCGCGAGTGATGTCTACGCAGGTCGCATTGGCGCGGACGGTGCGCTCGGGCAGCCATCGGGTTTACTCGGCGATCTCAACGGAGATGGAATCGTTGATGCCGCAGACCTTGCGGTGCTCCTCGATCAATGGGGCGGTTCCGGCTCCGCAGATTTCGACGGCACTGGAACTGTCGACGCCGCCGATTTGGCGATCCTCTTGAGCGCGTGGAGCTCCATCTAAGACGCCCCTGCGCACGAAGCACGCATTCGACACTCGCGTGACGCGACCCTCACGCGGGCGTGTGCTTTGAGCACCGTCGTGGAAACACCACGCGTAATCCGAGTTGTGCAGCAAGCCGATCGCATGCTTCCTTCGTCGCCGTGAGCGTGCTACGCACCGCACATCCCTTCTCAAGAAAGACTCGCGCGACGCGCAGGACCCCCGCTTCACGATCACTCGCGAGATCCGTCCGCGCGATCAGTCGATCTCCGAGAAGCACCGGCATCGTGTAGTAGCCGTAACGGCGCTTCGCCGCAGGAACGAAAGCTTCGAATCGATAATCGAAATCGAAGAGGTCGAGCAGACGCGCGCGATCACGAATCAACGGATCGAATGGCGCGAGAAGTCGCGCGCCACTCGTCTGCATTGGCTGTGCTGCACGACTCTTCCAGTCGAGTACTGCGACGCCGTCCACGCATTTCGACGCGCCGCGAGCCAGTCCCACGCTCAGCACGCGCCCTTCCTGCACTGCGTGCAGGCACCACTGCTTCGCCTCTTGCATCGAAACAGCGTTCATGAATTGCGCGATCTCGCGAGCCGTTGCGCAACCGAGGCGATGGAGCGCGGCGTCGCACGCCCAATCCACGACGGCTTCGCGAGGTGGGTGCGCGGCGGGCTCTGGATACACGCGCTCCGAGAGGTCGTAGACCTTGTCGAAGTTGCATCGCGAGTGGATGGCCACTTCGCCGGTCCGCCAGAGATACTCAAGTGCGGCCTTCTGCGGCGACCAGTCCCACCATCCCGCTCCGGCTCGTTTGGGACGCGGGAAGTCACGCGCCATGAGCGGTCCTCGATCGCGAATCGCCTCTCGCACCTTCACAATGTGGCGCATGCCATGCTTTCCGAGCTGTCCCTGAAACCAAGCGCTCTTGTGCATCCTTTCGCGCGCCGAAACAAATCGGTGCGACCACCACAACCGCCAGTCGGCGCGGATCATGCTCGCATCGTGCGTCCAATGCTCAAAGAGTGAGCGCTTCTTCTCGGCAAGGTGCGCCAGCATCGATGGTGCGTAGCCATCAAGCCTCGTGTGAAGAATCAGGTGGTGCGCGCGTTCGACGCTGTTGATACTGTCGAGTTGCAGAAATCCAAGTTGCTTGAGTAGCGCCTCGACTCCTTTCGAAGAGGCCTTCGATGGCGGCGCTCCAAGCGCGCAGCCCTGCAGCAGGAGTCGCCGCCCATCGGCGGTGGAAAGGACGACTTTTTCGGTCGCTTGACCGCAGGAAACCGAGGAGCGAGGAGCACGACGAGGCACGCACAAGAGGCTATCCGCGCACGCAACCACGATGTTTGACGACTACGCCGGATTCTGTGAGCCACCACCCTCAACCCGCGCGCAAGAAAACTGCCTCACATTCTTCGACTTGGCCCGATCTGAGAGTACTCTCGAGCGGTGTCGCTCGACACAAAGCCCCCCTCGATCAATCCCTATGAAAACCTCACACATTCTCTCGGCACTCGCCCTCGGCACCTCCGCGATCTTCATCGGTCAACTCTCGGCAACCGCAAGCGGGACTCGCGGCGGCGATGGCGGCACCGCGAGTGTTGGCGCAGATGTCATCGTCGGCGCCATCCCGAATGTCTCGAAGTACGGCTCGGTCGTGGTCAGCGGCCAGACGATCATGTCCTACTCCATCGGTACGACCAGTTGCAACATTGGCACCGCACCACTTGAGTGGTTTGCATCACCGGACAATCGGCATCCCTTCATCCCGATGAATGCGTTTCGACTGAAGAACGGCCGCTTCGAACAGATCGGCATGAGCTGGGGCAAGCATGGATTCACCGCACTCCAGCAGACGCTTTGCGGCGCGTGTACGGCACACCCGAATGGAACCTACCTCGGCGTTGGATGCTCCGATCCATACAGCTCGGGTTTGAATGGAAGCCAAGGCGGACTCGGCACACGCAGCGAGGTGAACGCCGCGACCGGAACTTTCCCCGGCAGCATCAACGCAGGAATGCCCTCTGCAGCGGCGACGATTGGTCGTCGATTGCAAGTCAACGGCAGTGACTTGGATCCGGCACTCAACGCAGGAGCCCAGTATTTCTTTGAGGCACAGTATGTGCATCAACAGGATGCCACCGTCGGCAACAAAAACAACAACGCCTCCTACCGCTCCTTTACGGTCGGCACACTCACGAGCGGCGCATACACGCTGGCGCTTACGGGTGGAACGATTCAACAAAAGGCTGCAATTCAAGCGTGGCCAGGCCTCGATCCAACCGCAACCGTCGCGACGGTCGACATCGCCAACGATGGACGGTTTTTCGTCGGCTGCACCGCCAAGGACAATGGCAATGGTACTTGGCGCTACGAGTATGCCATCCACAATCTCAACTCCGATCGATCCGCGCGCGGATTTTCCGTTCCGATTCCCGCCGGCGTGGTTGTCACGAACGTTGGCTTTCACGATGTGAACTATCACTCGGGTGATCCATCACTCCCAACCGACTGGACCAACAGCCTCGCGAATGGCGCGCTCACATGGAACTGCGGAACCTACGCCGCAAGTCCGAACAGCAATGCGATTCGATTCGCGACGATGTACAACTTCTGGTTCGATGCGAACCAAGCACCCACGCCGGTGAACGGTTCGATTGAGTTGTTCAAACCAGGTGGCGCCGGCGCGCCAACTTCGGCGCCCGCTGCAGTGCGAGGCCCGAGTGCGCCCGCATCGGACCCCGCAGACTTGAACGGCGATGGTGCCGTGGGTGGCGCTGATCTTTCGATCCTGCTGAACAACTGGGGGACCTCAGGCGCAGGCGACATCGACGCAAACGGAGTCGTGGATGGCGCTGACCTCACCGCTCTCCTGAACGCATGGGGCTGACGGGTCCCGCGGCTTTTCTGGTTTACATGCACCCGCCACGCACCGATTTCGATCGGTGCGTGGTGCTTTTTGAACACTGCGGCAGCGCCTCTCGCACCGAAGACCGCGCGTGCATCCGGCGTTCGAGTGGGAATCCCCCTCGGGAAGGCAATGTTTGTGAATCATGGCACGATCCTTGCATTCTCCCAGAAAAAGCGTGAGATACAGAGGTCACTCGCCTACAACCAATCACGGAGGCATTGCTTCATGACGAACAACACAAAGACGGTGGGGATCCGGAACATTGCGCTTGTCGGTCCGGCTGGTGTTGGGAAGACATCACTGCTCGAAGCGTTGCTCTTCGAGGCAGGCGTCACAAAAAAACTCGGGACTGTCGAGAACGGGGACACGGTCGGTGATCACGATCCGATCTCGCGCGACCTGGGACATTCCATCGAAACATCCTTAGCACATCTTGAGGCGCACGGCGTGCACCTCAACATCATCGACACCCCGGGCTCGATGGACTTCTTCGGGAAAACAACGAACGCGCTGCAAGCTGCTGACCTGGTGGTGCTCGTGACGGATGCGCGGTCGATGCATGATCCAGTCCTTCGTCGCGTTGCGAGGCTCGCCGAAGAGCGGAGCTTCCCGCACATGATCGTGGTGAACAAGATTGATCGCGAGGAAGACATGCGCCCCGTGGTCTCGGCGCTCCAGGATCTCTTTGGAGCCGCACTACGCCCGATTGATCTTCCACAGGATCACGGTCATGCCGTGGTTGACTGCTTTGAAGCAGATTCTGGCACCAGCGACCTAGGCCCGGTCGCTGGTTTTCACTCGGGCGTGATTGACCAAATCGTGGAGGTCGACGAAGCGCTCATGGAGCGCTACCTCAATGACGGGGCACTCCCCCCGCTCCCACTTCACGACGCATTTGAGAAGGCGCTGCGAGAGTCGCACCTTGTTCCCCTCGCGTTCTGCTCGGCTCGTGACCGAACTGGAGTGCGGCAATTGCTCGCGGATTTCATCGCGCTCGCGCCCTGCCCCACCGAAGGAAATCCTCGGCCGTTTACGCATGATGCCGACCGTGGGGAGAACTGGAAACCAGAATCAAATCCCGCACTCCCACTCGTCGCGCATGTGTGGAAGATCGCGGCCGATCCGTATGTTGGGCGACTCGCGAGCATTCGTGTGCATCAAGGCACGATCGCCAAAGATATGGCCGTGCACATCGACGGGCAGAAGAAACTGATTCACATCAAGCACCTCTACCGTGCGCAGGGCAAGAAACTGATTGAAGTGGACCGGCTTGGCGCGGGCGACATTGGTGTTGTGTCAAAGCTCGAAGAACTGCGCACCGGCAACATCCTGCACGATGGCCGCGTCCCAATCGGGCTCCACCTCAAGGGCATTGATGTTCCGACTCCAATGCAAGGCCTCGCGATCGAACCGACCATCAAGGGCGCGGAAGCCAAGCTGAGCGATGCGCTGCACAAACTTATCTTGGAGGATCCTGCGTTCGAGGTTGCGCATGTCGCATCGACCGGCGAAACCGTCATCCGCGGCATGGGCGAGTTGCATCTTCGAGTGATCGTGCGAATGCTCGCCGAGAGATTTGGCGTCACGATCGAATCGCGCCCGCCTCGCATCCCTTATCGAGAGACCATCACTGCGAAAGCAGATGGACATTGTCGACACAAGAAACAAACCGGCGGCGCTGGGCAATTCGCGGAGGTGTTTCTGCGGATCGAACCGATCGCGGATTCGGAGGCGGATCCGCAAGGGCTCGAGATGGCGGACGAGACATTCGGCGGAAGCGTTCCGCGCCAGTTCTTCCCTGCCATCGAAAAGGGTGTTCGTCAGGCGATGAGTTCTGGAGTGATCGCTGGCTACCCCGTTCGAGGGATCAAGGTGAGCATCTACGACGGCAAGACGCATGCCGTGGATAGCAAAGAGATCGCGTTCGTTGCGGCTGGTCGAAAGGCATTCCTCGATGCGTTCAAGAAAGCAAGCCCTGTGCTGATGGAACCATTCGTCGAATTGGAAATCACCGCGCCGACCGATTCGCTCGGTTCAGTCGCGGCTGACCTCTCCGGGCGACGCGGGAGGATTCTCGACACGCAGTCGCTCGCGGGAGATACCTCCGTCGTCAAGGCGCAAGCTCCACTTGCCGAGGTCGCCACCTACGCCAACACGCTGAAGTCCATGACGCGAGGCACGGGGTCCTTCATCATGGAGTACAGCCACGATGACTTCGCGCCCGCAATCGTGCAGCAGCAGCTCATCTCCGCTTGGAAGCCGCACCACGATCAGGATGACTAGCTCGCGTGTCGATCGATTCGAGGCGTGCAGGGCAGCTCGGGAAGCCGCACCGCGCCGGTTGGAGACACCCTTCAGGAATCCACTTCATCCACCCGTGAGTCCCATTGACGAGGGTGCGCTCATCGGACCAATCCGATGCGCGTTGATGCGTCGTCGCCGCCCCCTCCATACCTCGCGGTGCCGAAGTGCGACGCGCGATGCATACGAGTCAACTCGTGTACTGGAACTCGATGGGTGCGTGAATGTCAGGATGCAGACTTGCATGAACCGGACAGGTGTGCGCTGCCTGCTCCAACGCTTCCCGCTGTGGATGGCTTGATGCAATCGGCACGCGAATGACTGTCGTCAAGCTCGCGATGCGGCGTGGAAGATCTTTCGACATCTCTTTGATCGTGCGCGCTTGCATTCCCGTGAGTTCGATGTTGTGGCGAGCCGCGACAATACCCATGATCGTCATCATGCAAGTGGGCAGCGCCGCCGCGACGAGGTCGGTCGGTGAAAACGCCTCGCCCTTCCCATGATTGTCCTTGGGCGCGTCGGTACGAATCGAGGACTGCGAAGGTGCATGCGCAGCAGAGCATCGCAGAGAACCTTCGTACACAGCGTTCACTTCAACCATGGGAACCTCCAACGAAATCATACGCGCGTACAGTGTGTTCATGTCCGCTTCTGCGAATCAAGACTATGTCCTCGGAACACATGCGGCCGAGCGCGATCGGCTCACCTTTCAGCACTCACTCTGGATTGACGAAGCACGGTCCGCGTGGCAGCGTTGCGGTTTGCGAATGGGTGGTCGCGTGGCCGATGTCGGTTGCGGCCCTGGACTCGCGACCGCCGCGCTGCTGGAAGAGGTCGGTCCCACAGGCACCGTTGCGGGCATCGAACTTTCCGAGAGGTTTGTGGAGCAAGCGCGCGAACGATGCGCCGAGGGTGGTCGAAGCAACTTCGAGATTCTGCAGTGCGACTTGATGACAGAGGCGCTCCCCGCTCGATTCCAACATGCGTTCGATGTCGCGTGGGTTCGGTGGCTCGCGATGTTCGTGCGAGATCCCAACAAACTGATCGCGCAGGTGAGCGAACTCCTCGCGCCGCAAGGAACACTTGCGATGCATGAGTACTACGCCTACGAGACCTACTCGATCCTCGGCGGGTCAGTGCGTGTCCGAGAGTTTGTGCAATTCGCGATGCAGAGCTTCGCACAGGGAGGCGGTGATGCAAACATCGCCCGCCGACTTCCTCAGATACTGTGCGATCAGGGGTTTGAGATCCTGTCCACGCGCCCCATCGCCCGAGCGGCACGCCCGAGCGAACGACTCTGGCACTGGCCCGCGGGTTTCATCCGCACCTACACGCCCACGCTCGTGAACCTCGGCCTCGTCTCAACCGAATGGCAGCACGAAATCGAGGAGGAACTTGCGAGTGCCGAGGCGAATCCAGCCTCAGTATTCATCGCACCAAGCGTTCTTGAGATCGTCGCTCGAAAGCGATAGTGGCGCGACCGCGTTTGCTACGATCGCGCGATGCAGATCCTCGCCGCAACCGCCGCCAAACGCATGCCGTGGAAGAACGGTCTCGGCACGACCCTCGAACTTGCGACCGACGCCTCCACGGACCAACCCGCGTGGAGTTGGAGACTGTCGATCGCGGATGTGCCCGCCCGTGCGGTGTGCAGCACTTGGAATGGCATGCGCCGCGCGATCCTTTGCCTCGAGGGTGAGGGCCTTCTCCTTGAACGCGCGCATGGGACTGACGCGGTCCCGTTGATTGGATCGGGGCTTGAGTTTGAAGGCGAAGATGAAGTCGTCTGTGTCCCGCTCGGATCAAGTGTTCGAGATGTGAATCTCATCTTTGACCGGAGTCGATGGGAGGGTACGCTTCGGCTTGTCCGCGCAACGGCCGGCGCGATTGCAGGAGAAATGATCCTCGTACATGTTCCGCGCGACAGTCCTTGCGACATCGCTGTTGACGGAGGCGACGCCTGCGTCCTCGTTCGACGAGGCGAGACGCTACTCACAAGCGGCATCGCTGTCGTTCCGAATCTTGATGGAGGAACCTGCATCCTCGCCGCCCTGTCGAAACCTTCAATCTCTCGTAGCGCAGGAGCAGATGCATGTTGTGGAGGGGAGGCACCTGGCGGATGCGGCTGTTGTGATGCAGGCAGCATGAACGAAAGCAAGGGGAAGTGTTGCGGTTCACCGACGGCGATTTGAAAATGTTTTGCGAAGGCGGGAATGCATCGACCGGATGGCGCGTCTGAGCGCATCAAGACCCTTGCACCGGGTCATTTCTCATTCCAAGAACACTGAACCCACCATGCAAATCAAGAACACTCTCCTCGCAGTCACAACCGTTACATCACTGAGCCTCGCAGCGTTCTCCATCGCTGAACCACCGGTGACTCCTCCGGCTCCATGCCCAGGTCAACCGCAACCGCAGCCTGAACCAAAGCCAGAGCCAAAGCCAACCGATCCAAAGCTCGCGCAAGACGCGCCAAAGCCAACCGAGCCTGCTCCCGCACCGGCTCCAGCGCCTGGCACTGAACCAAAGCCAGAGCCAAAGCCAACCGATCCAAAGCTCGCGCAAGACGCGCCAAAGCCAACCGAGCCTGCTCCCGCACCGGCTCCAGCGCCTGGCACTGAACCGAAGCCAGAGCCAAAGCCAGAACCCAAGTCCGTCTAAGTCGACACCACTCTTCTGATCCGGTGCCGAACGCGGCGCTTCGTGAGTTCGCTCATGGAGCGCCGCGCTTCGTTTCGTGCGGTTGTCCACCATGACGCCCGAATTCTGTCCCCGAAACATTCCCTCGGCGCAATGAGAGACGAGCAAGCGCGTTCGCTATGACCAAGCATTCCGCTTGGTCATAAGGAAACCAAGCATGCAAGTGTCTTCACAATCGCCATTCAAGTGTGCTGCCATTGCAGCTCTGTTCGCCGCCTCGCTGACCTTGTCGGCAGGCGCGAGCAACTTCGCGCCCCCAACTCCAGGTGGCGATCCGCCAGCGCCGCAAGGACCAGGCGGCGGTCGCCCCCGATCCTTCGACGACCTCTTGAAAGAGTTCGACAAGAACGGCGACGGCGTCTTGACCGCCGATGAATGCGGCGATCGTTGGGAGCGTTTGAAGCGACTCGACAAGAATGGTGACGGGACGGTCACGCGCGAGGAATTCGATTCCCGTACGCCCCGCGCCCCGCGCACTCCACGCGGACCAGGCGCCCCTCCCGCGCCAACCCCGGGCACGCCGCCAGCGCCACCTCCGCCGCCGGCTGCGTAACAAACGAATCGGATTCGATGAACCATCGACTCCGATGAGGCAGCAACACCGTGACCCTGTCACGGTGTTGTTTTTTCCCACCGACGAATCGTAATCGCTCCGAAGTGCTGCGTCCTTGTTCGCACCTGCTGCTTCGCAGGAAAGCAGCGCAGGCGCGTCGGTTGCCCAACGCGCCTGTCGCAGTCCCTTCAGTTCTTTGAGCGATTCAGTTGCCTGCCGCCAAGCGCATCCCGAAACCAGTGTTGAACTGGAAGCCGCCCGCGCCGACGGTGCTTGTGTCGACTGTGTACTCCACCGCGTAGGTGCCCGCATCAAGGCGAATGTCGTAGCGACGGACGCTAAGCGTGTTGAAGATGTCATCGACGAGGACTTCGCCGGTTGCGACATTCACAAGGCGCATGCTCGAGACGGCCTCGGGAGCATTGCCCCAGTAGAGGCGAAGCGTGTGCTTGCTCGAGAGCGTTGCGATTTGGTCCGAGTCAATCGTGAATTCGTAGTTCAGAGCCTCGGTCGCGGTCGCGTCATCGCCCGATGCCGAAGTGACGACATTCTGTTGATCGAACTGCACGCGAGTGGGAAGCATCCAAAGTGCACCGTTGGCTGCCGCGCTCGTGCCGGGCGAAGCCTGCACATACGAAGAGACTGTGCCGGGCGCGCTGATGAAGTCACTGTCGTTCATCCATGCTGTGCCGGCGGCCGCCGTTGTGATCGCGCTGACATTCGAGTAGGTCGCGGCGGAAGCGATTGGTGAGAGCGCGGACAGGGAGAGCGCGAGAGCTGCGATTGGGAGCTTGGTGGTCATTGGGGGCCTCTGTTTCTTTGGATGGGAGCAGTGCTGTTTCGTCCGCGTGCCGCTCGCTGTGCGAGCTCCTCAACATGCGGACAACCACTTCCGCACGACCACTCCCCATCTCTCAATCCCGCTCAGGAAAACTGACGATCCGGCAAAGGAGTGGGTATTCGCCCCTCTCCCAACGGCACACCGAGGGGGTCGGCGAGCACAATTCACGACAGAACAAGCATCCGTTACGCATTCAGCGCGAGGCGAAGTGCGACCAACTCGTCAAGGCAGAACGACCCGCTCCGGCGGCATGATGCGTGCAAATGCGGGGAAACCGCGCGCCAGTCCTGTGCGTTCGCAGCACGAACTCCGCCCCCAGGCACAATCGCCACCATCGCTTCGCCTCGACGCGAAGCTTCATGCGAGAGAACTTCAGCATCAGCGCGAAGCACCCCAATTCGCTCTTGCAAGGACAAACGACCCGCATCCCATCCCAACACCCCTGCCGTCACGACGCGAACGACGCGGAGTTGCGCGAGGTCTCGCATCGCCTGCGCACGATCTCGCACAAGGTCCACCGTCCGCAAGAACGCGACGAGGAGCCCGAGGCCCTGCGCGTGATCCCGTAAGCGCGAACACGCTGGGATGTCGATTCCGCCTTGCGAAGAGAGGAATCCGATGGCGACTGCATGGGCCCCCGCTCGTGCGCTCATTTCAATCTCGCGCATCGCGCAGTCGATCGCGCGCGGTGTCGCCTCAAATCCAGCCGCCGTCAGCGTCGTCGGCAGCCCATTGTTTCGAGATCGAATCATGGAGACGACCGTGCAATCGGTGCCCGCCACGACATCGACGCAACCGCGGAGCACTTCTTCGCGCGGAGTCCATCCTTCGCTGGCAAGGTCATCGCACACCTCAAGGCGCGTCGCGATAGAGGCGCAGAGCCGAGCGGTCTCGACGCTGTCGATCGGCACTTCGATCGTGCCTCGCGCGGGGCGGAGCACTTCACTCATCGGGCGGTCTTCTTGACGGTCTTCTTGACGGTCTTCGTGATGGGCTTCCTGCCGAGCATCTTCGCGGTCTTACTGCTTGATGACTCGGCGACTGCCGCTGCCCGCAGTTTCTCGCGCGTCTTCAGGTCTGCCTTGCAGATCATTCCCCCGTGTTGCGATGCAATCTTGTAAGCGCGTTCCACGAGGGCGAAGATGTCTTCGAGCGTGACCCCTCCACGGGGTCGAAGTTCAAGACAAGATTTGCCAGACATCAACGGCTGCATCTCCCTGCCTAACGCCTTGAGGACTTCCGGCGAGCAGCAGTACACGATCGGAGCCTTGACACGCATCGCGAATCCGGCAATCCACTCCATGTCTCGAACGACGACTGGAAAGTTGCGATAGACCTGAATGTCCTTCACGCCGAACGCCCCCTCGAGCAGGACGCAGAGGCGTTGCGCGATAGCGCGATCCTTGACGGCAACCGTCGAGAGATACTGCTTGCGTTGGTAGGGCGAGAAGTGCGCTTGGAGCTTCATGTGGATTCTTTCGGCGCGAGTCCCGCGGAAATGCGGAACATATGCCCATCAGGATGTCTGAGGTGAAACTCTCGCACACCCCACGGTTCGTCGGTTGGCGGCATCGTCACGAGGTAACCGAGCGCGAGTGCATTCTGATGGAGCGACTCAAGGGACTCGACGGAGTCCACCCACCAACTCATCCACACGCCGTCGGTTTCGTCATCCCCCGGGAACTTCGGCATGATGGTGCCGCGAGAGCCTTGACCGCCTCGACATAGAAAAATCTGCGTATCCCCAGCCGCGCACACCGCCCCAAAGGTCGCGTCCCCATGCTCATTCGCGAGCGACCCCTCCTGCAGCAAACCGCCTGCATTCCATGCAAACCCGCGCTTCCATCCAAGCGATTCAAACCACCTGATGCTCCGTGGAACATCGGAAACAGTGAGGAGTGGGGTGATTCCGCGGACCCGCATCGGACGAAATCGTACCGAGCGGCTATAGTGGTCGCTCCTCGCCGGTGAACTCAGCGCGGCGCTTCGCTTTCATGCGACGCACCACGCAACACTTCAGATGGGCATGCCCCTCCGAAGAGTTTGGGACCTTGCCGGCCGCGTAGACATTCGCAACGGAAGCGAATCTACGCGCCAACTGGCTCTCCCCAGTCCACTCGGTGTCCGCCCTCGATTGCAATCGAGGGCGCGTCCCCGGTCCATCGCTGATCGCTCGTTGATCACTCGATCGTCATCGGACTTTGGCTTGCCTCAACGCCCCGCGGCATCCGTTCTTGCCGCAGCAGAAGGCCTGTTTTTGTTTGAAGCATCACGCAACCCCGTCTCCTGAACTTCTCGCCCCTCCGTCCGTTGCGCCAAGCGCCTTCGCTGCGCTCGGTCTTCATCCCGCGCTGCTCGCCGCACTCATCGAAGATGAGTACGAGACGCCCACACCTATTCAAGTGCAAGCGATCCCGCCAGCGGTGGCCGGGCGAGATCTTCTGGGCATTGCGCAAACCGGAACCGGGAAGACCGCCGCTTTCGCGCTACCGATTCTGCATCAACTGCTCAACGATCCACGGGGTGCCACCAAGCTCCCCACGGGCCGGCGACCCCGCGTGCTCGTCCTGACGCCCACACGCGAACTCGCCGCACAAATCGGCGAGAGTTTCGCTCGTTACGGACGAAACTCCGCGCTCAAGCACACCGTCATCTTTGGTGGCGTCGGGCAAGGGCCGCAAGTGCGCGCCATCGCCAGCGGCATCGACGTACTCGTCGCCACACCTGGTCGACTGCTTGACCTCATGGGTCAGGGACTTGTGAACCTTGGCGCGGTGACCTTCTTTGTCCTTGATGAAGCAGACCGGATGCTCGACATGGGATTCATCCAACCGATTCGTCAGGTTGCGCAAACGCTGCCCACGAAGCGGCAGACGATGCTTTTCTCCGCAACGATGCCCAAGGAGATTCAAGGCCTCGCCGAGCAACTTCTCACCAAGCCAACGAAGGTCGCCGTCACTCCCGCTGCCACGACCGTCGAGAAGATTGCCCAGACGATTTACGGCGTTCCCAAGGCACTCAAGGTGCCGCTGCTTGTCCACCTCTTGCAGCGCGACAGCATCGAGTGCGCCCTCGTGTTCACGAAGACGAAGCACGGTGCGGATCGCGTCGTCAAGAAACTTCGAGGCGCGTCGATTGAATGCGATGCGATCCACGGCAACAAGGCGCAGAATCAACGAACTCGAGCCCTTGACGCGTTCCGCGAAGGCAAGACCCGAGTCCTTGTCGCGACCGACATCGCTGCGCGCGGCCTTGACATCGATGGCATCACGCATGTGTTCAACTTCGACCTCCCTATGGAGCCCGAGGCGTATGTCCATCGCATCGGACGCACGGCGCGCGCGGGCGCGTCTGGCGTCGCTATCGCGTTCTGTGACCAAGACGAACGCGGCCTGCTCCGTGAGATTGAAAAGATCACCCGACAGGTGATTGCTCGCGTCGAATTGCCCACGCATCTTCCACAGCTTGAGACGACCCATGATGACTCGCGCGAGCCGCGCGAACGACAAGGGCGCGGCGGCGGCGGAAGAAGTGGCGCACCGCGCGTGCGACGAGGACAGGGCGCTGCGCAAGGGCGATCCTCTTCCAATCGCGGCTCGTCCGAGCACCCAGTGCCAGCGGCGAAATCGCATGCGCGAGGACGCGAGGATCGCGGGCATAGCGCACCGCCGCGACCGCACGCCCGTTCAGGCGCGCCACACGCGAGTTCCTCGGGGAGTGGTCATCGCAAGGGCGCTGGCGGCAATCACGCAGGCCCCGCGCGCGGTGGTTCTCGCGGCGGCTGGTGAGTTTGATTCGACCGCCGAAAGATAGAACGGCGGCTGGCCCAATGGGTCAGCCGCCTTTTCATGCACCGCACGGCGCGCACGCGTCGACGGTCACTCTCGCGAGGCCATCATCGCGAGCATATCGACGCAGCGGCTGGCGTAACCAAACTCGTTGTCGTACCAACTGACCAACTTGAAGAACCGATCCGAGAGTTGGATCGATGCCTTCGCGTCAAAAATCGAGCTTCGAGGATCACTAAGGAAATCACTCGAGACGACCTCTTCATCGGTGTACCCAAGGACCCCGCGCATCGCGCCATCACTCGACGCCTTCAACGCCGCGCAGATCGCCTCGAGGCTCGTCGCGCGCGTCGAACGGAAGGTAAGGTCGACACAACTGACATTCGCCGTCGGCACGCGGAAGCTCATGCCTGTCAGCTTTCCCTTCGTTTCCGGTAAGACCAGCGCACACGCCTTCGCGGCTCCGGTCGAACTCGGGATGATGTTCATGTACGCGTTGCGCCCGCCGCGCCAATCCTTCTTCGACGGACCGTCCTGCGTGGGCTGCGTGGCTGTCACCGCGTGTACGGTCGTCATGAGGCCTTCATCAATGCCGCAGTGATCGAGCAAGACCTTCACGACTGGCGCGAGGCAGTTCGTGGTGCAGCTCGCATTGCTGAGAATCTTGTGTGCGCTCGGGTCGTATTGCTTGCAATTCACCCCGTAGACAAAGGTCGGAACTTCTTTCTCGCTCTTTGTCGGCGCGGAAATCAGCACACGGCGCGCGCCGGCCGTGAGGTGCTTCCCCGCGTCCTCCGCGGTGGTGAACAGACCGGTCGATTCGAGCACATACTCCACGCCCATTGCTTTCCACGGCAACTGCGTGGGGTCCTTCACCGCAGTGCACTGCGTGGCGCGACCGTTGATGACGATCGACTCCCCTTCGGCGCGCACATCCGCAGCGAAACGACCGTGCGTCGTGTCGTACTTGAGGAGATACGCGAGGTTGTCCGCGGGCACGAGATCGTTGATCCCGACGATCTCGATACCTCCGCGCTGCGTCGCGATCCGGCACACGAGTCGTCCAATGCGCCCGAAGCCGTTGATTGCAATCTTGAGAGCCATCTCGGTGTCCTGCATTCCTATCTAGAGGCGTTCCCGCGACATCCAAGACGCGAGGGGTCGAAAGGATAGCCGTTCACATCGGGCGTCGGCGCCAATTCGTCGCCATAGGCACTGCTAGACTGTGCGAATGTCCGTCGCTCACGCGATCACCGCACTTTTTGCATCTTTCTTCTGTGGGATATCCGCCCTCGAAGCGCAGTCCACAACCTCGGGAGGTTCCTCAACCGAAACGATGGTTGTGGGGCTGTTTGACGCACCGCCTTTCGCGGAAGCCTTCACGAAGCCCGATGGGAAGGTCATATGGGAAGGCAGTTCCATTCGCCTGCTTGAATCGATCGCGGATGAGTTACAGATGCAGGTCGCGTATCGCTCCGGAACGGAAGCAGAGATACTCGACGCGCTCGCAGCGGGCGAGATTGACTTCTGCGCGTCGCCGATCGCTCCCACGACCGTAAACATGCGAAGATTTCAATTCTCGCATGCCTATGCGGCCGTTGGCATCGCAGCGGCGACTCGGGTGAATTCAAGTGTGGAGTCAGACTTCCAACTTGTTCTGGCGGCACTCGCCGCACCATCGCGCTCGCACCTCTATGGAATCTCGCTCGTCGCGCTCTGCATCTTCGCAATTCTCGTCTGGCTCGTGGAACGGCGCAAAGGCGGCCACTTTGAACCGCACCCTTGGCGCGGGATAGGCGCATCGCTTTGGTGGTCCATTGTCACGCTCGCGACGGTTGGGTACGGTGACAAGGTCCCAGTCTCGTTCGCGGGGCGATTCATCGCGTGCGCGTGGATGCTTGCATCACTCATTCTCACCTCACTCATCACCGCGACCATCGTCGGCGCACTCACGATGCGAACTCAGGGTAACGGCACCGTGCACAGCGCCGCGGATCTCCTCCATGTCCGGGTCGCCGCGGTCCGATCGAGCATCGCGGCGGATTGGCTCAGCACGCTCAATGCGCGGTTTCTGCAGACCAAGACTCTCGAAGATGCACTGCAACTGCTCGAACGGGAACGCGTCGATGCGGTTGTCGCGCCTGAGTTACCGCTTGCGCAAGAGATTCGAGGGCATGCAGAGTTGCAGATGGTCCCGACACGATTCGCCGAGGAATACTTGTGTTTCGGAATCGCTCCCAAGTTTGACACCGCGTTCGTGCATCGATTCAATGTCGCACTTGTCGATGCGATTCCTCGGCTCGCGCGAAGCGAATTCCCGCGCTCCGCGCCGGCGTTGGTGGAGCCGCCTTCTCAACTGCCCCCACCCACGGAACCGACTCCATGAGTCCCAACAGCAAGCGACCATTTCCGCTTCGCGCTCCTGCATCGATCCTTGGATGCGATCGCGCCCTGATCGGCATGGTGCATCTCTTGCCGCTCCCCTCCTCCCCTCGCTCGCAACGACCTCTGCGCGAGATTGCGCAGCACGCGGTGGAGGAGGCACGACTCCTTGCACGATGTGGATTTGACGCGATCCTTCTCGAGAACATGCACGACGCGCCGTACGGTCTGCGAGGCGTCGACCCAGAGACCGTCGCTGCGTTCACGCGAGCGGCGTGCGAAGTGCGGCAATCGATCAGTCTTCCACTCGGTGTGCAGGTGCTCTCGCATGCGTCTCGCGCTGCGCTTGGCATCGCGCTTGCGGCTGACGCCGCGTTCATTCGGACGGAGGGCTTTGTGTTCGCGTCCGTCGCCGATGAGGGCATTCGCGCCGAAGCGGACGCGCGTCCACTTCTCAGCGCTCGCCGCATGATGGGCGCAGAGTGCATCGCGATTTTCGCCGACATCAAGAAGAAACACTCTTCGCATGCGATCACCGCCGACACTTCACTCGACGAGCACGCGCAGGCTGCGGAATTCTTCGGCGCTGACGGAGTCATCGTCACCGGAAGCGCCACTGGCATTGCCACGCCAATCGAAGACCTTGCCCTCGCCAAGGCCGCGACCCCGCTCATCGTTCTCGCGGGGAGCGGTGTGACAAACGCGACGGTTCGACAAACACTCGCGACCTGTGATGGCGCGATCGTTGGGAGCGATCTCAAGGTCGATGGTCGATGGTACAACCCCATAGATGCCGCGCGCGCGGAACGACTCGTCAGCGCTGCGCGTTCCTAGTTTCCCCGGACAACTCTCTCCAGCATTCATGGACATCTACCTCAACGGTTCGATCCTCGATCCATCGCAAGCACACATCAGCGTGCTTGATCGCGGGTTCTTGTTTGGAGATGGGGTCTATGAGGTCGTGCGGTTCTTTGACCGTCTCGGCGTCGCCCTTGAACTGCACACGCGCAGGCTTGAGCGCAGCCTTGCACTCGCGGGCATTCGAGGCTTTGATGCGGATTCGTTTCCGCGCATCTGCGAAGCACTTCTCTCGCACAATGGATTGCAAAATGCGACGATTTATCTTCAGGTCACTCGGGGCGTGGCAACCGCCCGGAGTCACATTCCTTCGGCGGAGATGATCCCGACCGTCGTTGCCATCGCGACTGCCGCCGAACCACTCTCCGATCTCCGCGAGGTCCAAGAAGTCGCCGCAATCACCGCCGAAGACCTTCGATGGAGATTGTGTGAAATCAAGACAATCTCGCTCATGGGCAATGTGTTACACCTGATCGAAGCGGACGCGAAGGGTGCAAGCGAAGCGATTTTGCACCGCGCGGGATTCGTCGGGGAAGGCGCATATTCGAATGTTGCAATCTCACTCGATGGCGTGTTCATCACGCCGCCCGTGGCAGACGAGCCTCCCATCCTGCACGGCACCGCGCGCGCAGATCTGCTCAGTGCAGCGCAACGCATCAGAGTGCCATCGATGAGTCGCCGGGTGACACTTGACGAACTCCGCAGAGCGGACGAAATCATGATTTCGTCGAGTCGGCGACTCGTTTCGAGCGTTGTCAACCTCGATGGAGTTCGGGTCGGGACAGGCCACGCCGGTCCCATCAGTAAGGCGCTTTTCCAGGAGTGCTGCCGATCCATTCAATCTGCACTGCACGCTCGCCCTTCCCCACTCCCCTCGCCCGCCTCTGTCTGAACAATCGAATCTGAGTTGGCCCATGTCACACGCGCTTCCAAACACGGCAATTTCTCTCGTCGCGATTCAAGTCGGGAATACGCGCACCAAGATCGGACTCTTCAAGGATGGAGCGCTCGAAAGGTCTGTGCGATTTGAGAACGAAGGGTTCGCGCAGATCGTCGAGGAGGCGACGCGCATGTGGGCGGAACTTGACAGCTGCGAACTCACCGCCATCGTCGTCGCGAGCGTCAACGAGACCACCGCCGCCCCACTTCGAGAAATGCTCGCGGATCAACTCGGTGAAGAAATCTACCGAATCGGAGAGTCGATGCCAGTCCCCATCGGCACCTGCCTTGATCCCGCCGCGACACCGGGTACCGATCGCCTGCTCAATGCCGCCGCCGCGTTCGATTTACTGCAGAGCGCATGCATCCTCGTCGATTGCGGCACCTGCGTCACTGTCGATTTCGTCGATGGCGAAGGCGTGTTTCATGGCGGCGCGATCGCGCCGGGAGCACGCATGCAACTCGACGCAATGCATCATGGAACCGCGCAACTTCCTGCCGTGGCGCTCGCCCGGCCAGTCGGCGACCCGTGGGGCGCAAACACGCAAGAGGCGATGATCCGAGGCGTCTACCACGGCATCCGCGGACTCGTCTGGCGGCTCGTGGAGCAGTATGCGGAGCGGTTCGGCGGATTTCCACCCGTCATCGCGACCGGCGGTGATACGGACTTGATTTTCGGTGACGATGAACTCATCGATCGCATCGTTCCCGATCTCACTCTGCTCGGAGTTTTCGCGGCGGCGCGCGCGGCGCTGCTTCCGGATGAAAGTGCATCCACTCCTACGAAGCAACGCGCGGAGCTGGGCGCGCTCGGCACGGACTGGGCGAATTTCGAAGACACCGATAAGCCTAGTGACGACTGCGGAGACAGCGGTTGTAGTCACAAGCACTAGCCACCGAACGATGATCGATGCACCCACCTTCGAAGTGAGCGCCTTTCGCTCCACGCCGCACGGCGCCGGTGCCGTCGCAACAGTGGAGTTACTCGGGGAAGTCTCGCCGGTCTTGCAGGCGCTGTGCGGAAGTGACATCGAAGTCGGGGCACTCTCGCTGCGGCGGTTCGGCAGCATCGATGAGGGCCTCGTTGCGCGTCTCGCGCCTGAACGCGCGATGCTCTTTCCACACGGCGGCACGCGAATCGTCGCGCTGCTCGCCGAGTGGTTGATCGCCCGAGGTGCGCATTGGATCGAAGATCCGCTCTGCATTCGCGACGGTGTTGATCCTATGGAACTTTTTCCCGAGGCGGAAAGCAGAGTTGAAGCGTTCGCGATGACGACGCTCGCGCGCGCGCAGAGCCGCCTCGCCGTGAAACTCCTCTTGGCACAGGGGGCGCGTTGGAGCGCACAACCGCCCACCGCTCTCGATCTTCCGCGCTCTCGTCGATTGAATCGACTCATCGACCCGCCGCGCGTTGTGCTCGCTGGCTTGCCCAACGCCGGCAAGAGTTCCCTGTCGAATCGTCTCCTCGGCAAAGAGGCTTCCATCGTCAGTCCGGAGGCAGGAACCACTCGCGATGCCGTTGCGAGCCGACTCGACCTCCAAGGGCTCAGCGTCGATTGGCTCGACCTCCCTGGGTTTCGAAGTGATGCGGATACGCCTATCCCCGCAAGTGAGGTCCGCGCGATCGAACTCGCGACTCGCATGCTCGAAGACGCGGACTATCTCGTCGCACTCGCTGCTCCGGACTCGCCCTTTCCCACGCTGTCGCGGCCTGCCGACCTCAAGGTCTTCACCAAGTGCGATCTGCCACGCGCCCGCGAGCATCCGCTTGCTCGCGAAGCGGATCACTGCGTCTCTGCGCACACCGGCGAAGGTGTCGCGCCGCTTGCTACGCACATTCGCGACGCGCTCGTCCCGCCTGAAGATCGCGCGAGCACGGCGCCTTGGATTTTCGATGTTCGACTGACACCCGACCTTGCGTGATCACAGTCCCATGATCGAGTACCCGCTGTCGACATAGAGGACCTGCCCCGTGGTTCCACGCGAAAGATCGCTCAAGAGAAATGCTGCCGCGTCGCCCACCTCATCGGAGACAATGTTCCGTGGCAGTGGCGCCGTCTGCGGAATGCGATTGAGTATCTCGTCAAATCCGCCGACCGCACCGGCAGAGAGCGTCTTGATTGGACCCGCAGAGATCAAGTTACATCGAGCGTTCTTTCCGCGACCAAGTTCGACTGCGAGATAACGATTGGCAGCCTCCAGCGCTGCCTTGGCCACAC
>SXUJ01000040.1 GCA_005790565.1 Planctomycetia bacterium
GTCGACAGGACTTGAGCGCTCGCGACTTGCGACGCGATGCCTCTCGTGCGGCAGTTGAGTCTGGGGCGCGTCGCCTCGCTCGCTCTGGACTCGCAGCGGTCAGCAGAGCCGACGCGCTGCGATTGGCTGCGTTTCACCGCGCTGCGTTCGATCTCGGACCGAGTCGACAGGACTTGAGCGCTCGAACAAATGCACAACCCCCACCATTGCTGGTGGGGGTTTATTGCACACACTGAGGAAAATGGACTCGGAGTGCGCTCTGCGCACAACGCGATCACGCGCGGCGACGGCGGCCAACGAGGCCGGCGAGACCGAGGAGCGCAACTGCGCCTGGGGTTGGCAGGGAGAAGAGACCTTCTCCGAACTGCACTGGCGAACCCGCGATGCCGTCGTTGTATCCAACCTTCATGAAGAAGGTGCGACCTGCGGTGTCATTCGTCGCGAGGACGAATTGGCCGAGGAGAACCTGGCCTTGAGCATTCACGCGACCCTGAAGGTTCGGTGGGTTCGAGTTGAACCAACCAGCCACGCCAGCGGTCGCGCCGTCTGGGATACCGGTCTGGTTGAGGCCTGCGGCGCCCCAGCCTGGGTCACCGTTGGTCGAGTTGCCCGAGGCAAAGCCCGTGCCGCCACCGATGCAGACGAACGAGTCGGCTGCGCCTGGTGCGAGAACGAACTGTGGGTTCCAAGTACCAGCTGCGGTCGAAGGAACGCCACCGTTGAGCGCGTCCGCATGGACGAAGCCCTGCAGTGACGAGCCCGCTTGCGCGTGGATCTGGAAGGCGTTGAGGACGGTGTCGGTTGCGCCGCTGAAGTTCCCGTACACCCGGTACACATTGTACGCACCAGATGTCAGAACCACGGAGTAACCAGTGAAGGTGGCATTCGCCGAAGCGACAATGCCCGCGAGTGCGGCCGAGGCCAAAACGATATTCCGCATTTTCTACTCTCTGCTCCTCTCATGCTGAAGGGAACCAATCCGACGCCGCATGAGAAGGGCGCCAGTCGGGTGAACGAAACTCAACCAGGGGCGGCTGAGGAAATCGTTACGAAAAAGAATACGGGAATGCCTACGGGTCAACCAAACGGATTGACTGAGATGTGCAGGCCCCTTTGAACTCTCTCTCGCTTCGCATCAGAGTAGGGCTCCTTTGCGAACATCAAGAAACTAGCGCGCGCCTGAGGCTAGGCAAATGATTCTTCGGAAACCCGCACAAAAATCCTCGCGCACGCTGTTGAGGAGCGGCGACCTCAATGCCCAAGCTGGGGGTCAAAAACCATACGCAAACGCATGAATCGCAGGGACTTGGGTCACTCCCGCCCAGGAAGCGCGCCTGAAAATCTCACTCGCGCAATCGCGAAATTATAGGATGCCTTGGATCAAAAACGAGAACCTCCTCCGCGGCAGCCACGATCGCTCAAGCCCCGTCCGGAGTGAATCGATGCGAGTCACCCCCGCCTGTCAGAACGATCTCCCTCAGAGAATCGCTTGTCGCGCACGGTCGCGCCGATCCTGACGACTTTGGTTGCGCTCGCGCGCGTGGCATTCGACCGCGAAGGATGGAGGCACGCTTACGCGCGACGCGCTCCGTCATGCGGCGCATCTCTCCCCAACGAAGCACGCGTGCTCAAGCAACGGCGGAAAGTCAGCGGGGATTGGCGCACTCACGCGCAACACGGCCATTGGATTGTTCACGCCGCGCGATTCACTTGAGTCTTCGGTGGACCTTGCGCGGAGGCAGTGGCAACTCACGCAGCCCGACATGGCGAACGACGAAGGCTTGACCATGCACACATCTTTGCTTCGCGCTGGGATCCGCGGTGAGGATTTGTTCGATGCTGCACAGCGCGCGCTCGACAGACTTGCGCCCACGGCGCGCGAGTATTGGCAGCACCTTCTCGATCCCTACTGGACTCCTGGTCATGCCCAACTCGGGAGCGGAACGGTGTGGATCTGTTTGGCACAAGCGGCGTGGGTAGTGCGAAAGTGTCCGACAGAACCTAGTCTGCGCGCAACAGCAAGCCTGAGTCAGCAGAAGCACGCCTATGCACGCATCGCGTCGACGCACAAACTTTGGATCCGTTGGATTCGTCTACTGCGTTGCGGTGGTTGTGGTGGCCCTTGCGAGCGTGAATCGGCCGAACAACCTGCTGGTGTGGATCTTTGCCGCGATGCTCGTGGCGTTGCTCGTCTCGGGCGTGGTGAGTGGCGCGATGCTGCTGCGATTGCGTGCGCATCGGATCGAGCCTCGTCGCGCCCGCGTGGGCGAGTTGCTTGTCATTCGATACACGCTTGAGAACACGGCGCGATTCATGCCCGCGTTTGATCTACATGTCGAGGAGCGGGGACTTCCGCTTGGCCTCGTCGCCGCTGGTGAAGCATGGGTGCTGCATTGCGGACCTGGCGACACCGTGCATGCGGAAGCAGTGCTGCGACCCTCCCGACGCGGACTCCATCGCTTACCGAGCTTCGAGGTTTGGTCGTCGTTTCCGTTCGGGCTTCTGCGAAAGCGGTTGATCTTCGAACGACCGAGCGATGTGCTCGTCGAACCCGAAGTTGTCCCGTTGCTTCCAACGCTGCTCGCACGCGTCGCACGCGGCGGACTGATGGGCGGTGTTCGCGCTTCGGTGGAGGTTGGTGGCGGCGAAGATTTCTTCGGCGTGCGTGAGTATCGTTCCGGTGACAGCGTGCGTAACATCGCGTGGAAGCGCCTCGCGGGAACGGACCAACTCGCGACGATTGAACGATCGCGCGCGGTGCCGCCGCGTGTTCGGGTTGTGCTCGATTTGCGCCGCGCTACTGATGCGCTGCGCGTCACGGGCGGCGTTGATCCGCGCACGCTTGAAGAGGACGCGATCACGCTTGCCGCGTCGCTCATGGCGCTCGCGGATCGCCAGGGAGATGAGTTCGGACTCACGGTCCTCGGTCTTGAAGTGGCGGCGATCCCTCTGCGAAGAGGCCACTTTCATCGCGCCAAGGTGCTCGCGGCACTCGCCGCAATCGACCTCGATCAACCGCGCGACGCGTCGGCTTCGCTTCGCGACAGCGCGGAGCGCGCAACGATTCTCTTCGTGCATCCGGATCGTGCCGACACCACCGTGGCACCGAGCGTCGGTTGGAACTTCACCGCGAGCCAACTCGCGACCTTGCGGTTGCCGCTTGAGCGCGGAGGTAACGCGTGACACTCTTGCGTCAGCACCGCATCGCAGCGTTCTTGCTTGTGCTCCTGAGCATCGCGGCTTTCGCGACGAGTCAGAAGGACCTCGTTCTCCTCGTCAGCGGAGGCGCGTTTGCGGTCTTGAGTTGGTATGTGACCGAGGGACCGCGTGGACGCACGCTTCCTGCGCTCGTTTCCAACAGTCTGATCCTTGTGCTGCTCGCGTGGACGCTGGTGAGCGTTCTCTCTGAACTTGACCTGACGGATTCAACCGCCGTACTCGGTCGATTTCTTCTCTGGCTGTTGGTCATCAAACTTTTTTCCGCGCGCACCGTGTATGAAGATCGCCAACGGCTCACGCTCGCGATGATGCTGGTTGTCTGTGGCTGCTTGGAAACCGTCGAGTTCATCTTCGCGGCGCTCGTGTTTCTCTTCCTCGCGCTGAGCATCTGGACGGCCATGCTCTGGCGATTGCAGGCGAGCTACGAAGCCGCGCGCGCGTCTCGTCGCCGCGATGGAGCGCTGCTTCCGCCGCCGCTCGAGGTCAGCGTCGGGCGACGAGTCTTGCCGCAGTTCCGGCGCGTGGCGGTCGCCTCGATCCTCGCGATCTTCGTGGGGAGCGTGCTGGGATTCACGCTTTTCCCGCGATTCGGGGAGTCGCGTGGCGGCCGCACCGACAGTGAGTCGGTGAGTGGGTTCAGCGATCGAGTCGACCTCCTTACCAACGAGCGCATCAACGAAAGTCGGCGTGAGCTCTTCACGCTTCGATGGCTCGATCCTGCTGGAGAAGCGTTGCGATCGAATCGCCCGATCTACCTGCGAGGCGCCGTGTTAGATCGGTACGACCCAGTCACGCACCGTTGGGAGGCGCTCCGAACCTCGAACGCGATTCGAGCCATGCGAACCCCGAGAGACTCGAAGTTTGTCGCGCTCGGGCCGGGCATTCCCGATACGACAGGAGGCGTGTGGACGGCGGAAATCACGATGCGATCGCTCGCGACGAGCGTGCTCTTCACGGTGTATGCGCCATTCGCAGTCGCGACGGATGAGTCGTATTCAGTCGCGTTTGATCCGGCCACGCTGCTCCTTCGGGATGTCGGGACGGATCATGTCGGTCGGTACTGGTGGTACGCGCTGCGCGTCCAGCCGCAGCCGTCGCCACAGATGATGGAGTCGTTGCAGGGGAGCATTGATCCCCCTCGAAGCAATGTGTCATTTCCGGTCGCGGGGTTGGAGCCGATCGCGCGAGGCATTCTCAAGGAAGCGAGCCTCGCGGGACTTCCGACCGCGCAGGATGTTCGCGACGATCCTTCGCTGCGTTGGATGCGAAATCGCGAAACCGCGCGCGCAATTGCGGGTTGGATGCGAGGGGGTCGATTTCAGTACACGACCGATCTCACGGAGTTCCGTGTGGAGCGGGACGAGGACCCGATACTTGCGTTCCTCGAGCGCCATCGCTTCGGACACTGTGAGTACTTCGCGAGTGGGCTTGTGGCGGTGCTTCGGACACTCGGCATCGAGAGCCGTCTCGTGACGGGATTTGTCGCGATTGAGTACGACGACGCGCTTGAGCAATACATCCTGCGCGAATCCAATGCGCACGCTTGGGCCGAAGTGCGAACCGGAGATCACCAATGGACCGCATTTGATCCCACACCCGAGGAGTCTCTTGTCCAAATCAGCGAACGAAATCGCTCATTCGTGGACAGATTCCGTTGGATCTACGATCGCGTGGAGTTCCTGTGGAACAGTCGCGTGGTCGCTTACGACAGCGCCGCGCAGGCGACAATTGCGGATCGCGTGCAATCGGAATGGAGAACTGCTGCGCGTTCTGGGTATGACGCGTTCCGCGCGGAAATGCGTGCGCTTGTCGAACGATTCTCGCTTGGTCGCGCGGCGTTGTTCTGGTTCGGTGCGATCGGACTCGCGATCATCGCAGCATTCGCGGCGTGGTTCGTCGCGCGTCGGCACTCGTTGCAGACGCAGCGTCGTGCCGGCCTTAGCTCACTCCCGCCCCAAGAGGCGAGGATGATCGCGCGGGACGTCGCGTTCTTCGCGGATGCACTCGATCTTCTCGAGCGGGCCGGAATCCCAAAGCCAGCGCCACGCACCCCGAGGGAGCATGTGCAGACAGTCGCGAATCGCGCGCATGCCGCGGGTGTCGCATTCGAGCGACTTGTCGAGCGGTTCTATCAAGTCCGATACGGGGGGCATCGGCAGTCGAATAGTGATAGGGAAGAAACCCGAGATGCCCTCGATCGTCTGAAGTCGGCGCTTCTGAGCGGACGATGATGGCGCACAGGTAATGGCTCGTCCGGCGCAAACGTTGCGTGGAGACGAGAAGGCGCTGAGTCCGCGGAGTTCTCACGCAAACGCGCAAGATTCACGCGAGTCGCTTCGGTGTAAAGCCGATGAGCGGCGACGGAGGTCTTTGAGCATCCGCGGACTGTTTGTTTGCTCCGCACCTTGGAGGAATGCTGTGCCCGCTTCACGATCTCGAACACATGAATGGCGTCGCTCGCTTGAACAACTGCTTGAGCGGGACGGCGCGTTGGAAATCGCCGTTGCCCGACATGATGCCGCGCCGCGCGGAACGCCAGGCGGAGACTTGGTGTGGCGTGTGCGCGTCGTGGGATTGACAGAACAACAACTCATTGTCGAAAGTCCCTTCGCGCTCGGTCGCCCGCTTGACATCGCGCCGGGGACGGATCTGCTCTGCGCGATCGCGATCGGCCAGAATCGATGGATGTTCCGTTCGCGCACGCTCGGGTACGCGATGCCATACGGCGGAAATCGCTCCACGACGCGTGGACTTCGTTTGGAAATGCCAACGATTGTCGAACGATGTTCACGACGCGCGCAGCGTGTGGAAGTCGCGGACCTGCGATTGCCGAAAGCGCAAATGTGGCCACTCATCGATCCGCGATCGGTGCTCCTCGCGGAGCGCGCCAATGAACTGGCGTATGCAGCGGCGCTGACTGGAGAAGCCGCGCCGCCTCCCAATGATGATCTTCTTCCAACCGTCGGGCCATGCTTTCGCGCGACCGTTATGAACATCGGCGGAGGCGGTCTCGGGCTCATGCTTGATGCGAGTGATGCCGCCGCGCTCACGCGCCATCGCCTTTTCTGGTTTCGATTTCAACTCGCAGATGGCGTCGGCGTTCCGATTTGCGCGTCAGGGCGCGTCGTGCATACGCATATCGACAGCACGCAATGCACCTACGCCGGTGTCTCCTTTGAATTCGCTTTCAACCCGACCCACCAACGGACCGTCGCCGACCAAATCGCGCGCGCGATTCATCATGTGCAGCAGGAACAGACCGCGAGGAAGACCGATCTTTAGTCGTGCATCGAGCGCGAAGAGGGCGTGAGGCGGGAAAGCGCGCGGACCTTCGCATGGGTTTCGGCGACCTCGGCGACTGCCTCGCTTTCCGCCACGATCCCGCATCCAGCGTGATAGCACAACTTTCGATGCGCGTTCGGCGCGACTTTCGCAGACAGTTGCGCCGTTCGAATCGCGACATTGAACGCGGCCGTGCCTGAACGGGAGATGAATCCCATGGCGCCGCAATAGAAGCCGCGCTGCGTCGATTCAAGTTCATCAATGACCTGCATCGCGCGAACCTTGGGCGCGCCCGTCACCGAGCCTGGAGGAAAAGTCGCGCGCAACACATCAAGCCAAGTCGTGTTGCTGCGTAACTGCGCGCAGATCTCCGCAACCCCGTGATGCACCGTGTGATGGGTTTCGAGAAATCGACCATCGGTGACGCGGACGCTTCCGACTTCCGCGATTCTTCCAAGATCGCTGCGCATGAGATCGACGATCATCGCGAGTTCCGCCGCATCCTTTGCGCTGTCGAGTAGTTCGGCAGCGTGGACCTCCGAGGGTCGGGTTCCCTTGATTGGGCGCGTGGTGATGTGGCCGGTTGCGTCAATGCGGACGAACAGTTCGGGGCTCATCGAGACGACCGACGCATCGTGGGGGAGATCCATGAGCGCGCCAAACCACGAACCATTCGTGGTGATCGCCGCGTGCGCGAAGGATCGGACGCAACCCGAAAAGTTCGCGTCGAAGCGCCGAGCGATGTTCGCCTGATACACATCCCCAGCGTGGATGTAGGCGAGTGCACGGTCGACTTTGCTCGCGTAATGCGAGTCTGACTCCTGCGGGGTGAGTTCGTGAAGCGTCCACGGCGCACGCGCGGCATCGATCGTCAGTGGGGGAGGGTTGCCGACCGGATGGACCGTCTGGCTTGCGTGATGGAAGCACCACGCATCGTCGCACCAATGCAGTACTGCGCGGGGAGCCTCACGCGTTGCGCGGTGTCGAGACACGACGCGGTCTTCGAAACTCTCGGCGAGTGCGTATCCCAGTGCGAGCAGCCAACCGCCCGTGAACGGCAAGGCATCGGGGCGCGCTTCGGGATGCCTCTGCTCGTGTGATGCGCGTGGAGTTCGAGCGAGCGCTGCGTCAAGCGCCGCGAGTGTCCCTTCGCGCGAGTCGGCTGCTGCGAGGACAATCGTTTCGCTCGGTCGAGCGAGAATGGACCATTGGTTCTGAGCGTTGCATGCGCCGCCGCTGATGAGCGCTGCGAGCGGCTGCTCTCGCGGCCACGCCAAGAGCAGGTCTGCAGCGCATCGTGCAGGACGCGATTGCGAAGGGAGGAGAGAACTCGACACTTCCTTCATGGTAGGCGCAAGGGCTGTACACTCGTCGATTCACTGCTGCGCGCACCGCAGCACCCGCACTCACAGTTAGGAAGTGTCCGATGGCGAGCACCATGATGGCGAAGAACGCGAAGAAGTCGTCGAAATCCTCCAGCAAGATGACCTACTACTTCGGCGAAACGAAGTGCGAGGGCAATGCAAGTCAAAAGCTCCTGCTTGGCGGCAAAGGCGCGAACCTTGCAGACATGGTGTCCATCGGTCTTCCGGTCCCGCCAGGATTCACCATCACGACCAACACGTGTGCCGCGTACTACGAGTGCGGCGGGAAGTTGCCGAAGGGATTGATGGAGGATGTTCGCAAGAATGTGAAGATGCTCGAGAAGGAACTTGGCAAGAAGTTCGGCTCCGCTTCCAATCCACTCCTCGTCTCGGTGCGGTCCGGCGCGGCCGTTTCAATGCCTGGCATGATGGACACGGTTCTCAACCTCGGGCTCACCGACGAGGTTGCGGCGGGACTCGCGAAGCTCACCTCGAATGAACGGTTTGCATACGACGCCTACCGTCGGCTCATCAACATGTTTGGCGATGTCGTGATGGGTGTCGATCATCATCACTTCGAAGCTGCGTTCAGCGCCATCAAGACCAAGTACAACGCGAAGGAAGACACGCTCGTCCCGACTGCGGGTCTTCGTGAACTTGTGGAGAGTTACAAGCAGGTCTACCGCGAGCATGTTGGCTCGCCGTTTCCACAGGATCCGATGAAGCAACTCGAACTCGCGATCTGCGCCGTGTTCAAGAGTTGGAATGGCGACAAGGCCATCAAGTATCGCCGTATTGAAGGCATTCATGGCCTCAACGGCACCGCCGTCAATGTGCAGGCAATGGCGTACGGGAACATGGGCTCGGATTCGGGAACTGGTGTTGCGTTCACGCGCGACAACACGACCGGCGAGAATGTTTTCTACGGAGATTTCCTTGTCAATGCGCAGGGCGAGGATGTGGTGGCGGGTATTCGCACGCCACAGCCGATCGCACAGATGGCGAAGGCATTGCCGAGCGCGTACAAGCATCTTCTCAAAGTGCGACAGAAACTAGAGAAGCACTACAAGGACATGCAGGACATCGAGTTCACCGTCGA